>NZ_JAKFWN010000004.1:0-206367 GCF_021731865.1 Raskinella chloraquaticus (SeqCode) | reverse complement strand
GACTGGAGGCCACCGCCCGGTCGGTCTCCAAGGTTCGGTTCCGTCCCGCAAACCCCTTTGAACACAAAAGGAATTTCGAGCGCGGAGGCACAGGTTTTGGAGTTTGCGATAGGATAATGGCGGAGAGAGCGGGATTCGAACCCGCGGTACGGTTTCCCGTACACACACTTTCCAGGCGTGCGCCTTCAACCACTCGGCCACCTCTCCGCAAGCTGGCGTTGTTAGGCCGGTGGCGCGGAAAAATCAAACGGCGATCCGAGAGACCGAAGATTAATGCAAGGCGCGGTGCCGCTCACCGGTGTCGCCGGGCTGGCTCACCCGATCGTGGCTTGCGCGTGAGCCGCCCCCATGGTGAATTGGGGTTTACCCGCCGGGCGCTTGGCCTTGTCCTGACACTGACCGGAACATCAGACGCCGCCACATGATCGCCGGAACGTCTCGCTTTATCGGTTTCTGGCTGCTGGCGGCGGCAATTGTCGCTTTGGTCATCGACGGGACGCGCACGATTGCGGCAAGCGCGCTGGTGTGGACGTCGCTTGCCAAAACCTGGTTCCAGATCCATGCCGGTTCCTTGACAGCGCTCCAGGTGGTGATGGAAAAAAATGTCCATCCTCTGCTGTGGAACCCCGCCATGACGACAATCCTGAGGATGCCCACCGTCATGATCCTGGCGATTTTTGCCTTTCTTTTCCTGCGGATCGGGCGCCCGCGCCGCGATGTTCTCGAATAGGCCGGTTGCAGCCGGCGCCGCGTTGTCCGATCATTATCCGTTCCGATACCCCTTCTGTCGCAAACTTTGGAGAGTTCGATGTTCAGCCTGCGCAAAAAAGTGTCGATTCCCACCGCTTCCGAAGCTCTGCCCGGGCGTGCGGCGGCTCTGGCCACCGCCGAGCGTCATTTTGTCAACGGTCACCCGCTGAAAGGGCCTTATCCCGAGGGGTGCGAGACGGTGATTTTCGGCATGGGCTGCTTCTGGGGGGCCGAGCGCAAATTCTGGCAGCTTGGCGAGGGCGTCTATGTCACCGCTGTTGGCTATGCGGGCGGCTCGACGCCGAACCCCACCTATCACGAAGCGTGTTCGGGGCAGACGGGGCATACGGAGGCCGTCCTGGTGGTCTATGACCCGTCAAAAATCAGCTTCGAGGCCCTGCTGAAATGCTTCTGGGAAAATCATGACCCGACACAGGGCATGCGTCAGGGCAATGATATGGGGACGCAGTATCGCTCGGCGCTCTACTGGACGACGCCGGCGCAACGCGAGGCTGTCGAGAGCAGCAAGCGGGCTTTCGAGGCGGCTCTTGCGGCCAAGCGTTATGGTCCGATCACCACCGAACTCGGCGCGGCGCCGACATTCTATTTCGCCGAAGAATATCATCAGCAATATCTCGCCAAGAATCCGCAGGGTTATTGCGGCCTCGGCGGCACCGGCGTTTCCTGCCCGATCGGCACCGGTGCGGCGGCCTGACGCCTTCAGGAAGGCTGATCTGACAGGATCGTTGCGACGACATCATCGAGATTGCCGCCTGTGAACTGGCAGGCGGCAATCCCGGCGCGCTGCGCTGCCTCGATATCGCTCTCGCGATCGCCGATGAGGAAGCATTTCCGCGGATCGAGTGAAAAATCAGCCAACCCGCGCAGGATCATGCCGGGATTGGGCTTGCGGTCGGGGTGATCGGCGGCGCGCCAGGCGGCGATCTCGGCCTCGGGATGAAACGGGCAATGATAAAAGGCATCAATCCTGGCGCCGGCACGCGCGAGCTCGGCGTTCATGAATGCGTGCAGCGCGTTCATATCCGCCTCGCTGTAATAGCCCCGGCCAATCCCTGACTGGTTGGTGACGACGATGACGACATAGCCTGCCTGTTTGAGCCGGCGAAGGGCCGCCACCGCGCCTTCAACCCAGACGAAATCCTCCGTCCGGCTGACATAGCCGTGATCGACATTGAGGACGCCGTCGCGATCAAGGAAGGCACCCTTGCCGCCTGCCCCTTGCTTCATCGTGCCTCACCCATGCCTGCACCTGCGTCGTTCCACTGGATCAATAGATCGGCTAGGCTTGCCCGTCGCGCAATAGGGTTTGCGCGACCTGGCGCCAAATCGACACCAGTCGGCCACCAAACATAAGTTTTTTCCCGGGGGACGTTCCAATGACCATTCATCGCCGCGCCATGCTGGCCGTTTTTGCGGCCAGCGCCGCCACTCTTGCAATGCCGCGTCTCGTGCGGGCACAGGGCACGCCTAAATTCATCCAGCCACCGCTGCCCTATAGTGACACGGCGCTCAGCCCTGCGATCGGGCAGCAGACGGTGCAGCTTCATTACGGCAAGCATCACGCCGCCTATTACGCCAACCTCAATCGCCTTGCCCAGGGCAAGGACTATAACGACATGTCGCTCATCGATGTGGTGAAGAAGGCGTCGACCATTCCAGCCGACCAGGCGATCCTCAACCAGGCAGGCCAATGCTACAATCACGAACTGTACTGGGACCAGTTCAAGCCGGGCGGCGCCAGGGCACCCGCCGGCGCGCTGGCAGCAAAAATTGACAGCGATCTCGAAGGCCTAGCCAAGACGAAGGAAGCGCTGATCGCCGCCGGCAATACCGTCTTCGGTTCAGGATGGGCGTGGCTGGTGCAAAATGGCGATGGCAAACTGGCGATCACCACGACGCCGGGCGGCAATAATCCGGTCGGACGCGGCATGACACCTCTTCTTGGCATCGATGTGTGGGAACACGCCTATTACCTCGATTTCCAGAACCGGCGCGCCGATCATGTGAAGGCCGTCCTGGACACGCTCGTCAACTGGGATGTCGTGGCCGCGCGCTTCAAGGCCTAGGGCAGATTGCGTTTAAACGACATCGCCATGTGCGCTACACAGCGAGATCGGCGATGAGGGCATCGAGGACGATGAATCCGTCCTCGCTTGCCATCAACCTGCCGTCATCGGCGCGCTGCAGCAGACCTTGTCCCACCAGCCCGGCAATGCGGGCGGGGTCGAGCGGGCGCCCGCCCAGGCGCTCGTAGCGGGCCGGGTCGATGCCCTCGCGCAGCCTGAGGCCCATCAGCAGCATTTCATCGGCCTGCGCCTCGCCATCGAGGCGCTCATATTCGCTGAAGCCCTGCCCGGCTGTTTCGACCTTGTTGAGCCAGGTTTCCGGCTGGCGCTCGCCGACGTAGACGGCGCGTTCTTCTGTGCCTGCCAGCGGCAGGCGGGCATGGGCGCCGGGGCCGATGCCGGCATAATCCCCATAACGCCAGTACAGCAGATTGTGCCGTGATTCGGCGCCGGGCCGGGCGTGATTTGAAATTTCATAGGCTGGCAGGCCCGCGGTTTCGGTCAGCTCCTGCGTTGCCTGATAAAAGGCGCGGGCCTCTTCACCGAGCGGGATTTTGATCTGACCGCGCTCATGGAGATCGGCAAACGGCGTCTCGGGTTCAATGGTGAGCTGATAGAGCGAAATATGCTCGCCTGCGATTTTCAGCGCGCGCGCCAGCTCGCCCCGCCATTCACTCACCGTCTGTTCGGGCCGGGCGTAGATCAGATCACACGATACGCGATTGAAAACGCTCTGCGCGGTCTCAAGTGCTGCAATGGCCTGCGCCGCATTGTGAAGGCGCCCAAGACGTTGCAGGGCTTTGTCATCCAGTGATTGCACGCCAAGTGAGAGGCGATTGACGCCAGCCGCGCGATAGCCGCGAAAACGCTCCGCCTCGACCGATGAGGGATTGGCCTCAAGCGTGATCTCGGCATTTCCATCAACCGCCCAATGGGCAGCGACAGCCTCAAGGATGGCGCCAACCGTTGCCGGCTCCATCAGCGATGGGGTGCCGCCACCCAGGAAGATCGAGGTGACGACCCTGCCGGGCGCAAGGGCTGCCATGGCGGCGATATCGCTTGCCAAGGCTCGTGCATAGCGTGGCTGGTCGATGGCGCGATGACGGACATGGCTGTTGAAATCGCAATAAGGGCATTTGGCAGCGCAAAACGGCCAATGGACGTACACACCGAAGCCAGGATCAGCAGCGCTCATGGCGTCAAGCCCTAAACTGCTTCGCCGCCTAATTCAAACTGCCTCGGGCTGGTGGAGACAGGCAGCGGCCAAAAGCCGGAAGGCGCGCGCGCGGTGCGACAGGGCCACCTCCAGCCCGTGCTTCTCGAGCGAGGTCATTTCAGCAAAGGTGCGGTTGTCCTCATCAGGCTGGAATATCGGATCATAGCCAAAACCAAGCGCGCCGCGCGGCGGAAAGACCAGCGTTCCGTGAACACGGCCCTCGAACAATGCCTCGCTGCCATCCGGCCAGGCGAGAACCAGCGCGGAGACGAAATGGGCGCGCAGATTACGCGCGTTGCGCCGGTGCAACTCATATTCGACCCGGGCAATGGCCGTCGCGAAATTCTTGTCGGGGCCCGCCCAATCGGCTGAAAAGAGACCGGGTGCGCCGTCGAGCGCCTCGACACACAGCCCCGAATCATCGGCAAGCGCCGGCAGGCCGGCAACCGAGGCCGCCGCATGCGCCTTGATGCCGGCATTCTCGGCAAAGGTATGGCCGGTTTCTGCCGGCACCGGCAATTGCAGGGCGCCGGCTGAACGGGTGAGGATGCCAAAAGGGGCAAGCAATTCCGCCATCTCGGCAAGTTTGCCGGCATTATGCGTCGCAATGATCAGCGTATCGCCAGATATCAGGCGCCGGCTCACGCAAACGCCTCGCGCTGGAGACGCAAGAGGTCGGTGCAGCCATGGCGGGCAAGACGCAGAAGTTCCATCAGCTCGGCTTCGCTGAAGGGCTCGCGCTCGGCCGTGCCTTGAACTTCGATGATGCCACCGCTGCCCGTCAACACGAAATTGGCGTCGGTATGAGCGGTTGAATCCTCCGCATAATCAAGGTCAAGCACCGCCGCGCCAGCAACAATGCCGCAGGACACCGCCGCCACCTGATCGCGCAGGGGATCAGCCTGCAGCATCTTGCGCGCCTTCATCCAGTCAAAGCATTCGCGCAGCGCCACATAGGCCCCGGTGATCGCCGCTGTCCGGGTGCCGCCATCAGCCTGCAGAACGTCGCAGTCAATGAGAATCTGGCGCTCGCCCAGCGCCTGGAGGTCAACCACGGTGCGCAGGGCGCGGCCAACGAGGCGCTGGATTTCAAGGGTGCGTCCACCCTGTTTGCCCTGCGCCGCCTCGCGCCGGTTGCGTTCCGCCGTTGCCCGCGGCAGCATGCCATACTCGGCCGTGACCCAGCCGCCGCCACGCCCCTTGAGCCAGCCTGGAACGCGCTCTTCCAGCGAGGCCGTCACCAGCACATGCGTGTCACCAAATTTGGTAAGGCACGAGCCTTCAGCATATTTAACGACGCCGCGCGTCAGGCTGACCAGGCGCATTTCATCGCGGGCGCGTTTTGACGGGCGCATGGCGTATCCTTTCAGTGATGATCGCTGCGGTGTAGACTGGACATCAACCAACAACAAGCGCGGCTTGATACTCATGGCGGAAGAGCCCACACTTGGTCTCGCTCCATACCTTCATCGACGGGAAGGCCAGACAGGCAGACATGGCGTCCGATATCGTTAAGCCACCACCAATAGCTGAACTTTCGCGCCTTGATGAGCGGGCGCGGGAAATCTTCCGCCGTGTGGTGGAGGATTATCTGGCGACGGGTGATCCGGTGGGCTCGCGCAATATTTCGCGTAGCCTGGCGATCACCTTGTCGGCAGCATCGGTGCGCAACGTCATGTCGGATCTTGAGGCGCTCGGCCTCATCTATGCGCCGCATACATCGGCAGGGCGTCTGCCCACCGATCTCGGCTTGCGGTTATTCGTTGATGGCATCCTGCAATTTGGCGAGCTTGGGCCCGAGGAGCGCGAGCGCATCGAGACACAGGTCAAGACCTCCGGGGCGAGCAAGAATCTGGAAGGCGTTCTGTCGGATGCGACCTCGATGCTGTCGGGCCTCACGCGTGGCGCCGGCCTGGTGGTGACGTCGAAGACCAACCCGCGGTTCCGTCACGTCGAATTCGTCCGTCTGGAAGCCGATAAGGCGCTGGTGGTGCTGGTGAGCGATGATGGGTCGGTTGAAAACCGCGTGGTGGCGATACCGACGGGATTGCCCGCCTCGGCGTTGATCGAGGCCACCAACTGGCTCAATGCCCATATTCGCGGCCGAAGCCTCGATGAAGTACGCCATGATCTCGAATCGCTCCAGGAATTACGGCAGCGTGAAGTCGATGAGCTGACGAAGAAGGTGGTGGAGGCCGGCCTTGCCAGCCTGACCGAACCGCAGGAAGGGCAGGCGCCGCTTCTCATCGTTCATGGTCATGCCAATCTGCTTGAAAATCTCAAGGCGGTCGAAGAGCTGGAGCGCGTGCGCCTGCTGTTTGAGGATCTTGAGCGCAAGAAGGACATCGTCCAATTGCTGAGCGCCACCGAACAGGCGGACGGGGTGCGCATTTTCATCGGTTCAGAGAACAAATTATTCTCCCTGTCGGGCTCCTCGCTGGTCACCGCTCCCTTTCGCGACAGCAAGCGCAACATCGTCGGTGTCATCGGCGTCATCGGACCAACCCGGCTCAATTACGCGCGTATCGTGCCCATGGTGGATTACACGGCACGCATGGTCAGCCGTTTGCTGACATGAGCGAGGGGGCCACGGCGCAGCGGTCGATGGACAAAACGCGGCATGAGCGGCTGTTTGCGCGCATCGAGGGCTTGCGATCCGACCTCGTGGCACTGACGCAGGCGCTTATCCGCTTCCCAACCATCAATCCGCCCGGGGACGCCTATGAGCCCTGCCTGCATTTTATCGGCGCGCGGCTGAAAAAACTCGGTTTTTCGCTTGATTACATCCGCGCTCATGGCACGCCCGGCGACAGCGACGCCTATCCGCGGCTCAATCTGCTGGCCCGTCGTGAAGGCGCCACACCCGGGCCGACGGTTCATTTCAACGGCCATATCGACGTCGTCGAGGCAGGCTATGGCTGGACGGTTGATCCGTTTGCCGGCGCGGTCAAGGACGGGCGCGTCTACGGGCGCGGCGCCTGTGACATGAAAGGCGGCCTTGCCGCAGCAATGGTGGCGATCGAGGCGATCATCGCTGAAAATATCGCCTACAGCGGCGCCATAGAGATTTCGGCAACTGTCGACGAGGAAACGGGAGGGTATGGCGGCGTCGGTTATCTGGCGCGCAACGGCTATTTCGCCGCCGATCGCGTTGACCATGTGATTATCCCCGAGCCGCTCAACCCGGACTGCGTGTGCCTGGGTCATCGCGGCGTGTGGTGGGCTGAAATCGACATGCGCGGGCGCATCGGCCATGGTTCGATGCCGTTTCTCGGCCTCAGCGCCATTCGCGGCATGGGGCAGTTTCTCGGCCGCGTCGAAGACAAGCTTTATCCGCGCCTCGCCCATCGCCTGACCGCCATGCCGTGCGAGCCGCCGGGGGCGCGCGCGGCCACGCTTAACTTCAATTCCATCCATGGCGGACAGGGCGAACCGCACGGCGCCAATCCTGCGCCGGTGGTGGCTGATTCGTGCCGGCTTGTGCTCGACCGGCGCTATCTGATCGAGGAAGACCTCGGCGAGGTGAGGGCTGAAATTATCGCCCTACTTGATGAAACCTGCGATGAAACACCCGGCCTTGGCTATGAGCTGCGCGACATCATGCATTTTCCACCAACCATGACCGATCCCGGGGCGGCGGTTGTGACGACGCTTGGTCATTTCATCCATGAGGTGTTTGACAGGGCACCGCGCCATATAGCGTCGCCTGGAACCTATGACCAGAAGCACGTCACGCGCTTCGGCGCGGTCAAGGGCTGTGTCGCCTATGGTCCGGGTTATCTCGATCTGGCGCATCAGCCCGATGAATGGGTCGGCATTGATGATATGGTCGGCAGCGCCAAGGTGATGGCGGCAAGCTGCTTGACGCTGCTGGGGGCAGCGGGCGAGTAAGGGCGAAAGAGCCGGGAGACAGCCATGCGTGTTCATAACGGCCTGCGGATCATCATGCTGGCCTCTGCTTTTTCCACCCCGCTTGCCGCGCAGGTGCCCGAGCAGGTGACGCTGTGCATGCCACTTGAGCCGCCATTGCTTGACCCGACACGCGGACCAGCCCAGGCGATCCGCGAGCTGACCTACGGCAACATCTTCGAAACCCTGGTGGCGATTGATCGTGACGGCAGGCTCCAGCCTGGTCTGGCTGAGAGCTGGAAGGTATCAGCCGATGGGCTGGTCTATGACTTCAAATTGAGGTCGGGCGCGAGTTTCCATGACGGCACGCCCTTTACATCGTTCAACGTTGCCTATTCGGTCGAGCGGGCCAAGCGGCCGGAAAGCCGCAATGCGCAAAAATGGATATTTGATCCCATCTTGCGCGTTGATACGCCCGATCCTCTCTCCGCCCGTATTGTCCTGTCGCGGCCAACCGCCAATTTTCTTTACGGGCTCGCCTGGGGTGATGCGGTGATGGTGGCCAAGGGAAGCGCGGCGGAAAACGCCACCGTCCCGATCGGCACAGGTCCTTACAAATTCTCCCGCTGGGTTCGCGGCGAGCGGGTGGAACTGGTCGTTAACGACAGGTGGTGGGGCGCGAAACCAACATTCGCCAAAGCCATTTTCCGCTTCATCTCCGATCCAGCCGTTCAGGTTGCCGCCATCAAGGCGGGAGATTGCGACGCGCTGAGCAATCTTGCCGCGCCTGAGGCCATTCCCGCCCTCAAGCGCGATCCTCGTCTGGCGGTCACGACCGGCTACACCGAAGGCAAGACGATCCTGGCGATGAACAATGGCAAGGCGCCTTTCGACGATGTCCGCGTGCGCCGCGCCATCGCCATGGCGATTGATCGCCAGCAGGTGATCGAGGGCGCCATGTCGGGCCTTGGCATTCCCATCGGCAGCCATTTCTCGCCCAGCCATCCGGCCTATGTCGATTTGACCGCCACCAACGCCTATGATCCGGAGAAGGCGAAGGCGATGCTGGCGGAGGCCGGGTTTCCCAACGGGTTTTCGGCGACATTGAAACTCCCGCCGCCGGCCTATGCAAGGCGCTCAGGCGAGATCATCGCCGCCATGCTGCAGCAGATCGGCGTCAAGATCACCATCGAGCCGCTGGAATTTCCGCAATGGCTGGAACGGGTCTTTCGCGGCAAGGATTACGATCTGACGCTGATTGCCCATACCGAGCCGCTCGACATCAACATCTATGCGCGCCCTGACTATTATTTCCAGTATCGTTCGCTGGCCTTCAACGCGGCATTGAACGATGCTGAAACCGCCACCAGCGACGAGGCGCGCAATGCCGCCTATGGGCGGGCGCAGAAGCGGCTGGCGGATGATGCGGTCAACGTCTTCCTGTTTCTGCTGCCCAAGGTCACCGTGACCAAGGGCTCACTCACCGGCATGTGGACCAACTGGCCCCTGCCAGCCAATCCGCTGGCCGAGCTGTCGTGGAAATAGACGGCCTCACGGCGCGTCTGCGCAGCGGGCTTGTGCGTCTTGCGGGGCTCGCGGCAAGCCTCCTTGCCGCTGCTGTTGTGATTTTTGTGGCCATCGATGTCCTGCCTGGCGATCCGGCCGCCGTGGTGCTCGGCCTCAACGCGACACCTGACGCGCTCGCCGCGCTCAGGAGCGAGCATGGCTTCGACCAGCCGGCGCCATGGCGCTTCATGGCATGGATCGGTGCGCTTGCCCGTGGTGATTTCGGTATCTCCACGACCTACCGGGTGGCGGTCGCGGGTTTGATCGGCGAGCGCCTTGCCGTCAGCGTGCCGCTTGCCTGCCTGGCGATGGGGCTGTCGCTGTCATGGGGGCTTGGACTTGCCCTGCTGGCGGCCTGGCAGCCAAGGTTCTCCGTGGTGGTGACTGCGTTTGGCGAGGTCGGTCTTGCCATTCCCAATTTCTGGCTGGGCCTGCTGCTTATTCTGACATTCGCCGTCGGGCTCGGTATGCTTCCATCCGGTGGTTTTCCCGGCTGGGAGGCCGGTTGGGGAGCACTCAGGGCACTGATCCTGCCGGCGATTGCGCTTGCCCTGCCCCAAGGTGCCATCATCGCCCGGCTGGCGCTCGCGCTGCTCAACGAGACGCTCGCGGAAGTTTACATCCGCACCGCCGAGGCCAAAGGCCTGTCGCGCGCCGGCGTTCTGGTGCGCCATGCCCTGCCCAATGCGATGGTGCCGCTGCTGGCGCTCATGGGCCTGCAACTGTCGTTCCTGCTCGGCGGCTCGATCATTGTCGAGAACGTCTTTGCCCTGCCCGGCCTCGGGCGGCTGATGGCACAGGCCATCGCCCAGCACGATATCATCACGCTGCGCGCCCTCATTTTTCTCTTCGCGGCAACGATCCTCATCGTTCACAGCGGCGTCGGGATCGTGCAGGCCAGCATCGATCCGCGCCTGCGCCGGGCGTCAGGCTTGTGACAAACTCCGCCACAAAGATCCGGCTGGGAATCGGCAGCGCTGTGCTGGCGGTCATGCTTATTGCCGCACTCGTCTCGCTGGTTTGGACGCCGGGTGACCCTTACCGGCTGGCGATCGCCTCGCGCCTTCAGGGCCCCTCCTCACTGCATCTTCTGGGTACCGACCAGCTGGGGCGCGATATCGCCGCGATCCTGATGATCGGCGCCCGCAACGCTCTTCTGGTGTCGGTGGGGGCGGTCGGGCTGTCGCTGGTTGTTGGGGGCGGCCTCGGGCTGATTGCAGCCATGCAGCCCGACGGCATTGGCGACCAGATGATCGCGCGGACAAGCGATCTCGTCTTCGCCTTTCCAGTCGTCCTGCTGGCGATCATGACCGGGCTCATCCTTGGCCCGGGGGCTGCCAGTGCGGCGATGGCGATCGCCATCTTCACCATGCCGGTCTTCATCCGCCTCACCCGCGACAGCGCCGCCCAGCTCCGCGAGCGCGAATTCGTGCTGGCGGCACGCGCCATGGGTGCAAGCTGGCTGCGCATCGCGGTGCGCCACATCCTGCCGCTTCTGCTGCCGCGCCTGGCGGTTCAGGCCTCAACCCAGCTGGCGCTGGCGCTCCTGGCTGAGGCAGGTCTGAGCTATCTCGGGCTTGGTACGCCACCGCCTCATCCCTCGTGGGGGCGTATGCTGAATGAAGCGCAGACATATCTCGGTACGCAGCCGCTGCTTGCCATTCTGCCGGGAGTAGCGATCGCGCTGACGGTCATGGGTTTCAATCTTCTTGGCGAAGGGCTGGCGGCGCGACTTGCGAGGGAACGCTGAGCACTACGCCTGCGCCGAGCGCAGCAATTCCATGAGCCGGTAGAGGGCCTCATGGGCCTCGCGCGGCGTCATGGCGTCGGGATCAAGCCCAATCATCGCCTCAAGAAGCGGCTGATGGCGCGCCGCTTCAACCGGCGCCTGCCGGCTGACCGAGAACAGGGGCAGATCGTCGATCAGCGTCTCGACTTTCGGCGCCCGCTCGCCCTCCTCCAGCTTCGACAAAACGGTCCGGGCACGGGCGATGACGCTTGCCGGCAGGCCGGCAAGTTTCGCCACCTGAATGCCATAGGAGCGATCGGCAGTGCCGCGCCCGACCTCGTGGAGAAAGACCACATCACCTTTCCATTCCTTGACCTTCATGGTGACAGGCGTGAGGCGCGCCAGGCGGGCGCCGAGGGCGGTCAGCTCATGGAAATGGGTCGCAAACAGGGTGCGGCAGCGATTAGCCTCATGAATGTGCTCGATGGTCGCCCAGGCAATCGACAAACCGTCGAAGGTGGCGGTGCCGCGGCCGATTTCATCGAGGATGACCAGCGAGCGATTGGTTGCCTGATTGAGGATGACTGCTGTTTCCACCATCTCGACCATGAAGGTAGAACGTCCGCGCGCCAGATCATCGGCGGCCCCGACGCGGCTGTAAAGGCGATCAACGATACCGATATGCGCCATGGTGGCGGGCACGAATGATCCCATCTGGGCAAGAATGGCGATAAGCGCGTTCTGGCGCAGGAACGTCGATTTGCCCGCCATGTTGGGGCCGGTGAGGAGCCATACGGCGCCGGCGTCTCCCGCCTCATCTGCCGGCCCAAGGGTGCAATCATTGGCGATGAACGCGCCGCCTGAAGTCTTTTTCAACGCTGCCTCGACCACCGGATGGCGTCCGCCGCGAATAGCGAAGGCCAGCGAGTGATCGACAACGGGGCGGGTCCAGCCGTGGATGGCGGCAAGCTCGGCAAGGGCACTCTCGACATCAAGGGCGGCAAGAGCGATCGCCACTTTGCGGATGGCATCGTCGGCGCCGGCGATCTCGGCGCTCATCGCCTCGAATGCCTGCTGTTCCAGCGCCAGCGCGCGCTCGGCTGCCCGCGCGATGCGGCTTTCCAGGTCACTCAAAGCGGTGGTGGTGAAGCGGGCCTGGCTTGCCAGCGTCTGGCGATGAAAGAAATCGGCGTTGAGCGGCGGCGCAAACATGCGATCGGCCGCAGCCGCGCTGATCTCGATGAAATAACCCAACACATTATTGTGCTTGATCCGCAAATTCCTGATGCCGGTCGCCTCGGCATAGGTCGCCTGCAGGCCCAGCATCAGCCCGCGCGCGTCATCGCGCAGGCGCCGCTCCTCATCCAGCGCCGGATCGAAGGCCGCGCGCACAAAGCCGCCATCGCGGCGCGACAGGGGCAACTCATCGGCCAACATGGCGGTCAGTTTCTCGGCAAGCGCTGGCGAGGGCGCTCCAAGATCGCGGATCGACTGTGCCAGAAGCGACGGCAGGGTCGCGTGGTGAATGAGCGCCGCGATGTCCCGTGCCTTCGTCAACCCGTCACGCAGCGCTGCCAGATCGCGTGGGCCGCCGCGCCCCAGCGCGAGGCGCCCCAGCGCCCGCAGCAGATCGGATAGCGGCGCCAATGCCTGGCGCAGGCGTTCACGAATGATCGGGTCGCGGCACAAATACGCCACCGCTTCCTGGCGCTCGATAATCATCTGCGGATCAGTCAGCGGGGCCGAGAGGCGGCGTGCCAGCTCGCGCGAGCCGGCGGCGGTGACGGTGCAATCGATGGCCGAGAGCAGGGAGCCCGCACGCTCACCCGCCAGGGTCCGCGTCAATTCGAGATTAACACGCGCGCTGGCATCGATATCAAGAAAGGTTCCCGGCCCCTCGCGCTGCGGCAGCGAGAGACGCGGGCGAACGCCAAGCTGCGTTGCGTCAAGATAAGCGAGGATATTGGCCGCCGCCGCCGTTTCGGCGCGCGACAGATTGTCGAAATCAGCAGCGGCTGCCGTGCCAAAAAAGGCCGCGAGGCGCTCGCCCGACGGCGTCGTATCGTCGATCGACTTCGACAACGCCGTAACCACCGCGCCGCTTTCGCTCAACAGGCGACGTAACGTCAGATCCTCGATCAGCGCCGGCGGAGCGATGATCTCGCGCGGAGCGATGCGGGCGATTTCGCCCTGGAGCACGTTCAGTTCACACATGCCGACGCGGAATTCTCCCGTCGACATGTCGATCCACGCCAGGCCAAGCCGCGCCGGGGCCTGGCTGCCGCCTTCAAATGTTCGTGCCAGGGCGAGGAGATAATTTGCTTCGCTGGCGACCAGCAGCCGGTCTTCGGTGAGAGTACCGGCGGTGACAAGGCGCACCACATCACGATGGACGATGGCTTTCGAGCCCCGTTTTTTTGCCTCCGCCGGATCTTCCATCTGCTCGCAGATGGCAACCCGGTAGCCCTTGTCGATGAGGCGATGGAGGTAGTCATCCGCAGCGTGCGCCGGCACGCCTGCCATGGGTATATCCTGGCCACGATACTGGCCGCGCTTGGTGAGGGCGATACCCAGAGCACCGGCTGCCATCACCGCATCGTCAAAAAACAGCTCATAGAAATCCCCCATGCGATAGAAAAGAAGAAAACCGGGATTGGCGGTCTTCAACTCGATGTAGCGCGCCATCACCGGGGTGAGCGGGGCGCTGTCGCTGGGTTCGCAGGCTGGCATCGGCGGCAGATTAGCCGAGCCGGGGTGCCGGGTCACAGGTGATCTGGCGATCACACAACTTTATCGATACCGCTGCCCGCCACAGGGCCAGCGTCACTGACCACCGGCTTTGGCATCGCCCTGGCGACGCCGACGAGTGCTGGACGCAGCACCCGCTCGCCGATAACAAAGCCCTGCTGCATGACTTCAGCCACGGTCCCGGGCAGTGCGGTCGGGTGCGGAATTTCGACCATGGCCTGATGGAGATTGGGGTCAAACTTGGCGCCCAGGGCAACGATCTCCTTCACGCCATGGCGCTCCAGAGCCTGCACGAGGCTGCGCTCGGTCAATTCGATCCCGTGGAGGACGGTGGCGGCAAGCGAGCCTTCGGCCCGTGCCTCTGGCGGAGCGGTGGCAAGCGCGCTGCGCAGATTGTCAACAACGGCCAGCATGTCGCGCGCGAATTTGCTGATGGCATAGACCCCCGCATCCTTGACCTCGCGCTCATTGCGCCGACGCAGATTTTCGGTCTCCGCAAGGGCGCGCAGCAGGCGGTCCTTGAGATCAGCAACCTCACCGGCCAGACGCTCCGCCTCGCTGGGTGCCGCCGGCTCGTTCAAAGATTGGCCCGGCTGTACGGATTCGGGAGGTATTTCGTCGGACATGGCTGTGCTCTTTGGCTCACTTGGCAGAATGGAAACAGGGCAACGCCCTTGCGTAACCTGCATATCGCGTTGGATGACGTGAAAATCAAGTCGCCTTATGGCTGGCGTCGTCGCGCCAATTCTGGCAGTGAGCGGGAGGATAAGGAAAAATTCATGAGAATTGTGCTCATCGGATCACGGTATTTTGGCCTTGAAATTTTCAAGATGCTGCAGGCCGAAGCCGTCGAGATCGCCAAGGTGATCGTGCCGCAAGTGCCGGATCGTTTGCAGGATGCGGCCTCAAGCGCGGCGATACCGCTTGAGGTCCAGGCCGACCCGCTGAAGCTTCCAGCCGACATGATCCCCGCCGGTGTCGACCTTCTGATCACGGCGCATTCTCATGCGCGCGTAGCCAATGACGCTCTGGCCAAGGCGCGGCTTGGCGGCATCGGCTATCATCCCTCGCTGCTGCCGCGCCATCGCGGCATGGCGGCGGTGGAATGGACGGTGAAGGAGGGCGATGCGATTGCCGGTGGTTCGATTTATCACCTGGCCGAGCGCATGGATGCCGGGCCGGTGGCCATGCAGGAGTGGTGCTTTGTCAAAAAAGGCGAGACGGCACGGGAGTTGTGGGAGCGGGCTCTGGCGCCGATGGGCATCGCGCTGATGCGCCGCGTAGTGCGCCACGCGCTCGATCACGGAACGATTCCAGCGCACCCGCAAGACGAACAATTCGCCACCAAAGCGCCGCTTATCAAAGGCTGACCACGCGTTTCTCGGGGCTGGTACACAGATCAGCGATGATGCAGGTGCCGCATTCAGGCGCGCGGGCCTTGCACACATAACGCCCATGCAGAATGAGCCAGTGATGGGCGTGCAGCATGAATTCGCGCGGGATCACTTTTTCAAGCCCGGTCTCGACGGCAAGCGGGGTTTTGCCCGGCGCCAGCCCCAGCCGGTTCGCGAGCCGGAAGATGTGGGTATCGACGGCCATCGTCGGCTGGCCAAAGGCTGAGTTGAGAATGACATTGGCGGTCTTGCGGCCAACCCCCGGCAGGGCTTCCAGCGCCTCGCGCTGCTGCGGCACCTCGCCGCCATGATCAGCGATCAGGGCTTGCGACAGGGCGATCACATTCTTCGCCTTATTGCGGAAGAGGCCGATGGTCTTGATATGCTCGCGCACCGCGTCCTCGCCGAGCGCCACCATCTTTTGCGGACTGTCGGCGCAAGCGAAAAGGGCACGTGTCGCCTTGTTCACGCCGGCATCCGTCGCCTGCGCCGAGAGAACGACCGCCACCAGCAACGTATAGGCATTGACTGATTCGAGCTCGCTTTTGGGATGCGGTTCGCGCTCCTGCCAGCGGCGGAACATCGCCGCAATCGCGTCCGCGCCCGGGCGTCGTGCGCTTTTTGTCGCAGAGGCAGGCTGACTGGTCGCTTTTGGCTTCGCTTTGCTCATGGAGCGGTTATAGTCGCCGACCATGAGCCTCGCCACCCATTCCTTGTCATCGGCGCCGGACAAGCCGGAGGCGTTTCTGTTCCAGGCGGTGATCACGCCACACCTGTCGCTCAGCCGGCGCGGGGTGGTGCTCGTGATCGGATCAGTCGGCGCGCTCAACGCCATCACCAGCGGCGCCTTTCTGCTTCTCGGCGCCTGGCCGGTGGTGGGCTTCCTCGGACTTGATGTCGCGGCAATCGCGCTGGCATTTTTTTTATGCCGACGGGCGGCATGCCGGCGTGAGGAATTATCGCTCACCATGTCCGAGCTCATCATCCGCGATGTTCCTGTTTCGGGTACGCCACAGGAAATGCGCTTCAACCCCTATTGGACGCGGCTCAGGCGCCATGTCATCGTGGATGAAGGCGTGGTGGCGCTCGACCTGACCTCACACGGACGCAGCCTGCGGATCGCCGCGGCCCTGTCGCCACCCGAGCGCGCCGATTTCGCCGATGCACTTGATGCCGCGCTGAGACGGGCGCGGACGGGCGACGTCGCCCTGCCGGCATCACAGTTCTAGCCTCCTGGAGCCTGCGATGCCGACACCGCTGTCCCTTGGGTCGATCACCATCGAGCGCATCATCGAGCAGGACCGCTTGCCATTCATGCCCTTTGCGCAGTTCTTTCCAGCGGTGACGCCCGAGCTGATCGCCGAGAACCGTCATTGGCTGGAGCCGGACTATCTTGATCCGGCGAGTGGCAAGGTGGTGTTGACCATCCAGAGCTATGTGGTGCGCGCCAACGGCCTCATCATTCTCGTCGACAGCTGCGTTGGCAACCACAAGGCGCGGCCGGCGCGCCCCCTCTGGCACATGATGGCAAGCGATGCCTGGCCGGCTAATCTTGCCGCGCTCGGTCTGTCGGTCGAGGATATCGATGTCGTGCTGTGCAGCCATCTCCACGGCGATCATGTCGGCTGGAATACCAGGCTGGAAAACGGGCGCTGGGTGCCGACTTTTCCAAAAGCGCGCTATCTCTTCGCTGACCGTGAACTCGACTTCTGGTCGGCAAAACACGAAAGCGATCCCGCAAGCTGTCCGTGGATGGAGGACAGCGTCCTGCCGATCGTTGCAGCAAAGCGGGCCGAGATCGTCACCAGCACGCATTCCATCACCGAGGCCGTGCGGATGATCCCGACACCCGGCCATACCATCGACCATTTTTCCGTCGAGGTCGGCGAGCGCTCCGGCGAGCAGGCGCTGATCACAGGCGACATGGTGCATTCGCCGCTGCAGATCAAATATCCCGAGATCGGCATGATATCAGATTATGATTCAGCCGAGGCCGGGCGCACGCGGCGGGCGATTTTCACGCGCTGCTGCGATGACGACATCTTGTTGTGCACAGCGCATTTTCCCGGCAATCCGATAGGGCGTGTGCAACAGCAGGGAAGTGCGTTCCGCTTCATCTGCGACTAGGATCAGACAACGCAAGAATCGGGTGTCGACCAGCAAAACCAGCGGCTAGGATTGGGATGATGATCGAAGGAGCCAGCCCCATGCCGCTTGATGTCCGTCCCGACCACCAACTCAGTGATGATCGCCAGCGCCTGGCCGATTACGAGCGGGTGAAGGCTGCCATTGCTTATTGTACGGAGAACTGGCGCGAGCAGCCGACACTTGATGATATTGCGGCACGAACCGGCCTGTCCCCTACCCATTTTCACAAGCTCTTCAGCCGCTGGGCCGGGCTGTCGCCGAAAGCTTTCCTGCAGGCGCTGACACTTGATCATGCCAAGGCGCTGCTTGATGGCTCGGCAAGTGTTCTTGATGCCGCGCTCGACGTTGGATTGTCAGGGCCGGGGCGGCTTCACGATCTCTTCGTCAATCATGTTGCGATGTCGCCAGGCGAGTACAAATCGCGAGGCGAGGGCGTCGACATCCGCTGGGGCTGGCACGCCTCGCCCTTCGGCAGGGCGCTCATCATGACGACCCAGCGCGGACTGGCAGGACTGGCATTTGCCGACGCGGGCGAGGAGGCAAGCGCCTATGCTGACATGGTCAGGCGTTGGCCACGGGCAAAGCTCGTCGAAGATCATCCCGGGACACAGCCCTTCGCCAATCGCATCTTCAACCCGTCGCAATGGTCCCGCGATATCCCGCTTCGCGTTCATCTCATCGGCAGCGATTTTGAAATCCGGGTGTGGGAGACGCTGCTGCGCATTCCGCTGGGGCGTGCGATCTCGTATTCCGATATTGCCTCGGCGATCGGCAAGCCCTCGGCCTCGCGCGCTGTCGGCACGGCGGTGGGGCGCAATCCGGTGTCGTTTGTCGTTCCCTGTCACCGCGTCCTTGGGCGCGGTGGATCGCTGTGCGGCTATCATTGGGGTCTGACGCGCAAGCAGGCGATCCTCGGCTGGGAAGCAGGGCAGGTCGCCTGAGAGCATTCAAAGCTTCTCAAAGCCGCTTCCTTCCGATAAACACCAGCCGCCATCGAGCGTCGGGAGGACTATATGGCGGAAATGTCGCCAGACCATTGGCCCCGTGTGGCGGTGATCGGTTGCGGTTACTGGGGCAAGAATCTGGTGCGCAATTTCGCCGAATTGGGCGTGCTTGCCGGCCTTGTCGACCATCGCCCCGAGCTGACGCGTTCATTGTCGCAACGCCATGGCGGCACAGCGATGGATTTCGCCGATGTGCTCGCCAACCCGCAGATCGAGGCGCTGGCTGTCGTCACGCCGGGCCCCAGCCATTTCGAGCTTGCCAGACAGGGGCTTGAGGCGGGCAAGCATGTTTACGTCGAAAAGCCTCTGGCGATGTCATCGGCCGAGGTCAGAATTCTCGATGATCTTGCCAAGCGTCAGCGCCGCACCCTGATGGGCGGGCATATCCTGCGCTACCATTCGGCTTTCGAAACGCTGCTGGCGATGACAGAGGCGGGCGAAGTCGGGCCGGTCCGCCATATCGTATCGGAGCGGCTCAATCTCGGTAAAATCCTGATCGATGAAGACGTGATCTGGAGCCTGGCGCCCCATGATCTGTCGATGATCCTGGCAGTAATGAAGACGGAGCCTGACGCCGTGATCTGCCATGGCGACGCGTTTCTGCGGACAGGCGTCAGCGACATGGCGACGCTTCGGCTGGTCTTTTCGGGACATCGCAGCGCTCAGGTGCGTCTGTCGTGGATGTCGCCGGTCAAGCAGCACCGGTTGACCGTGACCGGCGAAGCGGGCGTCATTGTCTTTGACGATACGCGCGGGTGGAGCGAGAAACTGACGCTACACCGGCCGGCCCTCGACTGGGATGACGCGGCGGTGCAGCCGGCGCCGGGCCAACCTCAGGCAGTGATGGTGGCTGAAAGCGAGCCTCTCAAGGCTGAATGCCGCCATTTTCTCAATGCCACACGCTCAGGCGCCACCCCGCTCACCGACGGCAAGGAAAGTCATGCGGTCATTTCGGTGATCGAACGCGCCCAGGCTTCGCTGCAGGCTAACGGCGCGGCGCGATGATCAGAGAATTTTGCACGCCTCGTTGAAAGTCAGGCGCGGACCGCGCGGAAACAGCCTGGACTTGTCGCCGTAACCGATATTGCACAGAAAGTTTGACTTCCACTGCGTACCGGCGAAAAATTCCTGGTCGACCCCTTCATGCTCGAAACCCGACATCGGCCCACAATCAAGCCCAAGCGCGCGGGCCGCCAGCATCAGATAGGCGCCCTGCAGGGTACCATTGCGAAAGGCGGTCGGAAAAGCCGCAGGCGTTCCTTCAAACCACGAGCGGGCGGTAGGATTATGAGGAAACATGCGGCCCATCTCGGTATAGAATTCGAGATCATAAGCGATAATCGCGACGACGGACGCCGTCATGGATTTATCGACATTGGTTGGTGCCAGATGCGGTTTCAGGCGTTCCTTGGCCTCGCTCGAGCGTAGAAAAAGGACGCGCTGGGGCTGGGTATTGGCCGATGTCGGGCCCCATTTTGACAGGTCGTAGAGCGCCTGCAGCTGGACGTCGGTGACCGGCTTGTCGAGCCAGGCGCTATGGGTTCGCGCTTGCCGAAAGATCTGATCGAGTGACGAATCGGAAATGGTGGACATGGCAGGCCTTTCATCTCGCTGGCTCGATCATGTCCATGCCTTGTCATGATGCTGGACGCAATTGTTGAATTCACTCACTGTGCCGTCTCAGCGCCTGCAGGGTGCGTTCTTCTGCTGTCATGAATTGAGATGGCGCCATGATCGATCTTGAAGTCGAATATAACAATCGGGCGCGGGTGCCGGAGCATCCGCAGATATTCGCGCGCTGGGTGCGCGAGGCGGCGCATATCCGGTCACAGCGGCAGAGTGAGTGGGCCCTCGACATCGCCTATGGCAGCGGCGAGCGACAGCGCTATGATTATCTGGCAGCGGCCGGGAGAAGCGCGGGCGCAACGCTGCTCTTCATTCATGGCGGCTATTGGCAGTCGCTCGGCAAATCCACCTTCAGCCAGGTAGCCCATGGCGCCGGCAGCCATGGAATCGATGTGGCGATCGCCGGCTATACACTATGCCCGGACAACACAATTGCTGGTATTATCAAAGAAATACAAATGCTTATTGCTCATCTTGCAAAGCGCAGCAGCCAGCCTCTGGTGGTGGCGGGGCATTCGGCGGGAGGCCATCTGGCAGCCGTTATGGCTGCGTGCGACTGGACGGTTATCGCGCCCGATCTGGGCTTTGATCCCGTGGCTGCAGCCGTGCCGATCTCCGGTGTGTTTGACCTTGAGCCACTCATTCCAACCAGCATCAACGCCAAGCTCGGCCTTGATGCGCGCGAGGCTGAAGCCGTATCCCCCCTGTTCATGCCAGCGCCAAGGGGAAAACGTGTCGTGTGTGTGGTCGGCGGGAAGGAATCGCCCGAATTCCTGCGCCAGCAACGGGTATTTGTCGACAATTGGGGCCAGCGGGGGAGCGCCATACGCGGGGTTGAGCTTGAAGGCGCCGATCACTTTACCGTGGTCGACCCGCTGTCAGACCCGGACAGCGACATGACCAAGGCCATCGTCAGCCTCGCCGTGATCTAGGGCGAGATGCTGCAGGGCCGGCCAGCGCCAGGTCTGGTCGGTACTTGCGTTGCGCCAGGGTCTGGCACAAAACCGCTCGTATAATCTGCCATCCCGGCATCCGGAGGATTGTCCATGCGTCCGTTTTTCATGCAGATCAAATGCGAACTGGGTCGCACTTACGACGTCGCGACGGCGATCGCGGACGCGGAAATTGCTTCGGAAATCTATTCGACAGCCGGAGATTTCGACCTTCTGGTAAAATTCTATGTTCCTGTCGACGTCGATATCGGCCAGTTCGTCGCCGATCATGTGCAGCGCTTTACCGGCATCAAGGACACGCGGACGATTATCTGTTTCAAGGCGTTCTAGAGCAAAATCCGATCAAGTTGGAACGGATTTTTGCTCTAGATTATTGCTTTCTCATCATCTTTTTCCGCCAGCCGGTATCCACCTGGCGGGATGATGCTCTAGGGTCGCAACCCCAGCCGCTGCACGACGGATGCCCGGCTACGGGACCAAACCGGGCCTCAGCCAGCGGCAAAGCTGCGCGGTGCCGGACTGATCGCCACCGATGTGCCGCGCCGCACTTCAAGCACGGCGATGCCCCGCTCGTTGAGGCCACGGGCGTTGAAGCGGAAAATACCATCAATGCCGGCAAAACCATTCGGGTTGGTCAATGCCGCCTCGCCGAAGCGCTGCCCATCACCTGGCTGGCGCGACAGGGCGGCCATCAGCAATGTCGCATCATAGGCCAGCGACGCGGTGCGCGCGGGATCGCCGCCGCTGGTGAAACGGCTGCGGTAGCGGGTGCCGAATTGCTGAAAGCCGGCGCCGTCAGGAGCAGCAAACCAACCGCCATTGGCGAGCGGATTCTGAAACAGGCGCGGATCATCCCAGCGGCCCGTGCCCAGCAATTTCAGATTGGCCAGCGGCGCCTGGGCGATGCGCAGCGAATCCAGCACCAGCGCGACCGCATCCGCTCCGTCGGGGATGAACAGCGCATCGGCATCCTTCAACGCGGGAATGAGGCGACGGATCGGCTCCTGCATCTTGGCCCGATCAAGCGGATAGCGCTCAAGGGCGACGATACGGGCACCGGCCGCGGTCGCTCGCGTGCGCAGTTCGCCGTCAACGACCGAGCCATAGGCATCGTCTGGCAACAGGGCGGCGATGTTCTTGCGCCCTTGCGACGAAGCGTAGCCGATGATGCGGGCAACGTCGGTTGAGGGCAGAAACGACAACAGATAGACGCCGCGCGTCGCGACAGCTTCATCGGTTGAAAAGGCGATGACGGGGACGCCTGTCGGGCGCACCACCTGGGCCACCGCCTGAACGGCTGGCGCGAAGAGGGGGCCCAGAATGAATTGCGGGTTGATCTGCATCGCCCGCTGCGCTGCTTCCTGGGCACCCTGCGGGGTTCCCTGATCATCGAAGACATAAATCTTCACATCCGGCGACTGGAATTCGGCAATCGCCAGCTCGGCGGCGCCCCGCATCGATTGAGCGGCACGCCCGGCATTGCCACTGGCGCTCAACGGCAGGATGAGGGCGCCTGGGACGGTGCCCTCGCCAATGGTCTGGGCTGGCGGCTGGGCGATGGGCGGGGGCGGTGTCGGCGCCGCCGATTGACCGCTGGAAAACGGATTGGGAGCCGACAGGCAGCCGGCAAGCGTCAGGGTTCCGGCAGAAACACCCAGAAGCGCCACCCGCCGGTCAATCTGACCGCTTTGATGCTCAGCTGAGGATGCCGGTGGTTTCGTGCGCTTCATGCTCGTTTTCTTCACGATCGTCTCATATCTGCTCAAGCGCGTGGACAGAATACCATTTGAATGACATCACTCCGGCGGCAATGCTGCACATGTGCCGGTAACGCATGTGCCTTCAGGGAAAGCCGCCACAGCGCCTGCGGCTGGCCCGGTCACGATGAGGTGATCAATCTAGGGGAGGTCCGCGCAAATGCCAAGAGAGCGTCAGTGGGCAGATGCCGAACCATCCGCTCTTGCCGTCAGCCAGCGCAGTGTCCTTGTCGCCGGCCAGCGTCTGATCGTCGGGCGCACGGCGCCGGGGTTGCATGTGGTGGCAACACCGATCGGCCATCTCGACGACATCACGCTCAGAGCGTTGAAGACGCTGGCAGGCGTTGATCTCGTTGCCTGCGAGGATACACGCGTCACCGGGCGGCTTCTCACCCATTACGGCATCGACGTTGCCATGACGCCCTATCACGAACATAACGCCGCCGCCCAGCGCCCGAAAATCCTGGCGCGACTGGCGGAAGGCGCGGCCATCGCCCTGGTTTCGGATGCCGGGACACCGCTGGTGTCCGATCCGGGCTTTCGCCTGGTGCGCGAATCAGCCGCAGCCGGCCACGTGCTCATTCCCGTACCCGGACCATCCGCCGCGCTCACGGCGCTGATGGTCGCGGGACTGCCGACGGATTGCTTTTTCTTTGCCGGCTTTCTGCCAGCCAAAGGCGCGTCGCGTCGCGGACGGATTGATGAGCTGGCGCGCGTGCCCAGTTCGCTGGTTTTCTTTGAAACCGGCCCGCGGCTCGCTGACAGTCTGGCCGATCTGGCGACCTGCCTTGGCGCGCGGCCGGTCGCCATGTGCCGCGAACTGACGAAGCTTCATGAAACGGTCGAACGCGGAACGCTTCCCGAGCTGGCGGAGCGTTTTGCCGGGATCGAGCCCAAGGGCGAGATTGTCCTTGTCGTCGGCCCGCCACTCGTTGAAAAAGTATCACCGGAAGACGTTGAGGAAGCGCTGAAAGCCGCGCTGAAACGCCTCAGCCTCAAGGATGCCACGGCGGAAATCGCCGGTGCTTTCGGGATATCACGGCGCGAGATTTATGCGCGCGCACTGGCGCTCGGGCGTCATGACGAACCCTGAGACGCGTCGCCGTCAAAAGGCGGAACGACGCGGCCGGCTGGCGGAATGGGCAGCAACGGCGCTGCTCGTCTGCAAGGGGTATCGCGTGCTTGCCCAGCGGGCGCGGACCCCCTTGGGAGAGATCGATCTCATTGTCAAACGGGGCGGCATTATCGCTTTCATCGAGGTCAAACAACGAGGGCAGCGAGAGGCAGCCCTTGACGCGGTGACGCCACGCCAGCAGCAGCGCATCATCGGGGCCGCCGGCTGGTGGCTTGCGCGCCACGCTGCTTTCGCCCAAGAGGAGATGCGCTTTGACGTGGTATCCGTCACGCCGCTTGGCTTCCCGCGTCACGATGCCGGGGTCTTTGGATCGTGAACAGGTCTGACGATAAATCAAGGAGAGCCGGATGGCTTTGAACGTCGCCATGCAGATGGACCCGATCGAGCGGATCCGGATTGCCGGGGATAGCGGATTTGCCCTGCTGCTCGAAGCGCAGCAGCGCGGCCACGAACTGTCCTTCTACACGCCCGACCAATTGTCGATGCGCGATGGCCGGGTGTTTGCCCATGTCCAGCCGCTCAGCGTGCGCGACATTGAAGGCGATCATTTCACCGCCGGGCCGGCGCAGTTGCGCGACATGGACGAGTTCGACGTGGTGCTGATGCGCCAGGACCCGCCCTTTGATCTTCACTACATCACCGCGACCCACCTTCTGGAGCGCGTCCATCCGAAAACGCTGGTGGTCAACAATCCGCGCCAGGTGCGCAACGCGCCGGAAAAAATCTTCGTCACGCAATTCCCGCAATTGATGCCGCCAACCCTCATCACCCGCGACAAAAGCGATATCGAGGCCTTCCGCCGTGAATTCGGGGATATCGTGATGAAGCCGCTTTACGGCCATGGCGGGGCGGCGGTGGTGCGGATCACCCGCGATGATCTCAATTTCGGCTCGCTCTACGATATTTTTTCAACCTCCTACCGCGAGCCCTGGGTGGTGCAGCGCTTCCTCAAAGAGGTGAAGGATGGCGACAAGCGCATCATCCTCATCGACGGCGTCTTTGCCGGGGCCGTCAACCGGGTGCCGGCTGAAAACGATCTGCGCTCGAACATGGTGCGCGGGGGGGCCGCCACCGCCACCTATCTGACGGAGCGCGAACGGGAAATCTGCGAGACCATCGGCCCGTCGCTGAAGGAGATGGGACTGATCCTGGTTGGCATCGACGTCATTGCCGGCAATCTCACCGAGATCAACGTCACGGCGCCGACGGGCATCCGCGCCATCAAGCGCATCGGCGGGCCGGATCTGGCACCGAAAGTGTGGGACGCGATAGAGGCTTACCGGTAAGACGCATTCGTTCTTACTTCGTTCTTTTCTTTTGATGAACCCTCTGCTAGCCTGCTTTTATTCGGGGCTTAAGTGTCATGGTTTCGCGCGTTTCGACAGTTGCCTTTATCGGGATTGAAGCCCGGCCTGTGGACGTTCAGGTCCATGTGGCGCCGGGGCTTAACGCCTTCAACATCGTCGGCCTGCCCGACAAGGCGGTGGCGGAGAGCCGGGAGCGGGTGCGCTCGGCGCTGATTGCCTCCGGCCTGTCGCTGCCGGCGCGGCGCATCACCATCAATCTGGCGCCAGCCGACCTGCCCAAAGAAGGCAGCCATTACGATCTGCCTATCGCGCTGGCGCTGATGGCAGCCCTTGGCGCCGTGCCAAGCGATGCGATTGACGGCGCGACGGTGCTGGGCGAGCTGGCGCTCGACGGGGCGATCAGCCCGGTGACCGGCGTGCTGCCGGCAGCGATCGCCGCCAGTGCCCAGGGCCATCGCCTCATCTGTCCGGCCAAAAGCGGCCCGGAAGCGGCATGGGCGGGCGATGACGTCGAAATCCTGGCGGCGCCCAATCTGATTGCCCTCATCAACCATCTGCGCGGCACGCAATTGCTTGCCCGCCCCAAGCCGGCCATGGCGCCAAATGAAGGCAATGGCTTCGATCTGGCGGATGTGCGCGGGCAGGAAAGCGCGCGGCGCGCCCTTGAGGTGGCGGCAGCCGGTGGCCACAATCTGCTGATGGTCGGGCCGCCGGGGGCCGGAAAATCAATGCTGGCGCAGCGGCTGCCGTCCATCCTGCCGCCGCTTGGCCCGCGCGAGCTGCTCGACGTGTCGATGGTGCATTCGATTGCCGGCGAACTTGCAGAGGGGGCGCTGACCGATCGCCGGCCTTTTCGCAGCCCGCACCACTCGGCCAGCATGGCCTCGCTGGTGGGGGGTGGCTTAAGAGCGCGCCCGGGCGAGGTGTCGCTTGCCCATCACGGTGTGCTGTTTCTCGATGAATTGCCGGAATTTGTCCCCGGCGTCCTTGATGCCCTGCGCCAGCCGCTGGAAAATGGCGAGGTCTCGGTGACGCGAGCCAATTACCGTGTCACTTATCCTGCCCGCTTCCAGCTCATCGCGGCGATGAATCCGTGCCGCTGCGGGCGCTACGGCGAGCCCGGCCATACCTGCCGGCGCGGCATGGCCTGCGTTCACGATTATCAGGGGCGGATCAGCGCGCCCTTCCTCGACCGCGTCGACCTGATGGTCGATGTCCCGGCCGTGTCGGCGCGCGATCTGCTGACACCGGGGGCAAGCGAAAATTCGGCCGCCGTGGCAGCGCGGGTGAGGACGGCGCGGGACATGCAAGGCGAGCGTTATGCGCGGATGAATATTGCAGAAATCGGTGTCAATGCACGCGCCCCGCACAGCCTGATCGAGGCCGCCGTCAAACCCGAAGGATCGGGTCTGACACTCCTGAATGAAGCCGCACAGAAAATGCGCCTGTCAGCCCGCGGTCTGACGCGGGTCTTGCGGGTGGCGCGCACGCTGGCTGACCTTGAAGGAAAAGGCGCGGTCACGCGCCCGCACATCGCCGAAGCGCTCTCCTACCGCCTGCTGGTTGACCGCAACTCCCACGCCGCCTGACGCACGACACGGCTTTGCAAACGGAAAAGCAAGGTTTCGGCGCTAGTTTCAGGGTGGAGCGTTGTGGCAATGCGTTGGCTTTTTCGTGAAATTCGCCTGTCGGGGGCATTGAGCGGTCTGCCGCGTGTCCTTGTGCCGGCGATTTATTTATCGCTGGCTCTGGGTTCGCTGGCGGGTGCTGCCGTGTTCATGGCGCGCCTGCAGCCGATGGTTGCCATTGTCTTTGCACTCGCCATCGGCATGATCGCGGCTGCCTGCGTCCTTCTTCCCATCGGCTGGCGGCTCATGATCGCCCTCAGGAAGGTGCGCAACAGCGCGCGGACCGCTCAGCTCTTGGTGGAGGAACGTGATCGGCGCATCGCCATCCTGCAGGCCAGCGAGCGATCCTATCGCGGTCTGGTCGACGCCCAGGATGATCTGATCATCCGTCGCGATCTTGATCGGCGCATCAGCTATGTGAACGATGCCTATTCCCTTCTCTTCGGCAAACCGCGCGGCTCTCTGCTGGGGACGCATTTCGAGCCCCAGCGCCTTGACATCACCGACCACACGGAAAACAACGCCAGCAATGATTGTTGCCTGATGACCATCGCCGGTCCGCGCTGGTTTTCGCTTGTGGAAATCCCCGTGCGCGACCGGTCAGGTGCGGTGGTGGCGTGGCAAAGTGTCGGGCGCGACATCACCGAGCGCAAGGTGAGCGAGCGCGCTTTGCGCGAAGCACGCGAAAAGGCCGAAAGCGCCAGCCATTCAAAATCGCGATTTCTGGCAACCATGAGCCATGAGATGCGCACGCCCCTCAACGGTATTCTGGGCATGGCGGCACTGCTCATCGATACACATCTGAGCCCGGAACAGACGACCTATGCCCGGGCGGTGAAGACATCGGGTGAAAGCCTGCTTGCGCTCATCGATGATCTGCTCGATTTCTCCAAGATCGAAGCCGGCCACCTTGAATTGCGCCGTCTTCCCGTCGATCTGCCGGCGCTCATCGAGGAGGTCGTTGAACTCATGGCGCCGCGCGCCCATGCCAAAGGGATCGAGATGGTGGCCTCGATCGACCCCGACATTCCATGCGAGGTGCGGGGTGATGCGACGCGCATCAGGCAGATCCTGATGAATCTCGTGTCGAACGCGGTCAAGTTTACCGACAGGGGCGGCGTCGTGGTCCGCGCCAGGCGGTTCGGGGGTAATCTGGCGCTGCGCGTCGAGGATACGGGCGTTGGCATTCCGGCAAGCGCGTTGTCGCGTATCTTCAACGAATTTGAACAGGTGGATCAGCACAATCTCAAACGTCCGGCCGGAACCGGTCTTGGTCTGGCAATCACCAAACGCCTGGTCGAGGCGATGGGCGGTGGGGTGGCGGTCGAAAGCGAGCCCGGAGCGGGGTCTATTTTCTCCGTCGATCTGCCACTCTTCGATGAAGCGTCGATCCTCAAACCGCCGGACACACTCGCCGGCCGCCATGTTCTCATCGTCTCGGCGGGCGTCTTCGAGGGAGGGACGGTAGCCGCAGACATTCAACGCGCCGGCGGAGAGGCGCGTTTGGCAAGGAGCGCGGCAGAGGCGGTGACAGCACTCCGCGAGGGCTGGCCGCACGTGGTTTTGGCGGATCGCCGGCTTGGCCGAAGCGCTTTGCGTGAAATAATCGCGTCGAGCGCCGGCTGCAGCGCCCGCCCCCGCATCGTTGTGCTCCTTACACCCGCGGATCGCGGTGAAATCGCTGCGCTACGCAGCGAAGGATGCGATGCCTATCTGGTGCGCCCGGTCCGCCGGGTATCGCTCATCGCCCAGCTTTTGCCCGACAGCGCGCTAGCCAGCGACCCGCGCATGCCGCTTGACGAAACGCCGCGCGCGCCTGATGAACACGCCCCTCTATCCATCCTGCTGGCCGAAGATAACGCCATCAACGCCTTGCTGGCGCAGGCCCTCATCGAAAAGCTCGGTCACCATGTCGTCCATGTCAGCGACGGACGCGGGGCTGTCGAGGCGTGGCGCGTCGGTCCACACGGCGATGGCAACAAACGCTTCGATCTGGTGCTGATGGATGTGCAGATGCCGGAACTTGACGGGGCCGCCGCCGCCCGGATCATCCGCACCGAGGAGGAGGAGGCAGGCCTGCCGCGCTGCCCGATCATTGCGCTCACCGCCAACGCTTTCGCCGAGGATCGCGACGCGGTCCTGGCGGCGGGCATGGGCGAGCACATGGCCAAACCGATCGACCGCGAGCGCTTTGAGGCGATCCTGCTGCATCTGGCCGCGACTACCCAGCCGCTGAAGCGCCGCCTGGCGCAGCGCAGCCGCGTCTGATCGCGACGATCCAAACCGCCACGTGAGTGTCATAATCACGTCAAGTTAAAATGATCAACGCCAGTGTGGCGGGCCAAATCCGGCCCGGGCAGATTGCAGTCCTGCGCCGGATCGGGCGCGGGCTGGTGCAGGCGAGCGGTGGATCACATGACGTTCAGTCAGAAATTCCAGCAGATGATCACGCCAGGCGCCGTCGATAGCGTCCTCAAGTCAGAGCTGTGGCCACGAAGCGAGGCGGCCATGCTGATGCGCGCGCTGACGGCGCCGGCCAAAGCCAGCCGCCGCATGCCGCACACCCCGCTTGCCTGGGTTCCGGGGCTGCTTCCGGGTTTTACCAAGCTGCGCCAGAGCGAGCGGCCAATGGCGCCGACGCTCGGCCGCCTCGGCTCGCTGGAAGTCCGCCTCGCGACCAAGCCGAAGGACATCAAGCGCGCGCAAAGGCTGCGCTACAAGGTGTTTTACGAGGAAATGTCGGCAGTGCCGACACCAACGGCTGCCATGCTGAGGCGCGATGCTGATGTCTATGACGCCTTCTGCGATCACGTTCTGGTGGTCGACCATGCAGCGCTCGAGCACAAACCCTTCCGCGCCCCAAAACCCAAAGTGGTGGCAACCTATCGTCTGCTGCGCCAGGAGATGGCCGATCTCATCGGCGGTTTTTACTCGGCGAGCGAATTTGACATCGCGCCGCTTCTCGAGCGCCACAGCACGCTGCGCTTTCTGGAACTCGGGCGCTCCTGCGTCCTCAAGCCCTACCGCAACAAACGCACCATAGAATTGCTGTGGCACGGCGTGTGGACCTATATCCGGGCCCATGGCATCGACGCGATGTTCGGTTGCGCCAGTCTTGAAGGGACCGACCCGTCACGGCTTGCCCTGCCGCTCTCCTTTCTCAGCCAGCAGGCGCAGGCACCCGATGAATGGCGGGTCAAGGCGCTGGCAAACCGCTATGTGGCAATGAACCGGCTGGCACCGGAGGCGATCAACCCCAAAACAGCCCTTCACGCGCTGCCGCCGCTTCTCAAAGGCTATTTGCGCGTCGGCGCCATGATCGGCGACGGGGCGGTGGTCGATTATCAGTTCGGCACCACCGACGTGTTCGTCATCCTGCCGACGAGCCGCATTGCCGAGCGCTATATCGGCTATTTCGGGGCGGATGCGGAACGTCACGCCGCCTGAACGGGCTGGCGCGCGCGCAAGCTGAACTTTGCCTTTGCGTGGCCTGCCATCCGGTTCTAAACTTGCCGGCACCGTCACCCGCGAGAGGACAGAATGGCAAAGCCGCAACGCATCGCCCCCACCCCGTCAGCTCCGGCGTCGTTTCAATGGGATGATGCCTTTCATCTTGAGGCGCAGCTGAGCGAAGATGAGCGCCTCATCCGCGACAGCGCGCGCGGCTATGCGCAGTCAAAGCTCATGCCACGCATCAGCGAGGCCTATCTTAATGAAACCACCGACCGGGCGATTTTCAGCGAGATGGGCGAGCTTGGCCTGCTTGGCGTGACGTTTCCCGAAACCTATGGCTGCGCGGATGCCGGTTATGTCGCCTATGGGCTCGTGGCGCGCGAAGTCGAGCGGGTTGATTCAGGCTATCGCTCGATGATGAGCGTCCAGTCCTCGCTCGTCATGTATCCGATCTATGCGTATGGCGATGAAAGCCAGCGGCGTAAATACCTCCCCAAGCTCGCCAGCGGCGAATGGGTCGGCTGTTTCGGTCTCACCGAGCCTGATGCCGGCTCGGACCCGGGCGGCATGACGACGCGGGCGGAAAAAGTCGCGGACGGCTATCGCCTCAGCGGCGCCAAGATGTGGATTTCCAATTCGCCCATCGCCGATGTGTTCATCGTCTGGGCGAAATCAGCCGCGCATGATAACCAGATCCGCGGTTTCATCCTGGAAAAAGGCATGAAAGGCCTGTCGGCGCCGAAGATCGGCGGCAAGCTGTCGCTGCGCGCCTCGATCACTGGCGAGATCGTCATGGATGGCGTGATCGTGCCCGAGGAGAACCTTCTGCCAAACGTCTCCGGCCTCAAAGGCCCCTTCGGCTGCCTCAACCGCGCCCGCTATGGCATTTCCTGGGGGGTGATGGGGGCGGCAGAGGACTGTTTCCATCGCGCCCGCCAGTACACGCTCGAGCGCAAGCAGTTCGGGCGGCCGCTGGCGGCAACCCAGCTGGTGCAAAAGAAGCTTGCCGACATGCTGACCGAGATCAGTCTTGGCCTGCAGGCTTCCTTGCGCGTCGGACGTCTCTATGATTCCGGCGAGCTCGCACCGGAAGCGATCTCCATCGTCAAGCGCAATAATTGCGGCAAGGCGCTCGATATCGCCCGTATCGCCCGCGACATGCATGGCGGCAACGGCATTCAGGCCGACTATCACGTGATGCGCCATGCCGCCAACCTCGAGACGGTCAACACCTATGAGGGGACGCATGACGTGCACGCCCTCATCCTCGGGCGGGCCATCACCGGCATTCAGGCTTTTTTTTAAAAGCCGCTCAGGCCTTCCCCTGCTTGCCATAGGTCTTGAAACGCTCCAGCACGTCGGCCATTTCATCCTCGCCCAGAATGACAGGCGTGCCGGCCTGACGGGCCAGACCATATTGGCGCGCGAGCATTTCCACCTCGCCGGCGAGCCACAGCGCCCGGTCGAGATTGTGCTCGAAGCAGATCATGCCATGATTGGCGAGAAGGCAGGCCTTGCGCTCATCAAGCGCCACCAGCATCGCATCCGACAATTCCTGCGACCCGAAGGTGGCGTAGCTGGCGCAGCGCAGCGTCGTGCCGCCGGCCATCGCCACCATGTAGTGGAAGGCCGGAATATCCTCACGCAGGGTGGAAAAGGCGGTGGCATAGGGCGAATGGGTGTGAACGACGGCGCCAGCCTGCGGCTTGAAGCGGTAGATATCTGCGTGCATGCGCCATTCGGACGAGGGCTTCCAAGCTCCCTGCCAGCCGCCCTCAACGTCGACTGGCACCATCATCGCCGGGGTGATGCGATCATAGGGAACACCTGAGGGCGTAATCAGAAAGCCTTCGGGCGTGCGGACCGATACATTGCCGCTGGTCCCCTGCGACAGGCCTTCGGCATGCATGCGTTGGGCAGTTGCCACCAATTCGCGACGAAGGCCGCCATGAACCGATCGTTTTGCTTGTGGCTTTGTTGTCCGGGCAGCCAATGATCACTCCTCCCGCAGCTGGAAGCGCAGGATCTGCGCGATTTCACGCGCCGCCTCGACATGGACCATGTGCCCTGCAGCGGCAAAGCGGTGAACGCCAACCAGCGGCGGCAGGCCGGCGATGGTATGCGCGCTCTGCACCTCGTCCTGTTCGCCCCAGATCACCCGCACCGGGCAGGTGAGCTCTCCCAGCCGTTCTTTGCCGGCCGGTACCTGGTGTGGGCCATCAAGCATAGCCGTGAGGAGTGCGCCAAGGCGCTCATTGACGGCCGGATCAGCGCGCTCGATGGCCAGATGCGCCCCGACATGGCGTGGCACAAGGCTGGACGCGGCAAAAAAGGCGCTGACAACTTCCTGCAATTCATCGGCAGTGGTGGCGCTGGCAAAGCGGCGCATCAGCCGCTCGTTCACAAGCCCGCCGAAGCCACCAGGACACACCAGCGTGAGCGAGGCGATACGCTCTTGATGGGCCAGCGCCAGAACGCTCGCCACCGCCCCGCCCATGGAATGAGCAGCCAGGTGGAAACGGGTGATCGCCAGATGATCGAGGGTGGCAAGGACGGCTTGCGCCATGCCGGCATAATCATTCGCCGGATGGGCACGGCTCCTGCCGTGGCCCGGCAGGTCGAGCGCGAGCACGCGCCGGGTGCCGGCAAGGGCGGTCTGGACAGAGAGCCAGCTGCCGGCATCGCCGCCAAAGCCATGCAGCAGAATGAGCGGCGTGGATGTGCCGTTGCCCTGCTCGACGACATGCAGTAGCGAGCTGGTCATGGTGTCACCTGTTCGGGAAAAAGAGCCGCGAGACCCTCACTGCTGGCTGGCGCTATACCACGCTCGGTGATGAGGCCGGTCACCAGCCGGGCGGGCGTCACATCGAAGGCATAATTGCGGGCGGTGATCCCGACGGGTGCGAGATTGACCTCAACAATGGTGCCGCTCTCGGTAGCACCCTGGATATGCGTCACTTCGCGCGGGCTGCGTTCCTCGATGGGAATATCGGCGATGCCGTCGTGGAGCGAAAAATCGATCGTCGGCGAGGGGAGCGCCACGTAGAAGGGAACGCCATTGTCGCGAGCCGCGAGTGCTTTCAAATAGGTACCGATCTTGTTGGCGACATCACCGTTTGCCGTCGTGCGGTCAGTGCCGACGATGACCATATCGACCTCACCATGCTGCATGATATGGCCACCCGCATTGTCGGCAATCAGGCTCATCGCCACGCCATGTTTCGACAATTCCCAGGCGGTGAGGGCCGCACCCTGATTGCGTGGCCGGGTTTCCTCCACCCAGACATGGACGGGAATGCCCATATCATGGGCCATGTAGATGGGCGCGGTGGCGGTGCCCCAGTCCACGGTCGCAAGCCAACCGGCATTGCAATGGGTCAGAATATTCACCGGTTTGCCCGCCTTGCCGTCTGCGACTTTACGGACAAGATCAAGGCCGTGGCAACCGATCGCCTGATTGATCGCCACATCCTCGTCGGCAATCGCGGCCGCGTGCTTGTAGGCAGCGGCCCGACGCAGGTGCGCTGGCAGCGGGCGCAGATGCCCAACCAGGCGGTCAAGCGCCCAGCGCAGATTGACCGCCGTCGGGCGGGCGGCTGCCAACATGGTCGCTGCCGCATCAAGATTGTCATCCGCCGGGTTCGAGCGCATGGCGAGTGCCATGCCATAGGCAGCACTCGCGCCGATGAGCGGCGCACCGCGCACCACCATGTCGCGTATGGCGGCGGCCATCTCGGCCGCGTCGCCGACGACCCGACAGGTGAAGCGATGGGGCAGCAGGGTCTGATCGATGACGCCGACGTCGCCCGCCTCATTTTCGACCCAGATGGTCCGCCATTGCCTGCCATCAACACGCATGATCGCCGTTCTCCTGCTGCTGGCCTGCCATGACACCAGCGCGGCTGCAAGTGTCTAACGTTTGACAGATGCGGTGCAAGCCGGCAGACCGCCGCCATGAGCCCTGAGGATCTTGCCGCCCGCCTTCTCTACCGCGATGCGTTGATGCTCATCATCGACAAGCCGGCAGGATTGCCGGTGCATGCCGGGCCGAAGGGCGGAGCCCACCTTGAACAATTCCTCGACGGCTTGCGCTTTGGTCTGCCGGCAGCCCCTGCTCTCGCGCACCGTCTCGACAAGGATACGTCCGGTTGTCTGGTTCTTGGTCGTCACCGCCAGGCGACCGCCCGGCTGGGTGCACTCTTTGCGGGGGGAGAGGTGCGCAAGACCTACTGGGCTGTCGTCGTCGGCGGGCCGCCGCAGGATTCGGGCGTGATCGACGTGCCGCTGTCCAGGCGCAGCCATGATCGGCGATCATGGTGGATGAAGGTCGACGCAGCCGGTCAACCGTCGCAAACCGCGTGGACGGTGCTGGGGCGCGGCGGCGGGGTGAGCTTCGTCGAGCTTCAGCCGCAGACCGGGCGGACGCATCAGCTGAGGGTCCATCTTGCCCATCTTGGCTGTCCGATCGTCGGGGACGGCGTTTATGGCGGGGATCGCGCGCGCGGTGTTGACCGGCACATGCATCTCCACGCGAGGCAGGTGGTGATCCCCTACCATGCCAAAAAACCGGTGATCAGTGCGGTTGCGGCCGTGCCCGCGCACATGAAGGCGCTGATCGCCCTCGCCTCAGGACGAGAGATAGGCTAACCAAGATCGCAAGGTATTGACCTGGGGACGTGAACGACGCGCGACAACCACCTTGTCGCGCGATCCTGCGGCGGGCAGAATGGGGCATCTGGTGATCATCCGCAGCGAACGTGGCGGCGAAGGCCGTACGCTCATTGCGCATCTCCTGACCGCGTTCCTCATGGATCGCGGCGTCGACTGGTATGTCTTTTCCTCGGCCGCCCGCGAAATTCCCCAGCGCAGCCAGAACAAGCAACGATTCGCCGCCGTCAATATCCACGAAACCGCCGAGCAGGTGCGTTTTGTCGATACCATCATGCGCGCACCTGACGCCTGGACGCTGCTGGACCTCGCGCAGTCGGATTATCGTGCGTTTCTCGACTTCTGTGACTATACCGGCATCATCGCCGATCTGGCCGAAAATGGTGTCGAGACCTGGTCGATGCGCGTCTATTCCCAGCCCCTGCGCGATGTCCGCGCCAGCTTCTGGCCTGATTGCCTGGTTGACGCGCGCGAAATTCTCGTTGTTAACAATTCGTCGCCTGCTCATCTGCGCGATTGGCGTTCAAGCCCGATTCGCACAGAATTGACAGAACGCCGCGTACCCGAGTTTGTCCTTCCCCGTATGGATGAAGGGGCTATTCAGCATTACCTGTCGCAGCGCCTCCCGCTGTCTGAGTTTCTGGCAAAGGGAGGAGGCAGCGGCAAGGACGTGTTCGCGCGGGCCCAGCTCGCGAAACTGTTTCAGGTATTCCAGCCGCAGGTTGCCCAGCTTCTCCTGTCGAGGGATCTGGGCCGGCTCAGCGGTCCGATGTTTCAATAAGAGCAGGGGATGGTCGGGTGAAAAAAGTGAAAGCGGTCAGCAAAGGCGCATCGAGCGCAAAATCTGCGACGAATCAGGGGAACAGCAAGATGAGCGGCGGACGTCTTTTTATCGTTGGCGGGGACAAGGGCGGCGTTGGCAAGACGACGGTGTCACGCCTGCTGGTTGAATATTTTGACGAGATGAAGCGCCCGGCGCGACCCTTCGACACGGAATTCCCGCGCGGATCGCTGGCACGCTTTGCGCCCTCCACGACGCGGCTGATCGACATTACGACGGTGAAGAGCCAGATCGAGCTGTTTGATTCGATCGCGAGTTCGCCGGCCCCGCATGTGCTTGATCTGCGGGCAGGAACCTTTTCATCCGTCCTGAAGACGTTCGAGGACATCTCGATCCTCGAACAGATGCGCGAAGGCAAGCTCCAGCTCTTCTTCTTCCATGTCATCGGCGGCAATTATGAAGCGCTCGGCGAGGTGGCGGATGCGATGGCGCAATTGCCGATCCAGCGTCATATCGTGGTGAAATCGCACGCAACCGACCCTGATTTCGTGTTCTGGCACGGCTCCGATATCCGGGCGAAATTCCTCAAAGCCGGCGGGATCGAACTTGGCATTCCGCGCCTTGACGAGCTCGTCTACGAAACGGTCGACACCAATTCCGTGCCCTTCCGCAGCTTCATCGCCAACAAGAACGCCGAAGGGCGCGAGGGGAATTACTCGCTGGTCCTGCGTGGCTATTGCCGCAAATGGCTGGGCGAGATTTTCAGTGAATTCTCAAAACTCGACTGCCTCAAGCGGGCGCTCGTGCGCGGCGACGAATAATTGCAATTCATCAGGGAGTTAGCTCATGGCGATCGATCGTCTCGACGCAGGCAACAAGATTTTTTCACTGGGCGTGCGCTATAATGGCGTGGTGACGACGGCCGGCATCGTCGCTGAAGACCTCAAAGCGGATGCCAGAGGCCAGGCAACGCAGATCCTGAAGACCATCGACAAGGTGCTCAGCCATTTCGGTACCTCGAAGGGCCGGTTGCTGACCGCATCGCTGTGGGTCAGCGATATCCGCCATCGCGCCGGCGTCAATGAGGCATGGCTTGAATGGGTCGATCAGGCAGCGCTGCCGACGCGCGCCACTGTTGAAGCCAAGCTCGCCGACCCGGCAATGCTGGTTGAAATTCAGGTCAGCGCCGCCGTTTAACCTGCCGCCATCCGGACAAGCGCATCGACATAAACCTCGCAGCCGAGAACGATGTCCTCATCACTGGTGTTTTCGCTCCAGTGATGGCTGATGCCGCCGATTGACGGCACAAACAGCATCGAAGAGGGCATGATGCGGGCAAGATATTGCGCGTCATGACCCGCCCCCGAAGGCAGGCGCATATGCTTGCCGGGGGCGCGTTTTTCGGCTGCCGCCTCCAGCGCAAGCTGCAATTTGTCATCCATCAGCGCCGGAACTGACTGAGACAGGACCTCAAGCGTTACCCGGCAGGGACCCTCAGCGTCAGCCGTGGTGATCAGCCGGCGCAGTTCCTTGTCGAGACTGTCGAGAATTCCCGCATCCGCATCGCGGATCTGGAAGAGCATTTCAGCCTTGCCGGGAATGATCGAGGGCGCGCCCGGATCAAGAGTGATGCGCCCGGTGGTCCATACCGTGCGCGGTCCGGCGATCCTGGGGAAGGCCTGCGTGATCGCATGGCACAGTTCGGTCAGTGCGACGCCGGCATCACGACGGATTGCCATGCGAGTGGTGCCGGCATGGTTCTGGGCCCCATCGAAGAGGATGCGATACTGCCAATTGCCGACGATGGCGGTGACAATGCCGATACGCTGACCGGTCGATTCCAGATTGTCGCCCTGCTCGATATGGGCCTCGCAATAACCGCGATAGCGGCTGCCATCGATGACAATGCGCGCCACGCCGCCCAATCCCACTTCTTTGAGTTTCTCGCTGAGCGGGGTTCCGTCATAGCGATTGCTCATGGCGGCGATATGATCCTCGCTCAGGATGCCAATGCCTGAGCGCGAGCCGGGGAAGGAGCCGAAATGTCCCTCCTCGTCAAACCAGGCGGCGACATCAACGGCGATATGGCGGGTGGCGGCATCGGCTGACAGCGCGCGCGCTGCTTCGAGCCCATAGATGACGCCCAGCGCGCCATCGAGCCAACCCGCATGGTTCTGGCTCTCGATATGCGAGCCGGTGAGGAGGCGCGGGCCGGCAGCCTTGCTCCAGCCGAAGACGGAACCGATACCATCGATCTGCGCCGCCAAACCGGCCTCTTCAAAGCGGCGCATGACAAACCGCCTGGCTGCCATATCCTCCGGCGACAGGCTGGGGCGATGGACGCCCGTCTTGTAGGCTCCGAAACTTGCCAGCTGGCGTAAATCTGACAGCAGGCGCGCGGCATCAATCTGCGGCATGGTTCAATCCTTGTACGAAGCCGTGACCCTAGAGCATCATCCCGCCAGGTGGATACCGGCTGGCGGAAAAAGATGATGCGAAAGCAATAATCTAGAGCAAAAATCCGTTCCAACTTGATCGGATTTTGCTCTAGCCGGCATAGGGCGGCCCGGCGCCTGCCCCATCAAGACGCAATCCATAGCCCGGCGCCTTCTGCGCCGGCGCGTCATGGGGGGCGCCGCTTGTTACTTTTGCTTTTCCGGGCACGGTTTTCGCCGATGCCAGGCGGTTATTGCTTACCTTGCCTTTCACACCACCGCTGATGGTGATCGAGGTCTGCCTCAAGCCATGCTTCTGCACGAGGGCAAAGAGCTTGGCGGCATTGGCCGTATGCAGCCTGATGCAGCCATGGGATGCCGGCTGGCCCAGGGCGCGGACCTGATTGGTGCCATGAATGGCGTAATTGCCGCGAAAGAACACCGAATAAGGCATCGGCGCGTTCTGATAGCGCGACGAGCGGTGGGTGCGGTCGAGCCATTGGGCACGGTAGCGGCCGGTGGGTGTGCGGTGCGTGCTGCGGCCTGATGAAATCACCCATTGGTGGACAACCCCATCATCGCTCGTCACGGTCATGCGCTGGTTCGTCAGATCAACGCGGACATCAACGGCTGCTTTTGAAAAATGCGGCCCGAGAATGGAGAAAACCAGTACGAGAAACCCGAATTTGACCAAATTCATACCCATCCCCTTCAGCACGCAACCTGGATTGGCATTTACATACCGTGACATTCGACTCCAAGCCGTGGACAATTATGATTAATAATCTATGTCCAAAGTAATCGACAGAATGGAACGAGTATATGGCCGACGCAAGCAGCTTTCACGGAACGACCATCCTGGCAGTGCGCAAGAGCGGGCGGCTGGTGATTGCCGGGGACGGTCAGGTGAGCCTCGGCCAGACGGTAATCAAGCACAATGCGCGCAAGGTCAGGCGGCTCGCCGGTGGGGGGGTGATCGGCGGCTTTGCCGGCGCGACGGCGGACGCCTTCACCCTGTTTGAGCGGCTGGAAAAGCAATTGGAGCAATATCCCGGCCAATTGACACGCGCTTGCGTCGAACTCGCCAAGGATTGGCGCAGTGATCGCTATCTGCGCCGGCTGGAGGCGATGATGCTCGTTGGCGACGCCCAGGTTACTTTGGTGCTCTCGGGCAATGGCGACGTGCTGGAGCCCGACAAAGCCGCCATGGGCATCGGTTCAGGCGGAAATTTCGCGCTTGCCGCAGCCCTTGCGCTTCTCGACGGGCCGGAGGATGCGGAGGCGGTGGCGCGCAAGGCCATGGCGATTGCCGCTGACATCTGCGTTTATACCAATGGCCAGCTGACGGTGGAGAGCCTCGACACATGACCGCCTTTTCACCGCGCGAGATCGTCTCGGAACTCGACCGATATATCGTCGGCCAGAATGACGCCAAGCGGGCGGTGGCAATCGCGCTGCGCAATCGCTGGCGCCGCCAGCAGCTGACGGGGGCGCTGAAACAGGAGGTGATGCCGAAAAACATCCTGATGATCGGCCCGACGGGAGTAGGCAAGACCGAAATCGCCCGCCGGCTGGCCCGGCTTGCGGGTGCGCCCTTCCTCAAGATCGAAGCAACCAAATTCACCGAAGTCGGTTATGTCGGGCGTGATGTCGAGCAGATCATCCGCGATCTCGTCGAGGTGGCGATCGGCCTCACGCGCGACGAGCGCCGCCGTTTTGTCGCGGCAAAGGCTGCCGTTCACGCCGAAGAAAGAGTGCTGGATGTCCTCGTCGGCGCCAATGCCTCGACAGCGACGCGCGAAAGTTTCCGCCGCCGGCTGCGCGATGGCGACATGGCGGATAAAGAGATCGAAATCGAGGTGCAGGGGAGTGCACCGGCCATCGGCGCGTTTGATCTTCCCGGCATGGGCGGACAGATCGGCATCGCCAATTTTCAGGAGACGCTGGGGAAGCTCTTTACCCACAAGCCGAAATCGCGCCGCCTGAGCGTGAAGGAGGCGCAACCGATCCTGGTGGAGGAGGAGGCCGACAAGCTTCTCGACAATGACCATATCATTCGCGATGCCTTAAAAGCGGTTGAGGATAATGGCATCGTTTTTCTTGATGAGATCGACAAGATTTGCGGGCGTGACGGGCGAAGTGGCCCTGACGTATCGCGCGAGGGCGTGCAGCGCGATCTGCTGCCCCTGATCGAGGGTACAATTGTTGCGACAAAATACGGCTCGGTCAAAACCGACCATATCCTGTTCATCGCCTCGGGCGCCTTCCATGTCGCCAAACCATCGGATTTACTCCCGGAATTGCAGGGACGATTGCCGATCCGGGTGGAGCTGAAACCGCTCACGGCAGCCGATTTCGAGCGCATCCTGACGGACACGGAAGCAAGCCTCATCAAACAGGCGACAGCCTTGCTGGCAACAGAAGGGGTGCGGCTTGATTTTCACGCCAGCGCCATCTCGGCGCTCGCCCGCATCGCCGTGTCGATCAATTCAACGATCGAAAATATCGGCGCCCGCCGCCTGCACACAGTGCTGGAGCGGGTACTGGACGAGATTTCCTTCACTGCCACCGATCGCGCCGGGGAGACGATCATCATCGATGAGGCGCTGGTCGAAAAAGAATTGTCGATGCTTGCCGGAAACGCCGATCTGTCACGCTATATTCTGTGAATCTGGTGCTGCAACAGGGTGCATTGGCCGGCGTCAGCCCTGGCGTGGGCGTCTCAGGCGCAGATAAAGCGCACCCTCGCCGCCATGAAGGCGCGCCGCCGACGAGACCGCAACGACAAGGACGCGGAACGCCGGTTCTTCGAGCCATAGCGGCACGGCGCGGCGCAGGACGCCGGTTCCGCGACCTTCTCCATCGCCATCGCTCCGACCCTTGCCGGTGATGACCATCACAAGGCGGGCGCCGCGCGCCTGGGCAGATTGCAGGAAGGTCAGCAGCTGGCGATGGGCCAGCACCTGTGTCAGGCCGTGAAGGTCGATGCGCTCATCGATCGCCTGATCGCCGCGCCGAACGCGACGGCGCGTCAGACGATCAAGTTCGGTTGGCAGCGGTGCGGCGATGGGCTTGCCGACAGGGAGCGGTGGAGGCGCCGTTGCGGGAGGGCCGTCAAGCGGCGCCGGAGCGACTTTAGGCGGTGTCGGCTGGCGCATCCGCTTCACCCGCGGGTGAAGCGGCGTCACCTGTTCAGTATAGACATCCCACACCGCGTGATCTTTCGGCGGCGGCCGTGGGGGGCGCGATGGCATGGGTTGCTCCCCGATGATGTGCCAGGCTGCGGCTCTGTCTCAGGCCGGCCCGGTCGCAATCAGCCGCCAATTGGGATCACGAACGGCGATATCGCGGGCAAAGGTCCAGATATCGGTGATCTCGGCCACTTTGGTCGGCTCGCCGCTTACCACCGCACCCGTATTATCACGCGTTGCCTGGGTCATCTTTGCAACAAAACGGACGGTGATCTGGGCGTTGGAGCCGCGTAGTGCCGCCTCGGTGATATCGGCTGCGTCAAGTCCGATAAAGCTCGATTCGACCGTATGGCCGGCCTTTTCACGCTCGCTGATCGCCGCGTCAAAGCCATCATAGACGTCCTTCGACAAAAGCGGCTTCAATGTCTGGCGATCACCGCTGGCAAAGGCTGCGACGATCATTTCATAGGCAGCGCGCGCGCCTGTGACAAATCCGGCCGGTGTGAAATGAGTATCCGCGCGCATCAGCTGGTTAAGCGCAGCGTCGATGGCCGGCGTGGTGTTTGGCAATTTGTGAACGACATCCGCGACGTCCGCTGGCTCGGTTCGTGGTGGTGGCTCGATGTGACGGGGGAGCGCGCGGGTTGGCAGCGGTACAACTTTGTTGTTCGCCGGTTCAGCCGTGGGATCGGGCCGCACACGGCGCTCGACCGGCGGTCGTTCATGGCCGGTGCGCCGGCCAAAGACGCTGCGCAGGCGGAATATAAGGAAAACCGCAATCACCAGAAAAAGAAGTGTATAGAGATCCATGATGTCTCACATCGCGATGGGTCGGGCTGATCGCCCTCTTCAATGTAGGGTGCCGGGGCGGTGCGGCCAAGTGGTCAGCACGCCGGCAATCCATGCTGCGCGAGCATAAACCATCCCGCAGCGATCACAATTGCGAAAACATGGTGGTTTCTTCCACGCCGGGGGCGCAGCGCCCTATCCCGGTCACTATGTTGAGCGCAGATGGATGATGGAGAAGGCGCGATGTCGGGTCGAGTAGTTCTGTTTCTTGCGCTGGCGAGCCCGGTAGCCGAGCTCATGTCGATTGCCTTTGTCGCATCCATTCTCGGCTGGCTGATGACGATTGGCTTGCTCATGCTGGGAGCATTTTTAGGGGTGAGGCTTATCCGCCATTCCAGCCGCGAACTCCTGGCAAGCTTGCGCCGGCAATCGCAGGGGAACCAGCCTTTCAATCATCGGATAGGCGGATTGTCGCGCCCGGTCCTGGCTGGCCTGTTGTTGATCATTCCGGGGTTTTTGAGCGATGTCGTGGCGCTGACCATGCTGCTGGGTGGCGCGCGCGGCTGGGTGGCCGGCAGGGCGCATGACGCGCCACGCGACAAAACCATCGACCTTGACCGCACCGCCTACCGCCACATCGACGCCGCGCCAGAGGACAATAAGTGGCAGCGCTGAAAAGCTGGTAAATTTGTTGACCTTGGTTGCCTCAACGGCCGCGCTGTGTGAGAGATTTGGCCGTGGGCGTCAGTCCATGGTACCGCTCGCGGCCTGGTTTGGCGCGCAGCACACAGAAGCTGTCATTGGAAAGCCTGGAGAAGGCGCAGGAAAGTCCCGTACATGAGCGATCAACATGGCGCAGGCGCGCCGCCGGCAGGTCAGGCCACCCTGAATGTTCTGGCGCAATATGTGAAAGATCTGTCCTTCGAAAGCCCGAATTCGCCAAAAATCCTTGCAACCGCGCCGCCTCAGGGGGGGCCGCAGATCAACGTCCAGGTCAATGTCAACGCCCGGCAGATCGAAGCCCAGAATTTCGAGGTGGAGCTTGCTATTGAAGTGAAGGCGATGCTGGGACAGGACGTCATGTTTCTGGCCGAAGTGCTCTATGCGGGAATTTTTCGTATTGCCGGCCTGGTCGATGAAGAGTTGCGTGCCGTCATTCTGATCGAATGCCCACGGTTACTGTTTCCGTTCGCACGCCAGATCATCGCCGATGCGACACGCAATGGCGGTTTTCCGCCGCTCCTCATCGATCCGATCGATTTTGTGGCGCTTTACCAGCGCCGCATGAGCGATGATGGCGTGGGTCCGGCTGTCGGCACGGCGTGAGGCTCATCAATCGGTGTATTTCTTCCACAGGGCTTTTTCACCCAGCGTCGCGATGAAAGTGGCGTGGGCGGCGAGCTCCTCTTGTGTCAGCAGACGGATGGCGGCAGCCGGGCGGGGTTGGCGGGTTGATGACAGCTCGCGGTCGGGTACCGGCCCGCTGTCAAGGCTCATACTGGTCTGGCGCCCACCGATCAGCTCGATGTAGACCTCGGCCAGAAGCTCGGCGTCGAGCAGCGCGCCATGTTTGGTGCGGCGTGAATTGTCGATGCCATAGCGCTGGCACAGATCGTCCAGACGATTGGAGACGCCTGGATGTTTGCGGCGGGCGAGAATGAGGGTGTTGACGGCCCGGTCAGACGGCAGTGCGGTCAAACCGGCGCGCTCGAGTTCGGCGTTGATGAAACCCATATCGAAATCGGCGTTATGGATGACCAGCGGGTCGTCACCAATAAAGGCCAGAAAATCAGCCGTCACAGCACTAAAGCTCGGCTTGTCGGCCAGGAATTCTGCGGACAGGCCGTGGACGGCGAAGGCGCCGGGTGGCATGTCGCGATGCGGATTGATGTAGGTGTGGTAATGGCGCCCGGTGACGAAGCGGTTAACGAGCTCAACACAGCCGATTTCCACCAGGCGGTCACCCTGGGCGGGCGATAGCCCGGTCGTTTCAGTGTCAAGGACGATTTCACGCATGACGGCTCCGGGCGCGCGGCTTGTCAGGAACGGCCGCAGAACAGACGAACAAGATCATGAACACCCCGCCGCGCCGCTTCAAGGCCACGGCTGGTATCGATGACGAAATGAGCACGTTGTCGTTTTTCCGCATCCGGCATCTGTTTGGCCAGAAGCGCTTCGAAATTCGCGCTCGTCATGTCGCGGCGGGCCATGACGCGCTGGCGCTGGATGTCTGGCGGCGCGGTGACGACGAGGACGGCGTGGCAGCGCCGATCGCCGCGCGTTTCGAAGAGGAGTGGTATATCGAGAACCGCGAGCGGCGCCCCGCCAGCCGTTTGGCGGGCAAGAAACATCCGCTCCCTGTCGTGAACCAGGGGATGGATGAGTGATTCGAGGGTAGCGAGGGCTTCCGGCTTGCCGATGACGGCCTGACGCAGGCGATCCCGGTCGACACGCTGATTGACAATCGTCTCGGGGAAAGCGCTGGCGATCACCGGCACGGCTTCATTGTGATAGAGATCGTGAACGGTCTGATCAGCATCATGAACGGCGATTCCCGCCTCACGGAAAAAGCCGGCCGTTGTTGATTTTCCCATGCCGATCGAGCCGGTCAGACCAAGCACAATCATATCTACTGTCTCATGTCGGCAAAAGCCGGTTATCGCGCAGAGCCGCCAGCAACATCAGCAAGGGCAAGCCGAGAATGGTGAAATAATCGCCGTCAATGGCGCTGAAGAGCTGAATGCCCAGGCCTTCCAGCTCATAGCCGCCAACTGTAGTCGTGACACGCGCGCCCATCGCGTCGAGATAGGCGTCGAGATAGGCGTCAGAGAAATGACGCATTGTCAAACGAACGTCATCGACCCCCTGCCAGAGTATCTCGCCATCCCGCGCCAGGGCTGCGGCGGAGGCGAGGGTATGGGTGGCGCCCCTCAGCGTGCAGAGTTGCTCGCGCGCCGAGGCGCGATCAAGCGGCTTTGAAAAGCGGCGCTGCCCGAGCGCCAATGTCTGGTCTGCGCCAATAATAACGCGCCCGGGCTTGTGCCGGCTGACATCAAGCGCCTTTTCACACGCCAGGAGAGCGGCGATAGCGGCCGGCGAAGCGCCGCGCTCCATGGCCGGTGCCTCGACTGCTCTCTCATCGATCGTGCTTGGCACAAGCTCGATCGCAAGACCCGCGTCACTCAGCATTTTGGCGCGAATAGCGCTTTTTGACGCCAGTATAAAGGGTGGGACAGGATTCATCTCGTATAATCCGGGGCCGTATTTGCCTGTTGATGCGCCTGCAGCAGAGAGATGATGGCGGCGGCGGTTTCCTCGATGGAGCGGCGTGTCACATCGAGCAACGGCCAGCCATTATCAGCGCAGAGTTTCCGTGACTGGGCGATCTCCTGACCGACCGAGAGGCGGTCGACATAAGCCGTCTGGGCGGTGTCGGCACTCAGTGCCTCCAGGCGGTTCTGGCGGATCTGCACAATACGATCAGGCGAGGCGACAAGCCCGACGACCAGGGGGTGCGTCAGGGAAAACAGCTGATGGGGAGGGGGAATATCCGGAACCAGGGGTATATTGGCCGTTTTGACGCCGCGATTGGCAAGATAGATCGAGGTTGGCGTTTTTGACGTCCGCGAAATGCCTAAGAGCACGACATCGGCCTGGTTGAGGTCTTCGGCCAACTGGCCGTCATCGTGCAGCATGGTAAAATTCAGAGCGTCGATGCGACGAAAATATTCGGCATTGAGCACGTGCTGGGCGCCGGCGCGCGGCGTTGACGTCATACCGAGATAGGAGCGGAAAATGTCAAGCACCGGGTCGAGAACGGACACGCACGGACAGGCCTGCTGGCGGCAGAATTCCTGAAGCCGTTGCGACAGGTCATTGTCAATCATGGTGTAGAGCACGATCCCCGGCGCCGCTTCGATTTCACTGAGCACGCGGTCCATCTGCTTGTCGCTGCGCACGAGCGGATAAACATGCTCGACGGCGCGCGTGTCGGTATATTGAGCAGCTGCAGCGCGCGCGACAGCCATCAGCGTCTCTCCTGTTGCATCGGAGACGAGGTGGAGATGGAAGAAGCTGCGTCCCGTCTGAGGCATGAGGGCGTGCTGTCCACAGGGTTGTTGAGCGGTGTCGATTGCGGGGATAAAAACGGCTCTGCCAGCAAGGTTATGCCAGTCGATGCCAGAACATCAACATATCCAGTCCGCGCGACCGTGTACTATCCCAGGAGACGCGATTTGTGTGGAGGGGGACGCTGGTGTTAACGATTTGTTAGTGATTGTCCGTGTGATAACGATTCTTGGCGAAGAATCAATGGTTTGAGAATTTGTTTTGAATCCGTTCTGATCACATCAATTCGCTTGCGATTGTGCATTGCGGTGTGTCTGGCTGTGGGATGGCAGGCGCAAAGCGGGCGGACGGGATTGCTGCGAGTCTTGTCCACAACCTAAGAATCACATCAAAAAGATTCTTTTCTTTATGTAAGGCAGTGAAATGAACGCGACGAAGGCCGGACGCTTTCAGCAAACGCTGTCAGGACATGCGCTATGGCCGCCCCCTTTGTGGCTGATGCGCCAGGCAGGACGCTATCTGCCGGAATATCGCGCTGTGAGGGCACAGGCGGGCTCGTTTCTCGATCTGTGTTTTTCACCTGAGCTTGCCTGCGAAGTCACATTGCAGCCGATCAGGCGCTTTGATTTTGACGCAGCGATTCTCTTTTCCGACATTCTTGTTATTCCCCATGCGATGGGTCGCGATGTGCGGTTTATGGCCGGGGAAGGGCCGCGTCTTGATCCGTTGCAGGGGGATGATGACATAGACCGGCTGGTCGTTGAGAGCGCCATCGACCGGCTTGATGCGGTCTACGAGGCTGTTGCCGCGATCCGCTCGCGCCTAGGCGCGGAAAAGGCTCTGATCGGCTTTTGCGGAGGTCCGTGGACGGTTGCGACCTATATGATCGCCGGGCGTGGCAAAGATGAGCAGATCGCTGCGAAACACTGGGCGTATGCGTCGCCTCAGCGCCTTGATCGCCTGATTGATCGGCTGTGTGTGGTATCAATTCAGCATCTGATCGCGCAACTCAAAGCGGGCGCCGATACGGTGCAGATTTTCGAAACCTGGAGCGGAGCCCTTGATGCAAGCGCGTTCGAGCGATTTGTTGTTCGACCCACGGCGCGGATCGTCAAAGGCGTGCGGGAGACGGTGCCTGATGCGAAAATCATTGGTTTTCCGCGGGGTGCCGGACCGATGTTGCCTTTTTACGCCGAGGTAACCGGTGTTGATGCGATAGGCTTTGACTGGGGGCTTGATCCACAATGGGTGTCGTCGACGATAGGACTGCCGGTTCAGGGCAATCTCGACCCGTTGCGTCTTGTTGCCGGGCGAGCGGCTATCGATGAAGGCCTCGAGCGCTTGTTGCCGGCGATGCGCGGGCGGCCTTTCGTGTTCAACCTCGGTCACGGGATCACACCCGAAGCGCGGATTGAGGATGTGGCCTATCTCGTTGATTGCGTGAGGACGTCGTAAGATGACATATGTCTGGTTGAAAGCAGCTCATATCATCTCGGTGATTGCCTGGATGGCCGGAATGCTCTATCTGCCGCGCCTTTTCGTCTACCATTGCAAAGCTGTGTCTGGCGGCGAATTGTCGGACACGCTGAAAGTGATGGAGCGGCGCCTGTTAAAGGCGATCATGACGCCGGCGATGGTTTCAACATGGGTCTTTGGCATCTGGCTCGCGGTTGAGGGGCAATGGTGGAAAGCGCCATGGCTTCATGGCAAATTGCTGCTGGTTATCGCCATGACGGCGATGCATGTCTATCTGGCGAAGGCTCAGCGGGGTTTTGCGACCGATGAGCGGCCCGGAAGCGAGGGTTACTGGCGGCTGATGAACGAAGTACCCACCGTTCTGATGATCGCTATCGTCATCCTTGTCGTCATCAAGCCGTTCAGCTGATGTGGTGAGACCGGAACCGCGCACGCCCGACTTGCGTCATCGGGCAGTTATGGCTATGGCATAGGTCCCTCCTTTCAGTGCGGCGTGGCGGCATGTTGTCCGTAATGCTCACATTCTCACAATTAACGGTCCTAAAGGCAGCGCCCTTCCTGTGGTCAGCAGCCCATCGATAGCCGTCGTCCGGGCAGTGTTGGACGCCGTGGAGCATCATCATGCAAGAAATCAAGCTTAAAGACCTGAAGCGCAAGACGCCGACAGAAATTCTTGAAACGGCTGAAAGTGTCGGTGTTGAAAATGCATCGACCTTGCGCAAGCAGGAGTTGCTTTTTGCAATATTGAAGAAATACGCCGAAAAAGACGTGGAGATTATTGGCGAAGGTGTTGTTGAAGTTCTGCAAGACGGTTTTGCCTTTTTACGCTCGCCAGAAGCCAACTACCTGGCTGGACCAGATGATATCTATGTATCCCCCGCGCAGATCCGTCGGTTCTCGCTGCGGAGTGGTGATACAGTCGAAGGGCAGATCCGCTCCCCCAAGGATGGCGAGCGATATTTCGCCCTCCTCAAGGTCGGCACGATCAATTTCGAGGATCCGGAGAAGGCCAAGCACAAGGTTCATTTCGACAATCTGACGCCCCTTTATCCTGACAAGCGGCTGCGTATGGAAGTCGAGGATCCGACGCGCAAGGATCTGTCACCACGCGTGATCGATATTGTTGCCCCCATCGGCAAAGGGCAGCGGGCATTGATCGTTGCGCCGCCGCGCACCGGCAAGACCGTGCTGCTGCAAAATGTCGCGCAGGCGATCACCACCAATCATCCCGAGTGCTTCCTCATTGTTCTGCTGATCGATGAGCGGCCGGAAGAAGTCACCGACATGCAGCGCTCGGTCAAGGGCGAGGTGGTATCATCGACGTTCGACGAACCGGCGGTGCGCCATGTCCAGGTGGCCGAGATGGTGATTGAAAAGGCAAAGCGCCTGGTCGAGCATGGGCGCGACGTTGTCATCCTGCTTGATTCGATCACGCGGCTCGGGCGCGCCTACAATACGGTCGTACCGTCATCGGGAAAAGTCTTGACCGGTGGTGTCGATGCTAATGCTTTGCAACGCCCGAAGCGCTTTTTTGGCGCTGCACGCAATATTGAACAAGGCGGATCGCTGACGATTATCGCCACGGCGCTGATCGATACTGGCAGCCGCATGGATGAGGTGATTTTCGAGGAGTTCAAGGGAACCGGCAATTCGGAAATCATCCTTGACCGGAAAGTCGCCGACAAGCGGGTCTTCCCGGCCATGGATATCCTGCGCTCCGGCACGCGCAAGGAAGAATTGCTGACCCCGCCGGATATTTTAAAGAAGATGTATGTGCTGCGCCGCATCCTCAACCCCATGGGAACGATGGATGCCATCGAATTCCTCGTCGATAAATTGCGACAGACAAAAACAAACTCGGAATTCTTCGATACGATGAATACCTAGAGCAAAGTCCGATCAAGTTGGAACGGATTTTTGCTCTAGATTATTGCTTTCGTATCATCTTTTTCCGCCAGCCGGTATCCACCTGGCGGGATGATGCTCTAGGTTTGGTGCCATTCACAGCCGCATCATTTCGCTGATGATCGCCGCGAGCTGAGTTGTATCGCTCATCGGCCGGGAACAGCGTTCACCGACGCAGACATAGATTGTCGGCTGATTGCTGATCGTCGTCTTGCCATGGGCTGGATGTGACGTTGGCAGCGCTGAGGTGTCGGCAAGGGTGAACAGGATGGTTTTACGGGGATAGAACAAGCGGGCGGTGCGGGCCAGCGCCGCACTCCCCGGATCATCGAGGGCGCCGATGATGATGATCTGAACCATGCACAGGCGCAGATCGAGCGCGTTCAGGATACTGGCGTGGCCGTAAACATTACGCTGTGTGGGCGCCGCCAGACAGTCAAACAGGCAATCGGCACGCTCCAGCCAGGAGTGGTCACCGGTGAGATGGGCCAGGCGAACCATGGCCGCGAGGGCCTGTCCGTGCAGGTTGGGTATGGCTTCGTCCATGGTTGATGGCAGATGGAGCGGCAGATCGGCGGCGGTGGTTGCTGCGATCGTATAGAGCCCGTCGGTCGCGCTCAGATAATCGCGATCAAGAACAGTCAGGAATTCAACCGCCTGCGCAATCAGATGGTTCTCACCGGTCACCTGATGGAGGGTGAGGCTGGCGAGCGCCATGCTGGCGTAATCACCCGCCATGGCTGGTGAACTACCACGCCCTTCGCGGTAACTGTGAAAACGGTGATGCGGGGACAGCATTGATTCGCAGATGAAACCATGGATGTCGGTTGCCAGTGCCAGCCAGTCAGGTCGTTCGCAAATATCGCCAGCTCGGGCCAGAGCGATGACCGATAACGCATTCCAATCAGCGAGCAATTTATCGTCGGTGGCTGGGTGGGGCCGTGTTTCACGTGAAACGCGGAGCGCCTGGAAGATAGAATCGGGTATTGTTTCGCCTACGATTTTATCTGCGCCAGGGTGCAGCAGATGCGGGATGGAAACCCCCTCCCAATTGCCACCCTCTGTAATCTCGTAGCGCCGGTTGACGTCTGGCGCGATCGACCCAACCGCATTCGTAACCTGCGTCGGCGTCCAGACATAAAAGGCGCCTTCGCCTTCACCGGAATCAGCGTCGATGCTCGCGGCGAATGCCGGCCGGAGTGCCTTGAGATCACGGATCATCCACGACACGGTCTCATCGATTCGTTGACGGAACAGCGCGTTTCCGGTGCGCAGAAAGGCGCTCGCCAGCAAATCGATCAGCTGCGCATTGTCGTACAGCATTTTTTCGAAATGAGGTACAAGCCAGTCATCGTCAGTGGAATAGCGACAAAGACCACCGCCGAAATGGTCGTAAATGCCGCCCAGACAGAGTTTCGTCAGCGTCAGATCGAGGATGTCGATATAGGTCTTGTCGCCTGTGCGCTCCCAGGCGCGTTCAAATAGTTCAAGGAGAGGAGCGTTGGGAAATTTCGGTGCGCCGCGCGTGCCGCCCTTTACCGTATCCATGACACCGAGCAATCGGGCCGCTGCGAGGTCGAGCACTCCGCGATCGAGTCCGGGCGCCGCCGCCTCGGCATGACCGCGCAGCGAATCGACCAGTTTATGGCCGGTTGATTCGATGGCGAAACGGCGCTCCTGCCAGGCTTTGCTGACTTCCCGCAGGACATCGGGGAAGCCCGGCCGGCCGTAACGAGCCGTGGGTGGGAAGTAGGTGCCGCCCCAGAACGGCATGCCTGTTGGACTGAGGAACATCGTCAACGGCCATCCGCCCTGTTCCCCCAGAGCGTGGAGGGCTGACATGTAGAGATGGTCGATATCGGGACGTTCCTCACGGTCGACCTTGATGTTGATGAAAGATGCGTTCATTGCCGCTGCAATGGATTCGTTTTCGAAACTTTCATGCGCCATCACGTGGCACCAGTGACAGGCGGCATAACCGATCGAGAGCAGGATCGGTCGATCGAGTTGTTGCGCGATATCGAGTGCTTCCCGGCCCCAGGGGAACCAGTGGACGGGGTTGTCGCGGTGCTGGAGCAGATAGGGGCTTGACGTTTCAGCAAGGCGGTTCTTGAACAGGATCTCGCTCAAAGGGTGCTCCTCGACAGTAGCAGAACTCGCGGGCAGGGAATCGGTCGATGGACACTATCTACGCGCTCAGCTCCGGTGTCGGGAAGGCCGGCGTGGCCATCATTCGTCTGTCGGGAGGTGCGAGTGCCGCAGCGGTCCGCGCGCTGTGCGGCGTGTTGCCCGCACCGCGCCGCGCCGTTCTGACGCGTATTCGTCATCCGGTCAGCCAGGAACTGATCGATCAGGGCCTGGTGCTGTGGTTTCCTGGCCCGGCCAGCTTTACCGGAGAGGATGTCGCCGAACTTCACATCCATGGGGGGCGTGCGGTGATTGCCGCGACGCTTGGCGCTTTGGCCGTGATTGATGGCACGCGGGCAGCGGAAGCGGGAGAATTCACGCGACGGGCTTTTGCCAATGGGCGCCTCGATCTGACCGAGATCGAAGGCTTGTCCGATCTGCTGGACGCGCAGACCGAACAGCAGCGCCGGGCAGCGTTGCGTGCGGCAATCGGTGTCCACCGCGCCTTGTATGAGAACTGGACGCGGCGGATTACCTGGGCGCAGGCGCTGATCGAGGCAGCGATCGATTTTTCCGACGAAGGCGACGTTCCGGCTGAAACGCGGGGCGCAATGCTGGATGTCGTCGAAAAACTCAACGCTGACATTGCCGTGCATCTGCAGTCTATCGCGCGAGGGCAGATATTACGTGACGGGGTGCAAGTTGTCATCGCCGGGCCGCCCAATGCCGGCAAATCCAGCCTGCTGAACTGGTTTGCGCAAAAAGAGGTGGCGATCGTCACAGAACAGCCCGGGACGACGCGTGATGTGATCGATGTGCACCTTGATCTCGGCGGGGTTGCGTTCCAGATCAGCGACACGGCTGGACTGCGAACTTCCGCCGATCCTGTTGAGGTCGAAGGTATGCGGCGGACGCGCGCGCGCATGGGACATGCGGATCTGGTGCTGTGGCTCAGCGAGGATGGCGCAGCGGGCGCCGAGGGACGTGTGCCGGTCTGGTCGTTTCGCAGCAAGCAGGATTTGCATCAGGGGGACGACCCGGCTGCAAGCGGCCTGTCGACGGTCACAGGTTTCGGACTTGATCGGTTATTGCAGGATCTGCAGCGATTCGGGCGCGATCTTGTTGGTGATGCGGACGGCGCGCCGGTCATGATCAGAGAGCGGCATCGCGTGTCATTTCTCGAAGCAGCAGATCATCTGCAACGTGTTTTGGCGGCCGATATCAGCTATCCATTGGAATTCACCGCCGAGGATCTGCGTCTGGCGGCGATGGCAATTGGGCGGGTGACGGGGCGGATCGATGTCGAGGATGTGCTTGGCGAGATCTTTGCACGCTTCTGCGTTGGTAAATAATGTTTCACGTGAAACAATTGATACGACTCACGATTTCCGATCGATTCGGACACGGAAATCATCGCGCCCAGAGCGCCGTTGTAACGAAGCGCTGGCCAGCATGACCCTTTCGCTGCTAAGAGCCGGCGATGAGCAGTGATTTTCATCCCGCGGGTGGTCCGGAGACACGCTACGACGTCATCGTGGTAGGCGGCGGGCATGCTGGTTGTGAGGCCGTCGCTGCAGCAGCGCGCCTCGGTGCCGCGAGCGTGCTGATCACCCACCGTCTCGACCGTATCGGCGCCATGTCGTGCAATCCGGCCATTGGCGGGCTGGGAAAAGGCCATCTTGTGCGCGAAATCGATGCGCTTGACGGCCTCATGGGGCGCGTGGCCGATGACGCAGGGATTCAGTTCCGCATGCTCAATCGGCGCAAAGGGCCGGCAGTGCGCGGGCCGCGCGCCCAGGCGGATCGCCGGCTCTACGCCGCCGCCATGCAGACGGCGCTGCGTGAGCAAGGCGGCGTGGCGATGCTCGAAGGTGAGGTCGCCGATCTGGTCGTCGATCAAGGATGCTGCCGCGGGGTCGTGCTGGCTGACGGCCGCGTTGTGCGGGCGGACGCCGTTGTCCTCACGACAGGCACTTTTCTGCGCGGCATGATCCATCTAGGGGAGGTTACGACACCTGCCGGCCGTGTCGGCGAAGCGCCCTCCCTCGCGCTTGCCGAGAGGCTGCAGCGGCTGGGCCTCAGGCTGGGGCGTCTCAAAACCGGCACGCCCGCGAGGCTCGATGGCCGCACCATCGATTATGCCGGACTTGATGCGCAGCCGGGTGACGAGGAGCCGGCGGCGTTCTCATTTATGACAACAAAACTGCCCTCCCCGCAGGTCCTGTGCCATATCACCCGCACCACTGCCGAGACCCATCGGCTGATTGAAGCCAATCTTCATCGCTCGGCGATGTATTCAGGGCAAATATCGGGTGTGGGTCCGCGCTATTGTCCGTCGATAGAAGACAAGATCGTCCGATTTGGTGAGCGGGACGGGCATCAGATTTTTCTCGAACCGGAAGGGCTTGACGATCCAACCGTTTATCCCAACGGGATTTCAACGTCGCTGCCCGCTGACGTGCAGGAGGCGTTCATCCGTACCATTCCCGGTCTGCAGCGTGCGCGTATCGTGCAGCCGGGTTACGCGATCGAATATGATTATGTCGATCCAAGGGAGCTTGGCGCCACGCTCGAACTGAAGCGGCTGCCGGGACTTTTTCTCGCCGGCCAGATCAACGGCACCACCGGCTATGAGGAGGCAGCCGCGCAGGGCCTGGTGGCGGGGCTCAACGCGGCACGGCTGGCCGGCGGGGGCGCAGCGGTGACCTTTGCGCGGGCGCGCAGCTATATCGGCGTTCTGGTCGATGATCTGGTGACACGTGGCGTCACCGAGCCTTATCGCATGTTCACCTCGCGGGCCGAGTATCGTCTCACGCTGCGCGCTGATAATGCGGATACAAGGCTGACGCCGCTTGGTATCGACACAGGCTGTGTCGGACCCGAGCGGCGACGCGCCTTCGCGCGCAAAGCGGAGGGGCTTGCGGCAGCGATGGATCTTGCCAAATCGCTGGTCATTACGCCCTCGGAGGCGACAAAGGCAGGGCTTGCGCTCAATCTGGACGGCATCCGGCGCAGCGCCTGGGACATCCTGTCCTATCCGGATATTGATCTGGCGCGCCTCGGGCAGGTGTGGCCCGCCTTATTGGCGCTGCCACCGCCGATTGCCCAGCAGCTCGAGATCGAGGCGACATACCATGTTTATGCAGTGCGCCAGCATCTGGAAATCCAAGCGCTGCAGCGTGAAGAGAACGCCCTTCTGCCCGCCGATATGGATTATGCGGACATATCGGGATTATCGAACGAAATTCGTGACCGGCTGGTTGCTGCCCGCCCGGCAACGCTAGGCCAGGCGTCGCGTATCTATGGCATGACACCCGCTGCACTGGGGCTTCTGCTGGTTCATGCCCGCAAGGGCCGTGTCAAAGCGAACGCCAAGAGCAGCCGGGCGGTGTGATATGACAGCGCCGCGCTGCGGTGGTGAGCAGGCTCTGGGGGTCGACGTGTCGAGCCAGACGCTTGAACGCCTTCGCCTCTATGACGCTACGTTGCGTCGCTGGCAGGCCGTCCACAACCTTGTGTCGGCGACCACATTGCCTGATCTCTGGCGCCGGCATTTTGCTGATTGCTGGCAGCTCAGCGATCTGGCGCCGTTGTCGCGCCGGTGGATTGACATGGGGGCTGGCGCGGGTTTTCCCGGCCTCGTCATTGCGCTTGCGATGATGGAAAAGGGGGCGGATGGCGTTGTTGAACTCGTCGAACCCAATCAACGCAAAGTCGCTTTCCTGCGTGAGATCATCCGCCTCACCGGTGCGCCTGCCCGCGTTCATGCTGTCGCGATTGAGGATGCTGCCGTCCTGCACGGGATGGAGGTTGGCGTGGTGACGGCCCGCGCCTTCACCAATCTCGAAAAGCTGTGCGGTCTGGCGCAACCATTTGTGGATAAAGGGGCGGTTGCACTCTTCCCTAAGGGACAAGATATAGATGTTGAATTGACGGCAGCCACTAGATGTTGGAATATCGGGTACCAGAGCTTTCCCAGTCGGACCGCCGCGAATTCTGTTATCGTGCGAATCGACAAGCTCAACCGTAAGAGTAGCTCGTCGGAGGACCACCCATGACCCTCACTGCGCCGCGTGTGTTGACGATCGCCAATCAAAAAGGCGGTGTTGGCAAAACCACCACGGCTATCAATCTCGGCACAGCGCTGGCGGCGATTGGCGAGCGTGTGCTGATCATCGATCTGGACCCGCAGGGGAATGCGTCAACCGGTCTGGGTATTGATCGTCGCCAGCGTACGGTCTCGACGTTTGACGTGATGATCGGCGAGGCTGGCCTGGCGGCGGCGGCGGTTGAAACGCTGGTGCCCAATCTGGCGATTGCGCCCTCGACGCTCGACCTCCTCGGTGTCGAGTTGCAGATTTCAAGCGAGCGTGACCGTGCCTTCCGGCTGCGTCGGGCGATTGAGGATTTTGCAGCAGCCGACCAGAGCTACAGCTATGTGCTCATCGACTGCCCGCCCTCGCTCAATCTCCTCACCATCAACGCGATGACCGCCTCACACGCCATTCTTGTGCCGCTCCAATGCGAATTCTTTGCGCTTGAAGGGCTGTCGCAGCTGCTCAAAACGGTCGAGCAGGTGCGGGCGACGCTTAATCCCGATCTGTCGATCCATGGGGTGGTGCTCACCATGTATGACGCCCGCAACAATCTTGCCGCGCAGGTGGTCGAGGATGTGCGCCGCCATATGGGAGAGAAAGTCTACAACACCATTATTCCACGCAATGTTCGTGTCTCGGAAGCCCCCTCTCATGGCAAGCCGGTGTTGCTTTACGATCTGAAATGCAATGGCAGCCAGGCCTATCTCCGTCTGGCATCGGAAATCATCGCTCGCGAGCGCGCCCTTCACGCGGCCTGAGCCGGAATTACGGAGTAGTCATATGGCTGAGGAACATCGTCCGCGTCTTGGTCGCGGACTGGCCGCGCTTATTGGCGATGCGGGCGATGATACGGCGCTCGTTCAGCGCATCCGCCCGCCTGTCGGCGGCCAACGCAAGGTGCCGACAGCCTTTCTCCACGCGTCGGGGCGCAATCCGCGCAGGCATTTTGCCGAGGATGACCTTGGCGAATTGACGCAATCGGTGAAGGAAAAGGGTGTCCTTCAACCCATCCTGGTGCGCACCTCCCCCAAGGAGCGCGACCATTTCGAGATCATCGCCGGCGAGCGGCGGTGGCGGGCGGCGCAGCGTGCAGGTCTGCATGATGTGCCGATTGTGGTCATTGAAGCGAATGATCGCGACGCGCTCGAGATCGCGATTATCGAGAACGTCCAGCGAGCCGATCTTGACCCGATCGAAGAAGCGAATGGCTACCAGCAACTCATCAGCGAATTCAGCTATGCGCAGGACGATCTGGCGAAAGTGATCGGCAAGAGCCGTTCTCACGTTGCCAACACGCTGCGGCTGCTCACCACGTCGGACAAAATCCAGACCCTGCTGCGCGATGGCAAGCTCACGGCCGGTCACGCGCGCGCGGTGATGACCTCGCCAAACGCGGAGGAACTCGCTGTCAAAGTGGCTGACCTCCAGCTTTCGGTCAGGGCGGCAGAAGAGCTGGCGCAGCAGGAGCGCGGCAATGTCGCCCGCCGGCCGCGCAAACCGGCTGACAGCAAGGATGCGGATACGCGGGTGCTGGAAAAGTCGCTGAGCGAGGCGCTCGGTCTTGACGTTGTCATTTCACATCGTGGTGACAAGGGCGGCAAGCTCGAGATTGCGTACAAGACCCTCGAACAGCTCGATCATCTCTGTCGTCGGTTGCAGTCGCCCGGGTCATAAACCGACCGAGAGGCGGTTTGCGGGCGATCCATCTTTGCCGTACCTCGAACCTCAGGCAGGCCGCACCATCGAGGCGACGCGTAGCAGCGCGCGCTCGCCAATTGTCTCGGCCATTACGAAATTCCGGCGGATATCCAGCAGCGCTTGCGTCAGGATACGATGCGCCTCGCCCGCTCGCGGGCTTGACCACAACCGCAATTGTCGCTCGAACACGTTGGCCCGTTTGAAGAAAATCGGCGGTCGTTGCGCCTCGCGGACATCGCGCGCCGAGCGTCCGCGTTCCACGTCGAGGGTACCCAGATAAAGTTGCAGCATATGGCGTAATGCCTGCGACAGGATGGCGTTGGTGTCGATATCCTCGGCAATCAGGCGCGCATAGGCGGAGGCTGTCCCGTGACGGTCCCCCAACCCCATGGCGTCAATGACGGCATCGACCGCAAGTGACGAGACATCGCCACAGATTGCCAGCACGTCATCATCGCTGACGAGCGATTGACCGTGACAGTAAAGGGCCAGCTTGCGCACCTCCTGTCGCGAGGCGATCCTGTCACCTCCGAGTTGTGCTGCCAGACCATCGCGCGCAGTTGGGCTGATGCTCAGCCCAGCCTCCTGCATTTCATCGTCAATCAGCCGGAGGATTTCAGCCGGCCCGTCAGCGTAGCAGGGCAGGGCCAGTGCGTCAGGGGATGTGTCGAAAAGGCGCCTCAATGGCGATTTATCGCTTAATTCACCTGCCTCGACCACCAGATAACCACCTGATATTGCCGCTATGGCCGGCTGCAGGCTGGCGACCAGCGCCTTGCCGTCAATCCGCATGTTAGCCGCACGCAACCAGACGACACGCTCGCCGCCGAACATGCCGATGGTTGCCAATTCATCACTGACGCGGCCAGGATCGGCGACAAGGATATCGGCATCGAGCCTGACGAGGGCGAAGGGGTCGTTGCGGCCTTTGAGGCAGGCCTCGACCAGCCGGCCGACATATTCGCTCACAAGGCCCGAATCAGGTCCGTATACTAGAAAGGCCCGGCGCTTGAGGTCGGGCTGGCGCATGAAAGTCGCAATTGCGGCTCCCTTCAGCGCGGTCACGAACCGGACTGGCTCTTTTGCACGAAGTAGCTCGCCAGGGCGTTACGGATGGCTTCGGACACGTCGCCGACCGCCCGGTCCTCGGCATCGCGCTCGGCGCGGATGGCGGCAAAGCGCTGCGCGGGCTTATCGAACGAGGCACGACCGATGGCCCGTCCCCTGAACACCGGATCAAGACTGCCGATACGCAGCAGCTGGTAGGTGACCTGGATCGTGACGAAGGCAGCCGATTGGCGCCCGGACCCCGCCTCGACGGTAAAGGGTGAGGCGGACTTGATGATGGTGTAATCCAGCCGGTGCACCGGGTTGGCGCTGTCATCGCCGCCGCCTGTAAAGGCGAAGATAAGATTATTGCGCAGTAAAATACTTTCGCGTGTCGCTCCGAGCTGAACAGAAATACCAGCCAGTTCGCGCCCGATACTGGCCTTTTGTTGTGGGGCGCCAGCAGCAGGGGCGCCATTTTCAAGATAAAGCGGGCGAAATCCGCAACCTGCCAAAGCCAGCGACAGCATCACCAGGCCGGCAGGGCGCAACAGGGCGGCGCACTTAGACAACGACATTGACGATCCTTTGCGGCACAACCACGACACGTCGGACCGGACGCCCCTCGAGCGACTGAACGATAATATCCAGAGCGAGAGCGGCCGCTTCAATCTCTTTATGGTCGGCAGTTTTGCCAATCGTCAACTCCGTCCGTTTCTTGCCGTTGAGCTGAACGGGTATCGTCACCGTGTCATCGTCGAGCAAAGCCGGGTCGGCAAGCGGCCAGGCGGCCAGCGCCACGATGTCATCATGGCCAAGCAGACGCCAGCACTCCTCGCCCAGATGCGGCATCATCGGGGCCACCAGGCGCACCAAAACATCCCCGGCTTCACGCAGCGCCGCAGTCAGGCCGGCGGGCGGTGTGTCGAGGCGATTTGAGGCCAGAGCAGCGGTCATGGCATTGGTCAATTCATAGAGTTGGGCAACCGCCACGTTGAAGCGCAGTCGCTCGATCTGGTTCTCGACCGCGACGATGGAACGGTGAACCGTCTTGCGCAGTGCCAGCGCCTCGCTTCCTTCCTCTTCACTCGCAGGTGAGAGAGCCGATATCTCGCCAATCAGCCGCCAGATGCGTTGCACGAAGCGCCAGGCGCCCTCGACGCCCTGTTCGGTCCAGATGACGTCGCGCTCCGGCGGGCTGTCGGAGAGCATGAACCAGCGGGCAGTGTCGGCGCCGTAGGTCGCGATGATATCGTCGGGATCGACGACATTTTTGCGCGATTTCGACATTTTCTCGATGGCGCCAATCTCGACCGCCTCATTGGTGCCGCGCAAATGAGCACGCCGCCCGTCGCCATCGCCAGTGATCAGCACCTGCGCCGGCTCGACCCAGCCACCATCGCTGCGCCGGTAGGTTTCGTGGACCACCATGCCCTGGGTAAAGAGGCCGGCGAAAGGCTCGGCAATATCCATGTGGCCGGTCTGGGTCATGGCGCGGGCAAAGAAGCGGGAATAGAGCAAATGCAGGATCGCGTGCTCGATCCCGCCGATATACTGGTCAACCGGAAGCCAGCGCCGGACATCGCCTGCATCCGTTGGCGCGCTTGTCAGCCAGGGATTGGTGAAGCGGGCGAAATACCAGGATGAATCGACGAAGGTATCCATCGTGTCGGTTTCGCGGCGTGCTGGCGCGGCGCAGCGTGGACAGGCAACGTGTTTCCAGGTTGGATGATGATCGAGCGGATTGCCGGGACGATCAAAGGTGATGTCGTCAGGCAAAACAACGGGCAGATCGCTGTCAGGCACCGCCACAGGACCGCAGACGTCGCAATGGATGACGGGGATCGGGCAGCCCCAATAGCGCTGGCGGGAAATACCCCAGTCACGCAGCCGGAAATTGGTCTGCCGCGTGCCTTGCGGCTCGCCACCCAGAGTTGTTGATTCAAGACGCCTTGCCATCATGTCCCAGGCCGGTTCCGTGTCGAGCCCGTCAAGGAAGCGCGAATGGATCATCGTGCCGGGGCCTGTATAGGCCGTGTCGGTTATGGCGAAGGCCTTCTCGTCTGTCCCCCGCGGCAGCACGACGGGCCTCACCGGCAGATTGTATTTCAGCGCGAAATCAAGGTCGCGCTGGTCATGCGCCGGGCAGCCGAAGATGGCGCCGGTGCCATAGCCCATGAGGACGAAATTGGCGACGAAGACGGGCAAGCTTATGCCTGGGTCGACGGCGTGCTGGACCCGCAGACCGGTGTCAAACCCTTGTTTTTCAGCGGTTTCAATCGCCGATTCAGAGGTGCCGATGCGCCGGCACTCGTCAATGAAGGCGGCGAGAGCAGGATTATCCCTGGCAAGCTTGGCGGCCAGGGGATGGTCGGGGGCGATCGCCATGAAGCTGGCGCCAAACAGCGTGTCGATGCGGGTTGAAAAGCAGGTCAGTTCGCCCTCGCCCGCTGGCGCGCCTGCCGGCTCGAGCGCGAAGCGCACCAGCATGCCTTCCGACTTGCCGATCCAGTTGCGCTGCATGGTGCGGACTTTTTCCGGCCAGCGCTCCAGACTATCCAGCGCTTCGAGCAGAACATCCGACTGCTCGGCAATCCTGAAGAACCACTGGGTGAGATCGCGCAGTTCAACCTCGGCGCCGGAGCGCCAGCCGCGCCCGTCAATCACCTGTTCATTGGCCAGCACTGTCTGATCGACAGGATCCCAGTTTACCTTCGACTGCTTGCGGTCGACGAGGCCGGCCTTCCAGAAATCAAGAAACATTTTCTGCTGGTGGCGGTAATAGCTCGGATCGCAGGTTGCGAGTTCGCGCGACCAGTCCAGCGACAGCCCCATGGATTTGAGCTGATCGCGCATGGTGGCGATGTTGGCATACGTCCATTCCCGGGGATGAACCTTGTTCTGCATGGCCGCGTTTTCGGCTGGCAGCCCGAAGGCGTCCCATCCCATGGGGTGCAGAACGGCAAAGCCGCGCGCCCGCTTGTAGCGCGCCAGCACATCGCCCATCGTATAGTTGCGCACGTGACCCATATGGATGCGCCCGGAGGGGTAGGGGAACATCTCAAGCACATAGAATTTCGGCCGTGGATCATCGTTGCGCGTGTTAAAAATCTCGCGCTCCGCCCACAGCTTCTGCCAGCGCGGTTCGACATCCTTGGCATTATATCGTTCGCTTGCCATACGAGGTTGGTCCGTGATTCGTAAAAACTGCCGTGTCGGGTGGCGGACCTTGGCGCAGGCAGGCAACAAGATCAACGTCTGAGCGTTGTGTCGGGCAGAAAACGCCGCAACGGAGGGATCAAAATGGGTGACAGCGCAGCTGACAATCTGCGGCGGATCATGGCCAAGATTGCCGAAGCGGAGCGCTTCTGCACCCGCCCTTCAGGTTCTGTGCGGCTCATTGCGGTATCGAAAACCTTTGACGAGGCGGCCATCGAGCCGTTTCTTCGTGCCGGCCAGCGTATTTTTGGCGAAAATCGCGTGCAGGAGGCGGCTGGCAAATGGCCGCAGCTGCGCACAGCGTTCACTGACATCGAACTTCATCTGATCGGCCCGTTGCAGACCAACAAGGTGCGCGAGGCGCTCGCTTTGTTTGACGTCATCCAGACGGTGGACCGAGACCGGCTCGCCGGCGAGATCGCCAAAGAGATGGCCAGGACGACCCGGCGCCCGGCCCTCTACGTTCAGGTGAACACAGGCGAAGAGCCGCAAAAGGCCGGCATTCCCCCGCATGAGGCGCCGTCATTTCTGGCTCGCTGCCGCGATGTTCATGGGCTGAGCATTTCCGGCCTCATGTGCATCCCGCCGGCCACCCAGCCTCCCGGGCCCCATTTCGCACTGTTGACCCGCATGGCGGATGAGGCGGGCCTGGCGGTGCGATCGATGGGCATGAGCGGCGATTACGAGCAGGCGATCTGGTGCGGAGCCACCCATGTACGCGTCGGCAGCGCGCTTTTTGGCTCACGTGCGCCCGTCAGCCAATCCTGATCCGGGTATGAGGCCCGATGAAGGGCAGGACGCGCTGCAGGGCCGCGAGGCTGGTGGCAATGCAGCCGGCGGTTGGCGAGAAGGCCGGCCGCGCCACATGCCAGAAGATACCGCTGCCCTTGCCGCGTACCACCGGGCGGTCATTAAAGCCGATTTCGACAATGATATCATATAGATTGTCGCGCCGGCGCAATCGCTCCTCGCTGGCCGGTGGTGGTGGGCGATCCCGCACCAGACGATTATAGCGGCGATCAGATACCAGGTCGCACCACCAATCGCCCGCGCGCACGGCCCGTTTTGGCAGGCGGCTGCGTGGAACGGGCACGCGATCGGCGCGGTAATGGATGGCCCTAAGGGAAAAAAGGCCAAGCGGCGTTCGCCCGTCGCCCTCGCGCCATTTGATCTGGGCGCCGCCGCGCCCGAGCGCGCACGGCACCCGAATGGCGCCGGCGATCACCATCCCGCGATGGCGCCCGCCAGGAGACACCGCAACATGAATGAGTGACAAACAGCGCGATGGCTTTGTCCCGTGCTTTCCCGCGTGGGGCGCGCTGCGCGTCAAGAGATGCTTTCCCTGCATCTATTTTCCTGCTGTGTTTGTCCGGTTATGCTAAGGGATCGACCGGGAAAGACATGCAACGGCAGTTTAGGTAAATTGAGGCATCCGTCCACCGTCAGTGATTCGACGGAGCCGGCTAGCAACGGGATCAGCAATGCAGACACGGATTCTCCTGGTCGACGACGACAACGATCTGCGTGATGCGCTTGCCGAGCAATTGGCATTGCACGAGGAATTTCTCGTCACCACCGCCGATACCGCCGCGAAGGCTGTGCAGGCCATGAAGGCCGGGGACATCAGTCTCGTGGTGCTTGATGTCGGACTGCCTGACATGGATGGTCGTGAAGCTTGCAAATTGATGCGCAAGAATGGCTTCAAGGGGCCGGTCATCATGCTGACGGGGCATATTTCGGACGCTGATCAGATCCTCGGCCTTGATTCGGGCGCCAACGACTACATCACCAAGCCGTTCCGGTTTGCCGTTCTGCTGGCGCGCCTGCGGGCGCAGTTGCGCCAGCATGAAGCAAGCGAGGATGCAGTCTTTCAGGTGCGCGGTTATACATTTCGTCCGGCAGGCAAGCTCATGATCGATCCCAAGGGCTCCAAGGTCAGGCTCACCGAAAAGGAAACAGCAATCCTCAAATATCTTTACCGCGCGGGCGACAAACCGGTGACGCGCGATACATTGCTTGCCGAAGTGTGGGGATATAATTCCGGGGTGACGACGCATACGCTTGAAACGCATATCTATCGCCTGCGGCAGAAAATTGAGATTGATCCATCGCGGGCGGAAATCCTGGTGACGGAGGGCGGCGGCTACAAGCTCGTTCCGTGAACTGATGGCTCTCGACATTCCGCTTCAACTCTTGTCCGAACATCTGGTCTTCGCCGTTCTTGAACGCGAGGCCTTGCGCATGCTGGCGTTTGCGGCGGAGCGAAAGGACTTATCGGCGGGCAATATCCTGTTTGATCAGGGCGAGGCGGCGGATGCGGCCTATCTGATCCTCGAGGGGCAGGTGTCGATCACCAGCGTGCGCGCCGGACAGACGAAACGCCGCGAGACGGCGCAGGCCGGCGCCCTGCTGGGAGAATCCGCCCTCATCACGCCCACACAGCACGCCGCAACCGTTCGCGCCGAGACCGCGACCACGCTGTTGCGACTGCCGCGCAGCGCCTATCGACGTATCCTTGAGGAATTTCCGCGCAGCGCCGTTGATCTGCGCCAGAAACTCGCCGAGCGCCTGCTGGCAACTGTAGGTGACCTCGACACGGTCAGGCAAAGTCTGGAAGATTAGGGTCAGGACCCATTAATTTAGGCAAAACGGCATGGCACGAATGGATAAAATGGCAGGAGAAGCCCGAAAAGCATACCCTTTGGTATGGTTGAGGGCTACGACGAACCAGTTTGCCATTCGTGCCATGTCCTTCGGATGGGGTGAAATGACGCGATCTTTATGTCGCAAGCCTTTGAAAGTCAGACGACTTCCTGCGGGCTTGCTCCTCAACCTCGCGCCATGTCCCTCCCACCGTTTCGCCCAAATTAATGGGTCCTGACCCTAGAATTCACCGTGCAAAGCGCGTAATCACCGGGACATGGTCGGAAGGCCGCTCCCAGTCGCGCGTGTCTGTTTCGATGCTCATGCCGGTCCAGCTGTCCTTGAGATCACGCGACGTCCAGACATGATCAAGGCGGCGTCCGCGATTCGAGGCGCGCCAGTCCTGGGCGCGGTAGCTCCACCAGGTGTACAGTTTTTCAGGCGGCGGGATGATCGCCCGCATCACATCCTGCCAGCCGCCGGCCTCAAGGATGGCGTTGAATTTTTCCACCTCGATGGGTGTGTGCGACACCACGTCCAGAAGCTGCTTGTGGCTCCACACATCCTGTTCAAGGGGGGCGACGTTCAGATCGCCGACAAGAATGGACGAGACGCCACGGCGCGCGCGCGCCTGCGACCACCGGGCGAATTCATCGAGGAAGGCCAGTTTGTGGGCAAACCGCTCGTTGAGATCGGGATCGGGAATGTCGCCACCGGCGGGCACGTAGAAATTGGCGATATCGATGCCGGCCAGCGGACCTTCATCGAAGCGCACCGTTAGGGAGCGGCCATCCTCCTTGCCGCAGAACACATGACGCTCTTCTCCGGCAAAGGGGTGTCGCGAGACAATCGCCACCCCATGATAACCCTTGAAGCCGTAAACCGCCTGATGGACATAGCCAAGCTGACGCAGCTCTGCGGCGGGAAACTGGTCGCTCTGGCACTTGATTTCCTGCAGGCACAGGACATCGGGCGCCTGCTCCCGCAAGAAGCGGGTAACGAGAGGCAGGCGCAAGCGGACGGAATTGATGTTCCAGGTGGCGAGAGAGAAAGCCATCGTGCCTCAGGATCAGACGCAATCACCAAGCCATGCGCGATCTGCCCGAAAGGCGCAAGCATTGTCAGAAAAATCGTTATTGCGGGCCGATTCCTGGTAGAACATAAATCTTGAAGAGTTCGGGGTTATTCGGCCGATTGAGCGCGACGTTATGAATCGCGACTGCGGTTTCCCGGCCATTGCTGTCAATCACGCTCCACTGGCGCAGTTCATAGGAATGGGCGTCAAAGAACAATGTCAGCTGTCCTTGAGAAAAATCATTGCGATCCTCGATGACGACGGTGACGAGATCATTGTCCTGCAACACCGCCAGCACCTTGGCGTCCTTCGTCAGGTCGATGCGCTCGTTGAGAAGATAGCGCAGCGGCGTCTGTTTCAGCGGATAGAAATCCTGCGTGTTGAGTTTACGGTCGCGTACCACGAGATCACTGCCATCAGCGACGATTTCAAGCGGGCTCGGGCGGTCATACTGGAAACGCACCCGGCCGGGCTTTGTCAGGAAGAACCGCCCGGTGGCGCGGGCGCCGTCGAACTCGACCTGGGTAAAGGTTGCCTGCATGTCGTGCATGGCGTTGAACGCCGTTGATACCTTTTGCAGCGTGGCGGTCTGCTGGGGGCTGAGCGGCTGGGCGCTGCTGACGACGGGCGTCGAGCGCAGGGTAACATCGTTTGTTTTTCGCTCCGGCGTGCTCGGCGGCTTCGCCTGAGGCTGAGATTGCTGCGGCCGTGCCTGGGGAACGAGCGGGACGGGTGCCTGAGCATGTGCCGCACCGGCAATGATCGTCACAGCCAGAAGCACAACACCACAGCGAAAACCGTCAAGCGAAAAGGGCATTCATTGGTCCAATTGAAGTCGTTACGGGCGATTACCGATAGGCCGGTTTCGTGGCGAAGATGAGGCTATTCGTCATCCATCGGCGTGTTCTTCGGGCGCTCGATCAGAATCTCGCGCTTTCCAGTGTGATTGGCGGGTGAGACGATGCCTTCCTTTTCCATGCGTTCCATCAGCGAGGCGGCGCGGTTGTAACCGATCTGGAGGCGTCGCTGAATGTAGGAGGTTGACGCCTTGCCGTCGCGCAGGACGATGGCGATGGCCTGATCGTAAGGATCGGCGCTCTCGCTTTCGCCAAACGCGCCCTTGTCGAAGACAGCGCTGTCGGCTTCCTCCTGCACCAGTTCATCCTCGCGGGTGACGGCATCAAGATAGGATGGCTGACCTTGTGATTTCAGGTGGGTGACAATGCTTTCCACCTCGCCATCGGATACGAAAGGTCCGTGAACACGCGAGATGCGGCCGCCGCCGGCCATGTAAAGCATGTCACCCTGCCCAAGCAGCTGTTCGGCGCCCTGTTCACCCAGAATGGTGCGGCTGTCGATCTTCGACGTGACCTGGAAGGACACGCGAGTGGGGAAATTGGCCTTGATGGTTCCGGTGATGACGTCAACCGAGGGACGCTGGGTTGCCATGATCAGGTGAATGCCGGCCGCACGCGCCATCTGCGCCAGGCGCTGGATCGCGCCTTCGATATCCTTGCCGGCCACCAGCATGAGGTCCGCCATTTCGTCGACGACGACGACAATGTAGGGCAGCGCCTCAAGGTCGAAGGTCTGCTCTTCGAATGTCGGTTGACCGTTATCGGCGTCAAAGCCGGTCTGGACGGTGCGGGTGATGGTTTCGCCCGACACCCGGGCTTCCTCGACACGGGCATTATAGCCGTCGATGTTGCGCACGCCGAGCTTCGACATTTTACGGTAGCGCTCTTCCATTTCGCGTACCGCCCATTTAAGCGCAACAACCGCTTTTTTAGGATCCGTGACGACCGGCGCCAGCAGATGGGGAATGCCGTCATAGACGGACAATTCCAGCATCTTCGGGTCAACCATGATGAGACGGCACTGATCGGGCCGCAAGCGGTAGAGCAGCGACAGGATCATCGTGTTGATGCCGACTGATTTGCCTGATCCCGTGGTCCCGGCGATAAGCAGGTGCGGCATCTTGGCAAGATCGACGATGACCGGCTCGCCGCCGATCGTCTTGCCTAGGCAGAGTGCCAGCCGCGATTTGTTATCCTCGAAATCGCGTGAGGCCATCAGTTCGCGCAGATAAACGGTTTCACGCCGCGCATTCGGCAGCTCGATGCCGATGGCGTTACGGCCGGGGATCACTGCGACACGGGCGGAGATCGCGCTCATCGAGCGGGCAATATCGTCGGCAAGGCCCACCACGCGCGATGATTTGATGCCGGGCGCCGGCTGCAATTCATACAATGTCACGACCGGGCCTGGCCGCACCTGCATGACTTCGCCGCGCACGCCGAAATCGTCGAGCACGCCTTCGAGAATACGGGCATTGCCTTCCAGCGATTCTTCCGAAGGGGCAGCCGCCATGTGACGCTTGGGTTCGGCGAGCAACGCCAGCGGAGGGAGTTCATACTCATTGCCCGCCAGCAGATCAGGTTGCGCCTCCTTGGCGGCACGTCTGCCAGGTTTCAGCGACCGCTTGTTGGCAGCAACGCGCGTTGCGGGCGATTCAGGAAAGGGCGCCTGGATATCAAGCCCTTCGACTTCGATGGCGTCAGGCGGCGCGCTTGCCCCAAACAGGGCAGGTTCGCGACGGTGCTGCGGGGCAGTGTCAATCTCGCTGCGTTGCGATGTCGACTGGCGTTGGTCCAGGCGGCGGGCGACAAACGCCTTTGCCGACAGGAACCAATGGGTCATCAGGCCGAGCGGGCTGAAGCCGGTGTTATGGCTGTCGTCGCCGTCATCCATGTCCTCCACATCGTCGATCGCCGGGGCAATGACCGCACTTGCGTGCAAAAGCGAAAAACCAGCGGCAAGCGCCATGATCGAGGCCAGTCCGGCATCGAAAGCAATGCCAAGACGGGGTGCCAGAGGCGCAGCCAGGGCATTGCGCAACGCATCCCCCACGATACCGCCAAGTCCGCCTGGCAAAGGCCAGCTGGCGGGCACGGGCAGACATGACACCATGGTGGCGGATGCCGCGATGCCGGCAATCCACGCAGCAACGCGGGTCTTTTCCTGATCAAGCCCGCGTTTTGTCAGCAGACGCCACCCCCAGCAGGCAACGGGTATCAACATGACGATGACGCCAAATCCAAGGATCTGGATGAGGAGATCGGCAAGTGCGGCGCCGGGAAAACCGAGCGCGTTGCGAATGGGAGCGGTGGTGGCATGGGTGAAGCTGCGGTCATCGACCGTCCAGGTTGCAAGAGCCAGGAAACAGCCAGCCGTGATGATGAGCAGGGACAGCCCGCCGATTTCCGCTGCCCAGCGTCCGGCAACATCAAGAACGCCATTGGAATAGCGGCGGTTCATTCCATCAACGGTTCGACTGTAGCGCATGAGATTTCCTTTATGGCAGGCAGTCGGCAAGGCGCCCGAGGGCCGTTTCGACGCTGGCAAAATGGTCGACAAGGGCTAGTCGCAGATATCCCGCGCCGGGGTTCGTTCCATCGCCAGCCGGGCTGGCGAGATAGCTGCCGGGAACCACACGTAATCCGGCCTCGCGCCACAGGTTGGCCGCGATCGTCTCGTCATCCCCGAACCGTTTGACGTCCAGCCAGACAAAAAAACCGCCCTCAGGCTGCGTTACGCCAAAGCGGTTGCCCAGCAGACGCTCGGCAAGGGCGAATTTCGCGCGGTACAGGCCACGGTTTTCATCCACATGACGTTCATCACCATAGGCAACCTCGCCGACGGCCTGAACGGGCAAGGGAACCTGCGGACAGGTCACGACACGAAACTCGGTCAGATGATCAAGGAAGTCAGCGTCACCAGCGCAAAATCCCAGCCGCAGACCAGCCAGGTTTGAGCGCTTCGACAGCGAATTAAAGACCACGAGATTGCTGAAGGAGCCGGAGCGCGCGGCAACCTCAAGGCCGCCGGCAGGAGCGAGAGAACTATAGATTTCAGAATAGCATTCGTCGACGAACAGCAAAAAGCCGTGCCGGCGGGCGAGCGCGAGCGCCTGTGCAAGATAATCGCTGCTGGCAATCACGCCCTGAGGATTGGCGGGTGAGCAGATGAAGAGTGCAGCGGTGCGATCGAGAATCGCCGGCTCGAGCGCGGCGAGATCGGGCAGGAAGCCGCTTGCTTCGGATGCGTCCATCAGGCCGATCTTCATGCGTGCGGCCTGAGCTGACGCTGCGTAGGGAGGGTAGTAGGGATTGGGAAGCAGAATATGATCCCGGCCTTTGAGACGTGGCCAGCAGGCGGCAGCAAGCGTTGCCGAGAACAGACCCTCGCGCGAGCCGTTGAGCACGATGATTTGTCGTTCGGGGTCGAGTGTGACGCCGGGATAGCGCCGGGCCGCCCAATCCGCGACGGCCTGACGAAAACCATCGCTGCCGCGCACGCCTGGATAGCGATTGAAATCAGCGGTGTGGCGCGCCAGGACCGGGCCTACAAAATCCGGAACGGCATGGCGCGGCTCGCCGACCGACAAGACAAGCGGAGGCTTGCCGGGAGGGATGCCTGCCAGAAGATCGGCCAGCCGAACGAAGGGCGAGCGGATGGCGGTTGGGCTGTCGGCAGCAGACATCATCACTCACGGGCGGCTTGGTTTGACACGCCTTGCAACCCTAGACGGCCAGGGTTAAGCGGGCTTTAACCACGCCTTGTCGCGGCGACAAAAAAAGGGCTGCAGGGTCAACCGCAGCCCTTGAAGTTCGGATATCTGCTGATATCCGCCGGGAGAAACGATCAGTAATTGTAGGAACGTTCGCCATGCTCGACGATGTCGAGACCTTCGCGCTCCTTGTCCTCGCTGACCCGCAGGCCAACCAGCACATCGGTAATCTTGAAGAGGATGTAGGATCCGATACCCGACCACAGGAGGGTGGCGATGACGGCGGTAAACTGCGCGGTCATCTGGGCGCCGAAGGCGTAAGTCCCCGCATTGGCGTTGGCGTAGTTGGTATAATCGGTGATGCCAACGCCGCCCAGTGACGGATTGACCAGAATGCCGGTTGCAAGGGCGCCAACGATGCCGCCGACGCAATGGATGCCGAAGACATCAAGCGCATCGTCATAGCCAAACTTGTTCTTCACCGTTGAGACGAAGAAGAGACAGATCGGCGAGACGATGAGGCCGAGGAAGAGGGACCCCATCGGCCCAGCATATCCCGATGCCGGTGTCACGGCGACAAGACCGGCGACCGCGCCGGAGGCAAGGCCCAGCAGGGAGGGTTTGCCTTTGCTGGCCCATTCAACCAGCACCCAGCTCAGCGCCGCGCCGCAGGTCGCGACCATGGTGTTGACGAAGGCCAGTGCGGTGGCGCCGTTTGCTTCGAGGTTCGAACCGGCGTTGAAACCAAACCAGCCGACCCACAGCAGCGACGTGCCGATCATGGTCATGGTGAGCGAGTGCGGCGACAACGCATCGCGGCCGTAACCAACCCGCTTGCCGATGACGATGGCACCCACAAGGCCAGCAATCCCGGCATTGATATGGACGACGGTGCCGCCGGCGAAATCAAGGGCGCCAACACCACCCATCCATGGCGCAAGGCCACCATTGAGCCAGCCGATGCTGCCGGTCATTTCCGCCAGCTTGGCCTCGGCGACCTTCTTTGCCTCGGCACCCGCAGCCTCGGCGACTGCCTTGGCGGCCGCAGCGATGTCGTCAGGTGTCACGGTCGCCCACGCCCAATGAGCGATGGGGAGATAGATGAAGGTGACCCACAGGCCGATAAACACCAGAACAGCCGAGAATTTGATGCGCTCGGCAAAGGCACCGACGATGAGAGCCGGGGTGATCATGGCGAACGTCATCTGGAAGACCATGTAGGCGTATTCGGGAACCACGACGCCGTTCGAGAAGGTCGGCACCACCGAATCAGGCGTGATTCCGGCCAGAAACAGCTTGCCGAACCCGCCAATGTAATTTGACAGGCTGCCGCTTGAATCGCCCAGGGCCAGCGAATAGCCATAGACAACCCAGATGACACCGACGAGCGCCACGATGGTCATGACCTGCGTCAATACCGACAGCGCATTCTTGGTGCGCACGAGGCCGCCATAAAAGAGAGCAAGGCCGGGGATCGACATCATCAGCACGAGCGCGCTGCACAGGAGCAGCCAGGCGGTGTCACCCTTGTTGGGGACGATTTTGGCGGCCTGGGCGAACGCCTCTCCCGCGACAGTCAGGGCTGGAAAGAGAATTCCGGCCGTCAGCATCCATTTACTCTTTGTCATTTCGGAAACTCCATGAAGCAAAAGGCGTCGAATCAAAGGGCGTCGCTGTCGGTTTCACCGGTGCGGATGCGGACTGCCTGTTCGAGATTGAAGACAAAAATCTTGCCATCGCCGATCTGGCCGGTCTTGGCGGCTGACGAGATCGCCTCGACGGCTTTGGCGACGAGGGCGCTTGGCGCTGCAATCTCGATTTTGAGCTTGGGCAGGAAGCTCACGGCATATTCGGCGCCGCGATAAATCTCGGTGTGTCCCTTCTGCCGCCCGTAGCCTTTGACTTCGGTGACGGTGAGACCCTGCACACCGATCGCCGTCAAAGCATCGCGGACTTCGTCGAGCTTGAAAGGTTTGATAATGGCCATGATGATCTTCATCATTTTTCTCCCTATGCGATGCGGGTCTGCGGCAGAAATCAGCGCCCTGACGCAGACAACTCCGCACCCGTCATTCAAGGGTCATGCCAAAAGACCAGCCTTCAGCTAAGCTGTTGTTTTTAATTGCTGTTTTTAAACAAGAACGATGTGCGATCAGGCAAGACGACGTGAAATGGCGTCAAAACAGGCATAACTGCCCCGGCAGTGCCGTAAACGCTTCGCCAGTTGGTCACTAATTAGGCATTGCGCATCTGAAAACCATTGTCGCGCCGGCGGATAAGCCCCTCCTGGGCAACCGAGGCCACCAGTGTCCCGTCCTTGCGGAAAATGAGGCCGCGGGAAAAACCGCGCGCGCCATGTGCCGACGGGCTGTCCTGGGCATAAAGAAGCCAATCATCGGCGCGGAAGGGACGATGAAACCACAGGGCATGATCAAGCGAGGCTGGCTGGATGTCCTTCTGAAAAACGGTCTTGCCATGCGGGATGAGTGCCGCATCAAGCAGCGTCATATCCGAGGCATAGGCGAGGACGCATTGATGGATGTGCGGATCGTCAGGGAGCCTGCCGGTGGTGCGGATCCACACGTTGAAACGCCCTTCGGGGTTTTTGACACCCGCATAACGGTTGAATTCGACCGGTTTCAGTTCGATCGGGCGCTCGCGTTCGAAATATGTGCGCACCGGGTCCGGCATCAGGGGCATGACGGTGGCGCGGATTTCGCTTTCATTGGGCAGATCTTCGGGATGAGGCACGTTGGGCATCACCGCCTGATGATCAAAGCCCTCTTCCTCGATATGAAACGAGGTGGTCATGGCGAAAATGGCCTGCCCGTGCTGGATTGCCAGCACGCGGCGTGTGGAGAAACTCTTGCCGTCCCGCAAGCGATCGACTTCATAGATGATCGGCGCCGAAGGATCGCCGGGCAGCATGAAATAGGCGTGCATGGAATGGGGTTGGCGCGGGGTTTCGTCAAAGGTCCGGCAGCAGGCGACCAGTGCCTGCCCGATCACCTGGCCCCCGAAGACGCGCTGCCATCCCACTTGCGGGCTCAAACCGCGGAAGAGGTTGCGTTCGAGGCGCTCTAGGTCAAGGATTGTGAGAAGCTGTTCGACGGCGGAGGACATGGACAAAACCACAAAGGATATTTCGGGGCCACAGGGTGACACGACACCGCGCCGCGCCCGACGTCAAGCGGGGCCTGCGCATGTCAGTGCGGCGCGCCCGCATGTGGTGATCGCCGGCGCGGGCATGGTCGGCCTGTCGCTGGCGCTGGCGCTTCATCAGGCAAGCGGTGGCATTTTCAGGGTGCGGCTGGTTGATCCGGGGTTTGGCAAGCCGCCGCGCACCGATGGCCGGGCGTCGGCGATCGCGGCTGGCGCGCGGCGCATGCTCTGTGAGCTTGGTGCCTGGCCTGAGGCTGCCGACACGCAGGCAATCACCGACATGATCGTCACCGACAGCCGGCTGGATGACGGGGTGCGGCCAACCCTGCTTACTTTTGCCGGCGAAGCGAGCGAGGGCGAGCCGTTTGCCCACATGGTCGAAAACGCCGTTCTCGCCGCACGGCTCACGGCCGCGCTCGCGGCAACCGATGTGGTGCAGCAATCAGGCAGTATTGCCTCTCTGGAGCGCCACCCCTCGCACGTTGATATCCGGCTTGATGATGGTGAGCGTCTGGCGGCGGATGTGGTGCTTGCCTGCGATGGCGCGCGCTCGCGCCTGAGGACTGACGCCGGCATTCGCATGGTTGGCTGGGATTACGACCAATCCGCCATCGTCACCACGCTTCTTCATGACGAGCCGCATCACGGGCGAGCGGAAGAGCATTTTCTCCCCGCCGGGCCTTTTGCCATTCTGCCACTCAATGACGACGCACAAGGGCGCCATCGCTCATCGCTGGTGTGGACAGAAAAAAGCCGGGAGGCGACGCGTCTCATGGCGCTCGATGATGACGGTTTTCATGAGGCGCTTCTCCAACGCTTTGGCCATCATCTGGGACGGGTGCGCGCGGGCGCTCAGCGCTTTTCCTATCCGCTGGCGATGAAGGTGGCGCGGCGCTTCGTTGCCGACCGGCTGGCGCTGGTTGGCGATGCGGCCCACATCATCCATCCGATCGCCGGTCAGGGGCTCAATCTCGGATTTCGGGACGCTGCGGCGCTGACCCAGGTGATGGTCGAGGCTTTTCGGCTGGGAGAGGATTTCGGCAATCTCGCCATCCTCGAGCGCTACGAGCGCTGGCGGCGATTCGACACGCTCGCCATGGGTTTTGCGACCGACGGGCTCAACCGGCTTTTTTCAAACGATATTGGCGTCATTCGTGGTCTTCGCGATCTAGGGCTTGGTATTGTCGATCGTTTGCCACGGCTCAAATCGGTGTTTATCGGCAATGCCTCGGGGCTTGTTGGTGACGTGCCCCGACTGCTCCAGGGGCAGCCGATCTAATCCAGCTTGCGTGCTTCTTCCGGCAGCATGATGGGAATGCCATCGCGGATCGGATAGGCAAGTTTGGCGGACAGCGAGACCAGCTCCTGCGCCTCGCGATTGTAGCGCAGAGTGTCCTTGGTGAGCGGACAGACCAGCAGTTCAAGGAGACGAGGATCGATCTCGGTTTTCGGTGCAGCCATGTCAGTCATCCTCTCGCAGCGTCGGGCGCTGATGTTCAGTTCAGGTTCTGGTTTTCCTCACCGGCCTGGCGGGCCAGTGACATCTCGGTCATCGCCACCAGCATTTCGGCGCGGTTGGCAAGTGTCACCGCCTCAAGCAGAGCCTGTTTTTCGCGCGGACCATAGGGCGCCATCATCGACAGAGCCGTCACCAACGCCTCATTCGGCGCCTGGTCGATGCCCTCCCAGTCCGCTTGCAGATTGTTTGCCTCAAGATAGTGCGAGAAGGTACTCAGCAGGAGCTTGCGATTGACGCTTTCCTCGCCAAGTCGCGGCTGCAGATCGTCGGCAAACCGCTCATAACTGACGCGGCATTGGCGATAGGGAGTCAGCGCAGCCAGTTCCTCGGCGACGTCAAATCGGCATATGCCGGTCAGTGACAGAAGATAGCGGCCATCGCCCGATTCCTGAAAGGCCGTGAGCCGGCCGATGCAGCCAACCGCGCAGAGCGATGGATTGGTGTCGTGCCGGTCGCTGTCGAGGGCCGGCTGGATCATCCCGATCGTGCGATGACCGGCGAGAACGGCATCCACCATGGCGATGTAGCGCTGCTCGAAAATATTCAAAGGCAGATCGCCGCGCGGTAACAGCAGCACGCCGCTCAAGGGAAATACCGGGATGACAGGAGGAAGCTCGTCAATCGTCTGCGCAAGTATATTGATCGGCATTTGCTCTCCCCTTGTGTCAGGAAAAGAGAATGGCCGACAGGCGGCGCCTGCCGTAAAGCGTTGCGTCAGCGTCAAAACCCCAGGCGGCAAAGAACTGCACAAGCTGTTTGCGGGCGGCCTCTTCGTTCCACTCCTTGTCGCGACGCACCAGATCGATGAGATGGTCGACGGCCTCCTCGCGCCTGCCGGCGGCAGCCAGACCAAGCGCCAGGTCAAAGCGCGCCTGATGGTCAAGCGGATTGGCCTCGATGCGCGCAAACAGCGGACCAAGATCACCAAGCGACGCCGTTTTCTCGGCAAGATCGATGGCGGCACGAACGGCGGCAACCGGTGGCTTGTCGAGGTCGGGTTCGGGAATGGTTGCAAGCATGCCTTTTGCCTTGTCGACGTCACCGACCAGCAGATAGGCCTGCGCCAGGCCGGCAAGCGCGCGCACATTCTTGTCGTCGATGGCAAGCGCCTCGGTGAAGGCTTCGACAGCTGCCGCCGCCTCACCATCGGCCAGAAGCGCGTCGCCCGCCTCCAGCGTGTGTTCAATCTCGGAGGGGCCGATGGTGGTGCCCGTCACCTGTTCGATGAACTGCTTGATCTGACTTTCCGGCAGCGCCCCCATGAACCCATCCACCGGACGGCCATCCTTGAAGGCAATGACAGCGGGAATGGATTTGATGCCCATCTGGCCGGGAATGGCCGGGTGCTCGTCGATGTTCATTTTGACGAGTTTGACCTTACCCTGCGCAGCAGCAATGACTTTTTCCAGCACCGGCGTCAGCTGCTTGCACGGCCCGCACCATGGCGCCCAGAAATCGACTAGGACCGGTTGCGCCCGCGATTCCTCAATCACATCAGCGGCGAACGTTTTCGTCGTCGTGTCTTTGATGGCGTTTGCAGGGGTAGCTGGCTGGCTTGGCGTCAACATGGCAGCGGTTTGCTTTCGTTGGTCGGTGCTGACATGGGAATGGCAGCAGAAAAATCAAGGAGGCGGCACTGGCGCCGCCGCTCTGTCCCTCTTCGTTTGCCCCGTTCTTCACACAAGATCAATGGTGCGTGGCTGGTAGCCAAGCCCGTTCAGAAACACCATCAGGTCAACGCGTGCCAGCGTCGTCGTCATGGTGTTGGTCAACGGGTGATAGCTCAGCTGCTCGTGAGTAAGCATGGCAGCGTCGAGCAGCACCGTGACGCGGCGCTCATGATCATTGATGAGGGCAAAGGGCGATACCGACCCTGGCGTGACGCCCAGCACCGCCATCAGCAAATCCGGCTTGCCGAAGGACAGCCGCTTGCAGCCCACGCGCTTGTGAAGCTGGTTCAGTGTGATGACCGCGTCTTCGAGGGCGACGAGCAGAAACAACGCGCCCTTCTCGTCTTTCAGAAAGAGATTCTTGCAATGACCGCCGGGGATGTTGCCGCGCAGGCGCTGACTGTCCTCCACGGTAAAGAGCGCGGGATGGGTGACGGTGGTGGTCTTTATGCCCTGGCGGGCAAGTTCGGCCAGAAGGTCTTCAGGAGTAAAAGATTTCACCCTGGTCCTCATCCTCGCGGTTGTCGCATGGTGTGCAGCCAGCGAGCGTCGTTTTCACGATCAATGATGGAAAACGCCGCACGATATCGCGCACGGCGCTTCCCCGCCTTCCTGCATGCGGTTTTGTATCAACCAGCCTTTTGCTGCCGGTTCTGACGATTGGCGATGAGGTCATCGACGACGGCAGGATCGGCCAGCGTCGAGGTATCACCCAGGCTGCCGAACTCGTCCTCGGCGATCTTGCGCAGGATGCGGCGCATGATCTTGCCCGAGCGCGTCTTGGGCAGGCCGGGGGCGAACTGGATGAGGTCGGGCGAGGCGATGGGGCCGATTTCCTTGCGCACCCAGCCGATCAGCTCCTTGCGCAACTCCTCGGTTGGCGTTTCGCCCGCATTCAGCATGACATAAGCGTAGATGCCCTGCCCCTTGATGTTGTGCGGATAGCCGACGACGGCGGCTTCCGCCACTTTGGGGTGCGCGACGAGGGCCGATTCTACTTCCGCTGTGCCCATGCGGTGGCCGGAGACGTTGATGACGTCATCAACGCGGCCCGTGATCCAGTAATAGCCATCAGCATCGCGCCTGCAGCCATCGCCGGTGAAATACTTGCCGGGATAGGTCTTGAAATAAGTGTCAATGAAGCGCTGGTGATCACCATAAACCGTGCGCATCTGGCCCGGCCAGCTTTCGGCAATCACCAGATTGCCCTCGCAGGCGCCCTCCTGCACGACGCCGGCGGCGTCAACGATCTGTGGCACGACGCCGAAGAAGGGGCGGGTGGCCGAGCCTGGCTTCAGGGCGGTTGCGCCGGGCAGCGGGGTGATGAGAATTCCGCCGGTTTCCGTCTGCCACCAGGTGTCGACAATCGGACATTTTTCGTTGCCGACCACGCGATAATACCACTCCCAGGCTTCCGGATTGATCGGCTCGCCCACCGAACCCAACAGCCGCAGCGAGGTGCGTGACGTCGTCTTTACCAGGTCTTCGCCGAGCGCCATCAGGGCGCGGATGGCGGTAGGCGCGGTATAGAAGATATTGACCTTCCATTTGTCGATGACCTGCCAGAAGCGCGAGCCGTCGGGATAGTTGGGAATGCCCTCGAACATCAGGGTGGTGGCGCCGTTGGCGAGCGGTCCGTAGACGATGTAGGAATGGCCTGTGACCCAGCCGACATCGGCCGTGCACCAGTAGATATCGCCTGGCTGATAGTCGAAGACATATTGATGGGTCATGGAGGCGTAGGCGAGATAGCCCGCTGATGTATGCAGGGCGCCCTTGGGCTTGCCGGTGGAGCCGGATGTATAGAGGATAAACAGCGGATCCTCGGCGTTCATCGCCGCTGGCGGGCAGTGATCAGCGACACTGTGGACGGCTTCATGATACCAGACGTCGCGGCCCTCCTGCATCGCAACCTTGCCGCCGGTGCGCCGCACGACCAGCACCTTCTCGACGCTCGGGCACTTGGCGACCGCCTCGTCGCAATTGATCTTCAGCGGCACCTTGCGCCCGCCACGCAAGCCCTCATCGGCGGTGATGACCAGCTTCGAGCTTGCATCATCGATGCGGTTTGCGAGGCTGTCGGGTGAGAAGCCACCAAAGACGACGGAATGAATCGCCCCGATCCGGGCGCAGGCAAGCATCGCGTAGGCCGCTTCCGGGATCATCGGCAGGTAAAGCGTGACGCGGTCGCCCTTGCGCGCGCCCAGCGCCAGCAGGACGTTGGCGAATTTGTTCACATGAGCGTAAAGTTCACGGTAGGTGATGGTTTGTGAATCTTTCGGGTCGTCACCCTCCCAGATGATGGCAATCTGATCGCCGCGCTTGTCGAGATGGCGATCAATACAGTTGGCGGCAACGTTGAGGGTTCCATCCTCAAACCATTTCACCATGACGTCAGCGCTATTGTAATCGGCGTTGCGGACCTTGGTGTAAGGCTTGATCCAGTCAAGCCGCTTGCCATGCTCGCCCCAGAAGCCGTTGGGGTCATCGACCGAGCGGCGATACATCTCGAGATATGACTTGTTGTCGATGAAAGCGCGCTGCGCCCACTCCTTGCTGACCGCGTAGATTTTTTCGGACATGATTGTTCCCACCCTATTACCGCATTTTATCAGGCGACTTTGGACGATCCGGCTAGCGTCTGGAAATTAGCATAAAGGCGGTTTGGCGCAGCAACAACCTACTACCATCGTCTAGGGTCGGGACCCGTAGGGTGTTGTTGCGGTGGTTTGCGTTCGCCGCAGGGTCACAGCAAGGTCTATCGCTTCATGGCGATGATTTCGACGGTGCCTGCTCCGCCACCGACGGAAATCTCGCCCATGTAGCGCTCGATCACCACATCCTCGATGGCGATATCGCGATCCTCGATGAAGGATGACAATTCGTCATAGGTGGCATCGATATCATCATAATCGCCGTGATGGATGATGCGCACCGCTTGCCCGTACGGCGTGGTTGTCAGGCCAAGACCCGGGGGAATAGTGGCGGGGCGTTCACTGAGGGGGACCATAATCTCGACGCTGAAGCTGGTGGTTGCCAGCTGGTCGAACACCGCCATTGCCGGGCCGGCGGGGGCGATGCCCGCCTCGTTCAATGACTTTGCCATCTCGCGCAGGCGTTTGGCGACGAGATCCTGCAGGCGCCGTGTGTCGCCGGTGAGCCTGGTTGACAATGCCGGCACTGCGGCGAGCGTGACTTCGTCAACCTCAAGATCATTGGGCGAGTTTCCCAGGGGTTGCGCGCGTTCGATGATGGTCGACGAGGCGGGTGGTGCGACCGGGACCGTTTCAACGCCCGATTGGGCAAGCGCTACGCCTGCCGCCAGTAAACATCCGAGAGCTACAACAACGCGCATGCCTGTTATCCCGATGATGATCCGCCACTCTACATGCGCCCGTGGCGGGAACATGTCGAGACGGCCCTTCCAGCCGGAACGCTTTCGGCCTATATGGGCGCGATGAGCACGCTCAACGGTAGGCCGTTCCGAAAAATGAACGGGCTTGGCAATGATTTCGTTATTTTCGACGGACGCGCGCACCCGATAACGGTGACGTCGGACGAAGCGCGCGCCATTGCTGATCGGACAACCGGCATCGGCTGCGATCAATTGATCGTGCTTGAGCCCTCACCCGCGGGCGCTGATGTCTTCATGCGCATTTACAATGCTGACGGGTCGCAGGTTGCCGCCTGCGGGAATGCCACACGCTGCGTCGCCCGTATAGTCATCCAGGCAAGCGGCAAGCCTCAGGTGGCGATCGAGACCAAGGCCGGGCTCCTCACCGCCAGCGCAGGCGGCGGGGATATCGTGACCGTTGATATGGGTGTGCCGCGCCTGGCGTGGAACGACATCCCGCTCTCCGAGATGTTTCACGACACGCGCACCATCGAATTGCAGGTGGGGCCGATCGATGCGCCGCTCATTCATTCACCGAGCGCGGTCAACATGGGCAATCCGCATGTTATTTTCTTCGTTGATGATCTGAATATCGTTGATCTCGCCAAGGTCGGGCCGATGCTCGAGCATCATCCGCTCTTTCCCGAGCGCGCGAATATTTCACTGGCGCATGTCGTGGCGCACGATCAGGTGGAGCTCGTGGTGTGGGAGCGTGGCGCCGGGCTGACGAAGGCCTGCGGCACGGCTGCCTGCGCTGTGGTGGTTGCGGGTGTCAGGCGGCGCCTTCTCGACCGGGTGTGCGATGTCCATCTGCCCGGCGGCACTCTCTCCATCGAATGGCGGGCGGATGACAGTCACGTGCTGATGAGCGGGCCGAGTGCGCTCGAATTCGAAGGCGAGATCAGCGCCCGGCACCTCCAGGGCGCGGCGGCCTGAGGGATGAGTGACACAATCGAGGTCGCGACCTTCGGATGTCGCGTCAATATCGCTGAATCGGAAATCATCAGGCAGCAGGCAGCGGCAAGCGGGCTCGGGGCCGCCTATATCGTCAATTCGTGCGCGGTGACGGGCGAGGCCGTCCGTCAGGCCCGCCAGTCCATCCGCCGGGCCTTCCGCGCCGATCCGCACCGCCCGATCATCGTCACCGGCTGCGCGGCGCAGATCGAGCCGGCGACATTCGCCGCCATGCCGGAAGTGGCGCGGGTGATCGGCAACCGCGACAAGCTTGTGGCTGATACCTACCGCCCGGCTGCAACGCAGCGGGTGAGTGTCAGCGATGTATTTGGCGCTCACCAGATGAAGGCGCCGGTGCTGTCGCGCATCGCCGGCCATACGCGCGGCTTCGTGCAGGTGCAATCAGGTTGCGACCATCGTTGCACATTCTGTGTCATCCCTTTCGGGCGCGGCGCCTCGCAGTCGCTGGCGCCGGACACGGTCGTTGCCGCGGTTCGCCGTTTCGTCGCGGCAGGCGCGCGCGAGGTGGTCCTGACGGGCATAGACCTTGCGTCCTACGGCGAACATGGCGGCAGCATGCGGCTGGGTGATCTCGTCCGCCACATTCTTGCGGCTTGCCCCGATCTGCCGCGCCTGCGCCTGTCCTCGCTCGACTGCATCGATATTGACGCGCAGCTGATCGCCCTTTTCGGCGCGGAAGAACGCCTGATGCCAAGTCTGCATCTGTCGCTGCAATCAGGCGCTGATCTTATCCTGAAGCGCATGAGGCGGCGGCATGGGCGCAATGATGCCATCGCCCTGTGTCAAACTCTGAAGCACCGCCGGCCGGAGCTGGTGATCTCGGCTGACATCATTGCTGGCTTTCCTACAGAAACAGATGAGCATTTCGCTCAATCGCTGGCGCTGATCGATGAGTGTGTACTTGACCGGGTGCATGCCTTTGCCTATTCGCCGCGCCCGGGCACGCCGGCAGCGCGCATGCCGCAGGTGAGCGCTGGCATCATCAAGGAGCGGGCGGCCCGCCTCAGATCGGCTGGTGATGCGGCGTGGCGGGCTTGTCTTGCGCGCCATGTCGGCAGTGAGCAACACGTCCTGGCTGAGCGCGGCGGCATCGCGCGCACAAGAGGCGGTCTACCGGTTGCGTCAATGGCCGGACCCGGCACGCTCACCACCATGCGCATCACCGGTCATGACGGCATCCAGCTGCGGGGCATCGCCACATGCTGACGCCGCGCTCCTGGTGGCAGCGCCTCAAACAGGGGCTGTCTAAAAGTTCAAGCCGGCTAACCGACGGCATCCAGCGCATCTTCGGCGGACGACGCATCGATGCGGCTACCCTTGATGATCTGGAAGACGTGCTGATCGAAGCCGATATGGGGGTCGAGACGGCGGCGGCGATCACGGCTGCGTTGAAGCGCGAGCGCCTTGAAGGCGAGGTGACGCCGCTTGCTGCCAAGCGCCTGCTGGTACGCGAGATCGCCGCGAGGCTCGAGCCGGTTGCCAGACCGCTGCTTATTGACCCCGCACTGAAACCGCATGTGGTGCTGATGGTTGGCGTCAACGGCACAGGCAAGACAACGACGATCGGCAAGCTTGCCGCCCAGCTGCGCAGTCAGAAGCGGCATGTGGTGATCGCAGCTGGCGATACGTTCCGGGCGGCTGCCGTCGAGCAGCTCAAGGTCTGGGGGCAGCGCACTGGCGCGGAAGTGATCGCGCTTTCGCAGGGCGGCGATCCCGCAGCGCTGGCGCATGAAGCCTATACGAAAGCGCGTGCGCAGGCAGCCGATGTATTGCTGATCGACACCGCTGGACGGCTTCAGAACAAGTCGGGGTTGATGGCGGAGCTGGAAAAGATCGTCCGTGTGCTGAAAAAGCTCGACCCCCTCGTGCCGCACAGCGTGCTGCTGACGCTTGATGCGACCACCGGGCAGAATGCTCTGTCTCAGGTGGAGCTATTCACCAAGGTCGCGGGTGTCACGGGTCTCGTTATGACCAAGCTTGACGGGACGGCGCGCGGCGGCATTCTGGTGGCACTTGCCGCCCGCTTTGCCCTGCCCGTGCATTTCATCGGCGTTGGCGAACAGATCGAGGATCTCGAACCCTTCGAGGCGCAGGCGTTCGCCCGCGCCCTCGTCGGCCTCGACGAGGCTGAGGGTTAAACCACTTTCAGGCTGATCGCCGACAGGCCCTCGACCTCGCCCAGCATGACATTGCCAGCAACCACCGGGCCAACACCCTCGGGCGTGCCGGCGAAGATGATATCGCCGGGGAACAGCTCGTAATAGCGCGACAGATGGGCGATCTGTTCGGCGACATTCCATGTCATCGCCGAGAGATCGGAATTCTGCCTGATCACGCCGTCAACCGATATGCGGATAAAGCCCTTGAGCGGATGACCGATCCTGGCTGCTGGATGGATGAGACCGATCGGGCCGGAATGATCAGCGCTCTTGCCGATTTCCCATGGCTTCTTGGCGTCGCCCATCTGGCGCTGGAGATCGCGCCGCGTCATATCAAGCCCAACTGCATAGCCAAACACATGATCAAGCGCTGCTTCGACGGCGATATTCCTGCCGCCCTTGGACAGGCAGGCGACGATTTCGATCTCGAAGTGGTAATTGGCGGTCAGCGGCGGATAGGGATGATCAACCGTGACGCCGGGCGGGCAATATTGCAGACAATCGGCGGCCTTGTTGAAGAAAAACGGCGGCTCGCGATCATCATTGCCGAATTCCCGGGCATGGGCGGCATAATTGCGCCCGACGCAATAGACACGGCGCACCGGAAAATGTTCGGGCCGGCCCTCAACAGGGATGGTGATGGCGGGAATATCAAACAGGGTGGCCGTCATGAAACGCCTCTTTGCCAAAGTTTTGGTTGGCAGCTTGTGCCATGCAGGCTATGCGGCGGCTAGAGGAAAAGAAACCATGAGTGATCTTCCCCCAGCCGCCCAGCGCCCGCCGCTGGCGCCTGTCATGCGCCTTGTGCTGGAGCTTGGGCCGCTGGTCGTTTTCTTTTTTGCCAATCAGCGAGCAGGGATTTTCACCGCGACGCTGTCCTTCATGGCAGCGATGGCGGTGTCCATGCTGACGATGTGGATCATGGCGCGGCGCGTGCCGCTCATGCCGCTTATTTCCGGCGCGATGGTGATGATCTTCGGCGGGCTGACGCTCTATTTCAACGATGACGGCTTCATCAAGCTAAAACCCACCATCGTCAATCTGCTCTTTTCGGGTGCGCTGTTTGCCGGGCTTGCCCTGCGCCACAACCTGCTGCCGATTGTTTTTGACGGGGTGTTGTCGTTGAGCGAACAGGGCTGGCGCCAGCTCACCTGGCGCTGGGCGTTCTTCTTTCTGGTGCTGGCGGGTCTCAATGAAGTGGTCTGGCGTTCCTTCACGACTGACATTTGGGTAGCGTTCAAAGTATGGGGTGTGATGCCGCTCACTTTTATATTTGCCCTGGGGCAATTGCCGTTGATCTCGCGCACGGGTATCGCGGTGCCAGATGAAAAACCCGACTAAAGGAAAACACCAGCGAAACATGTCCATTTCGCCACGTGCCGAAGCACCCTGCCGGGTACGGACGCGGCAAACCGGCCGCCTGCCACCATCGGCTATTTGACACCCCCGCGTCTCGCGCACTATAAGCCAGCCTTCTTCGCCGGCTCTGCTTGAAGCCGCCGACCGGGAGTGCGCTCCCGGAGGTCAACGCCCGACAGCGCGTGTGCGCCCTCGGGCGCGTTTGTCGTTGTGCGGCCATGCGCCGCGTTGGGGAGGTGCCGCGCATGTTCGATGGGCTGTCACAGAAGCTCACGGGCATATTGGATCGTTTGAAGGGGCGCGGCGCGCTCTCGACAAACGATGTCAACGAGGCGATGCGCGAGGTACGCCGCGCGCTGCTTGAGGCCGATGTGGCGCTTGACGTGGTGCGCGCCTTCATTGACCGGGCAAGCGCACGCGCCGTCGGCCAGGACGTGCTGCGCTCGGTGACGCCGGGCCAGATGGTGGTCAAGATCGTCCATGACGAGCTGGTCGCCACGCTGGGCGGCGAGGGCGCGGTGATCGATCTGGAAGCAACCCCGCCGGTCGCCATCATGATGGTCGGCCTTCAGGGTTCGGGCAAAACCACGACCACGGCGAAGATCGCCAAGCGGCTTGCCGAGCGCCAGAAGAAAAAGATTCTCATGGCGTCCCTCGATGTGCGTCGCCCGGCAGCGCAGGAGCAGTTGCGCATTCTGGGCGCGCAGATCGGCATCGATACCTTGCCCGTCATTGCCGGCCAGTTGCCGGTGGCAATCACTGAGCGCGCCCTCACCGCCGCGCGTCTCGGCGGCTATGATGTCGTCATGCTCGATACCGCCGGGCGCACCACGCTTGATGAAGAGATGATGGTGGAGGCCGCAAACGTCGCCCGGGCGGCTAACCCGCACGAAATCCTGCTGGTTGCCGACAGCCTGACCGGTCAGGACGCGGTCAATACGGCACGCGCCTTCAGCGCCCGCGTCAGCCTGACGGGTATCGTTCTGACGCGCGCTGACGGCGATGGGCGCGGTGGCGCCGCGCTCTCCATGCGGGCTGTCACCGGCAAGCCGATCAAGCTGCTGGGTGTCGGCGAAAAGCTCGACGAGCTGGAGGATTTCCATCCCTCCCGCGTGGCCAATCGCATTCTCGGCATGGGCGATATTGTCGGTCTCGTCGAAAAAGCGGCTGAAAATATCGACGCTGAAAAAGCCGCCGCGATGGCCCGGCGCATGCAGAAAGGTGAATTCTCGCTCGACGACCTCGGCCAGCAATTACATCAGATGATGAAGATTGGCGGCATGTCGGGTGTGCTGGGCATGCTGCCGGGTATGGCCAAGATGAAGAACCAGCTGTCGGCTGCCCAGCTTGATGACAAGGTGCTGAAGCGCCAGATCGCCGTCATTTCATCGATGACGCCGGAGGAGCGCCGCCGCCCTGACAAGATCCTCAATTTCTCGCGAAAAAAACGCATTGCGCGCGGCGCCGGCGCATCGCTTGAGGACATCAACAAGGTGCTCAAGATGCACCGCGGCATGGCCGACATGATGAAGCAGATGGGCAAGCAGGGGCGCGGCGGCATGGCTGGCGCGCTTGGCGGCCTGTTTGGCATTGGCGGCGGCGGTGCGCCGCCCATGCCGAGCCCCGAGGACATCGCGGCGTTCGAGAAGCAGGCCAAGGCCGGCCTGCCGAAGGGATTTTCACCGCCCGGCGGCATGCCGGGTCTGGGCGGGTCCACGCTCAACAACTCACCTTTCGCCCGGCCCGGCCTTCCCGGTCTCGGCGGCTTTCCCGTTCCACCGAAGAAGAAATAATTCCGACCCTATAAACACCTAACAGGAGTAATCATGTCTCTCAAAATTCGTCTCGCCCGTGGCGGCACCAAGAAGCGTCCCTTCTACCGCATCATCGTTGCCGACAGCCGCTCACCGCGCGATGGCCGCTATATCGACCGCGTCGGCACCTATGATCCGATGTTGCCGAAAGAATCCGACAAGCGCGTATCCCTTGACGCTGAGAAGGCCAAGGAATGGCTGGCCAAGGGCGCCCAGCCGACCGACCGCGTGCTGCGCTTTCTTGATGCTGCCGGTCTGATGAAGCGTGAGGCTCGCAACAATCCCGAACGCGCCGTTCCCGGGACCAAGGCCAAGGAGCGCGCGGAAGCCAAGGCAAAAAAATCGGCGGCGGGTGAAGCCCCTGCCGACGCGCCGGCTGGTGCTTGAGCATATCCGCAGCGCCACACGAAAAGCGCCTCGTTCTTGCTGTGATTGGCAAGGCGCATGGGGTGCGTGGCGAGGTCAGGGTGCGCAGTTTTGTCGGCGATCCGGCTGATCTTGGCGCCTATGGCCCGCTGTCAGCCGGTCGCGGGCGTTCGCTTACGCCGCAGACCATCCGCGTCCTGCGCGATGGCATGGCGGTGGTGCGTTTTGCCGGTATTGAGGATCGCAGCGGCGCAGAAGCGCTCAACGGTCTTGAATTATCAATCCTGCGTTCCGCACTGCCCGCACCCGATGATGAGGACACCTTTTACCATACCGATCTCATCGGCCTGAGCGCGGTGACGAGTGACGGCCTGACGCTCGGCCGGATCGTTGCCGTTCATGATTTCGGCGCCGGCGACATTCTGGAAATCCGCGGCGAGGTGGGTCAGGCCTACTATCCTTTCACCAAAGCGGTTGTACCGAGCCTTGATCTCGCGGCGGGCAGGGTGGTGATCATTCCGCCAGCTGAGACAGGCACGGAAGAGGGCTGAAGGGTGATGTGGCGGGCAAGCGTGATCACCCTTTATCCGGAGATGTTTCCTGGCCCGCTCGGCCAGTCGCTGGCGGGGCGGGCGCTTGGCGACAGCTGGGCGCTCGACACCGTGCCTTTGCGCGATTTTGGTCACGGGCGTCATCGCGCCGTTGACGATACGCCGGCCGGTGGTGGCCCGGGTATGGTCCTGCGGGCCGACGTCGTGGCGCGCGCGCTCGACAGCCTGTCGCCTGACGGGCGCCCGCGCCTCGTGCTCTCGCCACGCGGCGCGCCGCTTGACCAGCGCCGCGTGCGCTCCCTGTCGGCTGGACCGGGTGTCGTCTTGTTGTGCGGGCGCTTCGAGGGGGTGGATGAGCGGGTCATCGCGTCACGCCACCTTGAGGAAGTATCCATCGGCGACTACGTGCTCTCGGGCGGGGAGCTTGCAGCACTCGTGATCATGGATGCTTGCGTGCGCCTGCTTGAGGGTGTCATGGGCAAGACAGAATCGGCGGTCAGCGAAAGTTTCGAAAACGGCCTCCTTGAATATCCGCAATTCACCCGTCCCCGCCTGTTTGAGGGTCAGGCGGTGCCGCAGGTATTGCTTGATGGCGATCACGCGCGAATTGCGGCGTGGCGGCAGGAACAGGCGGAGAAACAGACGGCCCTGCGTCGCCCCGATCTGTGGGCGAGCTATGCGGCGAGCCACCCGCCGCCGGCTGGCCGCACAAAAAAACCACGCGAATCCCCGTGACAGCGCTTTTCTTTTAAGTTATACGGCGCCTCCCCTTTTCTCGCCGGCGGCCGTGCCCGCAAGGCTGGAGCATTTTAAATGAATATCATCCAGAAGCTCGAACAGCAGGAAGTGGCGCGTCTGTCGGCGCAGCGTGCGGTTCCCGAATTCTCTCCCGGCGATACGGTCAGCGTCAGTGTCAAGGTTGTCGAAGGCGAGCGTTCGCGTCTTCAGGCCTATGAGGGCCTGGTGATCGCCCGCTCGGGTCATGGCGTCAACGAGAACTTCACGGTTCGCAAGATTTCGTATGGCGAAGGGGTTGAGCGCGTTTTCCCGATCCATTCGCCGATGATCGATGCCATCAAGGTGGTACGGCGCGGCAAGGTGCGGCGCGCCAAGCTTTATTATCTGCGGGCGCTACGCGGCAAGAAGGCCCGTATTGCCGAGCGCCAGGACCGTCCGACGACGGAGCGGGCGGCAGCGGCCAAGGTCGCGGCGCCGCAGGCCAGCTGACACGCTGTTCTACCGGCGTAGCGAACAAATCGATGAGGCGCGCAGGGTCAGTCCTTCGCGCCTCTTGCGTATTCAGGCGCAAGACGTCAAGGAAGGGGCATCGGGCTCAAAAACCGATTGCGGTCACGACGTTTGAGCAATGACAGGATACCAGAACTACAGGATACCAGGATGAGCGCGCCGAAAACCCTTTACGACAAGATTTTCGATGATCATGTGGTTGACCGTGCCGAGGACGGCACCTGCCTTCTCTACATTGATCGTCATCTCGTTCATGAAGTGACAAGCCCGCAGGCGTTTGAGGGATTGCGGCTGTCAGGGCGCAAAGTGCACGCGCCAAAAAAGACCCTGGCTGTGGTCGATCATAACGTGCCGACCTCGGATCGGCGCCTCGGTATTGACGATGAGGAATCGCGCATCCAGGTCGAGACGCTGGCGAAGAACGCGCAGGAATTCGGCGTCGACTATTTCAACGAGGTGGACGTTCGCCAAGGCATCGTCCACGTGGTTGGTCCCGAGCAGGGCTTCACGCTTCCCGGCACAACGATTGTGTGCGGCGACAGTCACACCTCGACCCATGGGGCCTTCGGCGCGCTGGCGCATGGTATCGGCACCTCTGAAGTCGAGCACGTGCTTGCGACCCAGACGCTGATCCAGAAAAAAGCCCGCAACATGCGGGTAACCGTCGACGGCGTGCTGCCGGCGGGGGTTTCGGCCAAGGACATCGTGCTGTCGATCATCGGCACCATCGGCACGGCTGGTGGCACCGGGCATGTCATCGAATATGCCGGCAGTGCGATTGAGGCCCTGTCGATGGAAGGGCGCATGACGGTGTGCAACATGTCGATTGAAGGGGGGGCCCGCGCCGGCCTCATCGCTCCCGACGACAAGACGTTTGCCTATATCATGGGTCGCCCGATGACGCCGAAAGGGATGGCGTGGGAAACGGCGCTGGCCTACTGGAAAACGCTGAAAAGCGATCCGGGCGCGTTTTTCGATCAGGAAGTCACGCTTGACGCCTCGAAGCTGCCGCCGATCGTCTCGTGGGGCACCAGCCCCGAGGATGTCGTTGCCATCACCGGCACCATTCCCGATCCCGATCTCATCGCTGATGAAAATCGACGCGCCGCCAAGAAGCGGGCGCTTGCCTATATGGGTCTGACGCCCGGCACGCGCATCAGCGATGTGCGCCTTGATCGCATCTTCATCGGTTCCTGCACCAATGGCCGGATCGAGGATCTGCGTGTGGTTGCCGGCATGGTGAGCGGCAAGAAGGTCCACGCCAATGTCTCCGCCATGATCGTTCCGGGCTCGGGGCTGGTCAAGGCGCAGGCCGAGGCCGAAGGCCTCGACGTCATCTTCAAGGCTGCCGGTTTCGACTGGCGGGAGCCCGGCTGTTCGATGTGTCTTGGCATGAACCCGGACCAGCTCAAGCCTGAAGAGCGCTGCGCCTCGACCTCCAATCGCAATTTCGAAGGCCGGCAGGGCTTCAAGGGCCGCACCCATCTAGTGTCGCCCGCGATGGCGGCGGCTGCGGCGATTGCCGGCCATTTTGTCGATATACGCAACAGCCTGTAATGCATGAAGACCCGGCCGGTCCGCACCGGCCAGGCTTCAATCGCTGCTGGATCAGCCTCGTCGTCAGCGGCAGACGCGCACACGCTTTGTGACGTAACCACCGTAATAATTGCTGTACCTCGTCTTGCGCACGATATGGCATTGGCTGGCGCAAGGCACGCGCAGATAGCGCACAACTAAACGACGATGAGGTCCGTGGCCGCGGCGGACCACGACGCGTTGCCGGCACACGCCGCTGTAAGCCACGTAACGGCGCTTGTAGCCGTTGGGGTAATAATAATAGGGGGAGGCGTAAGCGCCATAATAACCCCCTCCATATCCGTAGCGCGAGTAATATCCGCCACGTCGAAACCCGCCGCCACGCAAACCACCACCTGCAAAGGCCGGGCGAAAGCTGCGCCCATCGCGAAACCCGCCGCCGGCGAAGGCTGGCCGGAACCCGCCACTGCGAAAGCCTTGGCCGCCAACAAAAGCCGGGCGACCTCCGCCGCCTCCCCGAAACCCGCCGCCGCCGAAGGCTGGCCGAAAGCCGCCTGCGCCGCGAAACCCACCGCCGCCGCCACGCCCGCCAGCACGGGCCTGAACCAGCGGCAGCGCAGAGCGCGCCTGATCAGTCAGAACATTTTTACCAGCCACAGACGACAGCACGGCCGCCTGCAGGGTTGAATTGGTCATCACCAGCGCCATGAACGCCGCTGTGAGCGTTGACACAAGAATGAACAGTTTTTTTCGCATTTTGCCCTCCCGGACATGGATAGGAACGATCAGAGCATAGGCTTCATGGCTGAACCGCCGGCGCGAATTTTATTCACTTTCTATTTACCTTATCGACGAGGGTCAGCTTAGTGTCGGCACTAGAGACGGCTGGACGCACGCTTGGCGGTGACACGGGCTGTTTCTCTTGCTAATTTGCCGCATGAGCGAGCGGGACAAAAATTTCCAAGATGAACAACAGGCAAAGGCGAAAGACACGCTCGCGCAACTGGCGCGCCCGGGCGTATCGCCCCTTGGCAGTTCGCTTGCGGACGCCGCCAACCGGACGCGCGATCATTTTGGCGCGGCTGACGCTGACCAGGACGACCGGATTGAAGTGTGGGGCAAGCGGGTTGCCCGCATCGCGGCGCTGGGATTCGTTATCTGGCTGATCTGGTCGTTGCTGCACGATCTGCGGCTCGCCGGCTGAGCGCACGGTTGTTGTTCATGAATGCGCCGGATCACACCATAATCGATGGACAGAAGACAAGGCGTTCATGATCGGCTAAAACAAGCTTCGCAAGCAGGTTTGACGCCGTGCTCTGACGATGCTTGGAAGATTGTTTGCACAAGAGGTAATGCCTTGCAGAAGTTTACGGAATTGACCGGGGTTGCCGCACCCTTGCCGCTGATCAACATCGACACCGATATGATCATCCCCAAGCAATACCTGAAGACGATCAAGCGCACCGGACTGGGGAGCGCTCTTTTTGCCGAGATGCGTTATCGCGAGGGCAAGGAAAACCCTGATTTCGTCCTCAACAGGCAGGGGTATCGCAAGGCCAGCATCCTGATTGCGGGAGAGAATTTCGGCTGTGGCTCGTCGCGCGAACATGCGCCGTGGGCCTTGCTCGATTTTGGTATCCGCTGCGTGATCGCGCCGAGCTTCGCTGATATTTTCTACAACAATTGTTTTGAAAACGGCATATTGCCGATCCAGTTGCCCAAAGACGTGGTTGACCGCCTCATGAAGGACGCGGAAAATGGTGCGAATGCGACGTTTACGGTTGATCTGGAACATCAGCATATCGCCCTGCCCGACGGCTCACATGTGTCCTTCGACATCGACAGCTATCGCAAATGGCGGCTGCTCAACGGCCTCGATTCGGTCGGATTGACGATGCAGAAAAAGCCGGCAATCGACGCTTTCGAGGAACGCACCAGCATGAGCCAGCCCTGGCTCTAGGCCGATCAGGACGGATCGACGTTAACCCTTTTTTAACAAAAGGCTGGACGGCTACCCGGTCAGTCGTCTGATAATAAACCATGTCGAAATCACTTCTCATTGCTGCGGTCGCACTTGTGGCCCTCGGTCTGCTCCTGGCCTTTCTGGCGCCCACGGGAAATATGGGCGCGCAGGAAGCGTTCTATGCGCGCCTGCTCCTTCTCATCCCGTCCCTGATCTGCAGCCTCATTCTCTTCGGTTTCAGTGCGGTCGTTGGCGCGATCCAGAGATTGGAGACGCAAGGCGAACAATTACGTCTTCTTCTGGCCGCCCGAGGCGCTGATGCGGGAGCTGATCGCCCGCCCGTCAAGATCACCTTTCCAGGCAATGAGGAGGAAGCGCAGCCACGCCCCCGCGGGAATGTCTTCGGCCGGGCGATGGACAAGGTGCGCAACGGGCGCAATCCGCCAAAATCGCCCGAGATGGATATGGTGACGGCTGATGATGCGGGGGATTTCCTGACTGCGTCCGCTGTCGTAGCCGACCATAAACGATCAGACCCGCCGCCGCTGACGTCCGCTGCGCCGCCAGCGGTCGTGAGACCTGCCGCTCCTCATGGCGATGACGATCTGCCACGGGCTCAGCCCGAAGCGCGGAAAGAGCGTGATTCGCGGTTTCCCGACGTTTCGCTGCCGGCCCCCGCAGCTGATGATGATTACCAGCCGAAGCCTGTCGGCATACCGCCGATGAACCCGGTGCCCCGCGCGGGAATGCCGCCTTTGACGCCGCGCCCGCCTATTGCACCTCTTGCTCCGTTGAAATCGGCCCCGGCTGCCTTGCCGACATTGCCGCCCACGCCGGAGCCGACGGTGATGCCCGCAGCAATTTCCCCCCCAGTGGCACCCCCCATGGCGCCATCCCGGGTCGACGCGACACCGGCTGCGCCGACAGTCGATGCTGGCGCACCCGGTATCGCTTCCCAACCAGCTGCGAGAGCGCCAACCATTGCGGAATTGCTGGAGCGCGATCTTGCCAATTGGGAACCGCCCGCAGAACCGGTCCGGCCGCAGCTCGTCCGTGAAGGCCAGTTTGCCGGGCGCACCTATCGCACCTATGACGATGGTTCGCTTGAGATCGATACCGACCAGTCGACCTTGCGCTTTGATTCGCTTGACGAATTCCGTGCCTTTATCGGCAATCCGACGTCCTGAGGCGGAACAGGCTCAGCCTGCCGCGAAAGTGCTTGATCCTGACGCTGGTCCGGGTCCGCTGCAAAAGGCCTCAGCGGTCGCTGAGCAGGCGTCCGCCCCATGGAGAATCAAAGGAAAAGCTTGTCTGGGGATAGGGCAGATAGTACGGATCGCGGCGCAGATTGACCTGATCGTAACCGGAAATATCACGACCCGTGGTGCGGAAGCGGGGATCGGCGCCGAGCACAGAGCCACGTACTTCATCCGAGGACACGATTGTTCCTGCCGTCAGATAACGCGGCGTAATAACGACCGTCTGGGTGCGCCCGCGTATCGCTACCGGCTTGGTAGCCGGTTTCTTGACATTGCGTGCTTTAACAGCGCCTTCCTGCGCCTGCGCCGCCACCACACCTGACAGGCTGACGGCGAGAGCGAGGGACAGGGCAGCAAGAAGAGGACGGCGCATGAGATTCTCCACCGGGGGCGCGTGATCGCCTCTATATAGCCTGAACCGGTACTGCTTTGAAAGTCGCAATTCCACGAAGGACTTGCCAACCAAACGCCCGCGTGGCGATGTTGTATCTTTGTAACGTTCGAGGGAGGTGGAGTTGACGCTTGAGATCGTGCAATTGCTCTGTGGCCGCGACAACTACGCCGCCCTGCTCCATGACACGGCATCGGGCATGACGGGTGTCGTCGACACGCCTGATGGGGGCCCGATTGCGGCTGAACTGAAACGTCGGGGCTGGGGTCTCGATGTGATCTGGACCACCCATCATCATGGCGACCACACGGCAGGCCATTTGCTTCTGAAATCGGCCTACAATTGCAAAATTATCGCGCCCAAGCGCGAATTTGCCAAGGTCCCCGGCGCCGACACAGCGGTAAGTGGCGGTGACGTTTTCAACTTCGCGGGCCGTCAGGTTTCCGTCATCGACACGCCCGGCCACACCAGCGGACATATCACCTTCCACATTCCTGATGAGAATATCATGTTTGCGGGCGACACCTTGTTTGCGCTGGGATGCGGGCGTTTGCTGGAAGACACGCCGCAGGCGATGTGGACGTCACTGCAGAAACTGCGCGCGCTATCGCCGCACACCCAGGTCTATTGCGGCCATGAATATACTGAATCCAATGCCCGCTTCGCCCTCACCATCGAACCTGACAATCCGGCGCTCCAGGCGCGTGCGGCGAAGGTTTTCGCGCAGCGCGCATCGTCCCTGCCAACGGTTCCCTCCAGTCTGAGCGAGGAGATCGCCACCAATCCCTTCCTGCGCGCCGACCATCCCGCGATTGCCGCTCATCTCGGCATGACGGGCGAGGCGCCGGACAGGGTGTTTGCGGAAATCCGCGCCCGCAAGGACCGTTTCTGAGCCTGGCTCGATGTGACAGCTGATTGCCATGCATAGGCCGCCTGCCGATATGATCATCAACCGGCTCGGGCTTCGGCCCCACCCCGAGGGTGGCTGGTATCGCGAGACTTTTCGCGATGGCGCGGGCGTCGACGGGCGGGCGCGCTCGACGCTCATCTATTATCTGCTGAAGCATGGCGAACAATCAGCCTGGCATCGGATCGACGCGGTTGAGGTCTGGCACTGGTATGCGGGCGCGCCGCTTCGCCTGTCTCTGGCAGATGATGGCAAACCTGCCCGTACCGTCATACTTGGCGCGGACATCGCTGGTGGCGAAGTCCCGCAAATGGTCGTGCCGGTTGCCGTCTGGCAGGCGGCTGCGAGCATGGGTGAATGGACCTTGGTCGGCTGCCAGGTGGCGCCGGGCTTTGAGTTTTCAGGCTTTGACCTTGCCCCGCCCGACTGGAGACCGCCCGATGCCTGAGCTTACCCGCATCCGTCATTGTGAAGAGATCACCTTCAACTCCTGGCCTGCGCTTGCCACCCTTTATGTCGATGGCTGGCTGGCACGCTTTGCCAATGGTGTGACGGGGCGGTCGAATTCGCTGAACGCGCTTTGTCCGGGCGGGCGCCCGCTTGATGATATTCTGGCGGCAGCCGCTCCCGCCTATGCCGCCCGCCATCTGCCGATGATGCTGCGCCTGACGCCGCTGTGCCCGCCGGGGACAAGAGAGGCTGTAATCGCCAAAGGCTGGCGGATCGAAAAGGAAAGTCATGTTTTCGGCTGCGATGTGACCCGTCCGGTCATCGATCCTGCCGTTATCATGTCGTCTGTTTCGACTGCGGACTGGCGCAACGCCTATCAGCAGGCTAATCCACGCTTTGATGCCGCCGGCATGGAGACGCTGGCCAACATGCATGCGGCGCTTGTGCCGCGCGCTTCCTTCGCCAAGCTGGTTGAAGAGGGCGAAAACCGCGCGCTTGGCATGGCGGTGGTCGAGCGGGAAACCGTCTCGCTGCATGAAATTGCAACCCTTGGCGCAGCGCGTGGACGCGGCCTTGGCAAACGGCTCGTCAGCTCGCTGCTTGCCTGGGGCGCGGCGCACGGTGCAAAGGAAGCGATCCTGCAAGTGCAGGCTGACAACACGCCAGCAATCAGGCTTTACCGCAGCCTCGGCTTTACCCGTCTCTATGATTATTGTTACGCAGTGGCACCCTGAGATTTGCGCGCCGCGATCACCGCGCCCAGCGTCACCAGCCCCATCGCAACCAGTACGGTTGGTGTCAGTGTCGCGCGCCCGAAGAGGGCGAGCAGCAGCGTCGAGATCACCGGCGTCCCATACGACAACACGCCCAGAAGCTGGATGTCGCCATGCTTCATCCCGACATCCCAGGCATAGAAGGCAAGGCCCGTCGGAAAGAGACCAAGCAGCAGGATCGCCAGCCAGCCCGTGATATCGCCGGGCCACACCGTCGTCTCGAAACCGAGATGGGCGATCATCGCCAGCAAGGCCGAGACGAGACAGAAGCCAGCAATGCTGTCACTCGACACCGCACCCAGCAGGCGCGACAGCACCGAATAGCTCGACCAGATAACGGCACAGGCGAGGGCTGCCGCATAGCCCGTCGCGTAGGCGCCATCGGGCGAAAAGCCACCACCGCCGCTCACCAGCATGCCGGCACCGAGAAAACCGAGCCCTGCGCCGATGACATGAACGGTCCGCAGATGCTCGCCCGGCAGGAATGACGACATCAGAACGATCAGCAACGGCCACAGATAGGCAATCAGGCTGGCATCCGCCGCAGGCGCCAGCTTCAGCGCCGTGAAATAGGCGAGGTGATAGCCAAACAGGCCGAAAATCCCGAGCGCCCAGGCGCGGCGTGGCGCGCCAAGCGCCTTCCAGGCGCCAGGCCGCACCAGCCATGACAAGACGCCGATGAAGCCGCCGATGCCAAGTGTCATTGCGGTGAGCTGGAGAGGCGGAATATCGCTGGCCAGGCTCGTCAACGTCGCCAGCATCCCCCACATGCCAAGGGCCGCCACACCGCATGAGGTGGCAGCCCTTGTCGAGATAATTGTCATCGCAGTTGTATCAGCCGAAGAATTGTCCGCCATTGGCGCTGATGGTGGAGCCGGTGATGAAACCTGCTTCATCGGCGGCAAGGAAGACGACACAACGGGCGATTTCCTCCGGTGTCCCCAGACGACCGACGGGGATCTGCGGCACGATCTTGGTCTTGAGCACTTCCGGATCGATCGCCATCACCATTTCGGTCCCGATATAGCCGGGGCAGATGGCGTTGGCGGTGATGTTCTTGACTGCGCCTTCCTGCGCCAGCGCCCGCACGAAACCGATATCGCCAGCCTTCGCCGCCGAATAATTGGTCTGGCCCATCTGGCCCTTCTGGCCGTTGATCGAAGAGATGACGATGACACGGCCGAAGCTGCGCGCGCGCATGCCCTCGATGACCGGTCGTGTCATGTTGAAGAGCGAATCAAGATTGGTGCGGATCACCGCCTGCCACTGATCCTTGGTCATGCGATGGAGGAAACCATCACGCGTGATGCCGGCATTGTTGACGAGGACATCGATCGGCCCGACCTCTGCCTCGACCCTGGCGACACCGGCCGCACAGGCGTCGAAATCGCCCACATCCCATTTGAACACAGGAATGCCGGTTGCCTTGTTGAAGGCGGCCGCTGCCTCATCATTGCCGGCATAATTGGCTGCGACCTTATAGCCTGCCGCCTGCAAGGCTTTTGAAATCGCTCCTCCGATGCCCCGGCTGCCGCCGGTCACGAGCGCTACACGTGCCATAGAATCCTCCCTGATCTTCTTCTTGGCGTAATTTTTCTTGACTTAAACTTGTCTGCTGCCTCAGCGCGCGATGGTGAGCGCAATCCCCATGCCGCCACCGATGCACAGCGTTGCCAGACCTTTCTTGGCGTTGCGCCGCCCCATTTCATGCAGGAGCGTGGTGAGAATGCGTGCGCCGGAGGCGCCGATGGGGTGGCCGATGGCAATCGCGCCGCCATTGACGTTGACGATTGAGGTGTCCCAGCCGAGATCCTTGTTGACGGCGGCGGCTTGCGCTGCGAACGCCTCATTTGCTTCGATGAGGTCGAGATCGCCTGCCTTCCAGCCCGCTTTTTCCAGCGCCTTGCGTGAAGCCGGGATCGGGCCCGATCCCATCAGCGAGGGCTCGACCCCGACTGTTGCCCATGAGGCGATGCGGCCAAGCGGGGTGAGGCCGCGCTTTGCCGCCATGTCAGCCGACATCAGCACGAGCGCGGCCGCTCCGTCATTGATACCCGAGGCATTGCCGGCAGTTACCGTGCCATCCTTCTTGAAGACGGCCTTCAATGCCCGCGCCGCATCCATGGTGGCGCCGTGGCGGATATATTCATCCTTGTCGACGGTGACGTCGCCCTTGCGCGTCTTGATGATGACAGGCGCGATCTCATCAACGAATTTTCCGGCCTTTTGCGCCGCCTCCGCCTTGTTCTGGGAGGCGGTGGCGAAGATATCCTGCTCCTCGCGGGTGATCTGCCATTTCTCGGCGACGTTTTCGGCCGTGACGCCCATATGGTAGCCATGGAAGGCGTCCCACAGCCCGTCGCGGATCATGGTGTCGATGAAGCCGTAATCGCCCATCTTGTGGCCGGCGCGCAGATGGGCGGCGTGGGTGGAGAGCGACATCGATTCCTGGCCGCCGGCCACGACAATCTGCGAATCGCCATTGGCAATCGCCTGCATGCCAAGCGCCACCGCGCGCAGGCCCGAGCCGCATACCTGATTGATCGAGAGCGCCGTTGCCTTGGCAGGAATACCGGCAATCATCGCCGCCTGACGCGCCGGGTTCTGGCCTTGAGCGGCGGTCAGCACCTGGCCGAGGATAACATCATCGACCTCGCCGCCCTCGACCCTGGCGCGAGCGAGCGCTGCCATGATGGCCGTCTTGCCGAGTTCATGGGCCGGAACGCTCGCAAGCGCGCCGTTGAAGGAGCCGACCGGCGTGCGGGCGGCGCTGACGATGACGACGTCGTTCATGTGAATCTCCCGTTTTTTGGTTGGCCCACGCGCTGAGGCTGGTTAGCTCCGGCGTGGCGTCCGGTGTCTCGACAACAATGCCCGCGTCCACCGCTCGAAGTCAATTTGCCGCACACAACTCTTATGTAGGTAGTTATGCGCCGATCAGCCCCTGCATCGGCCTGACGCCGGCGCTATCGGGGAAAATCCTGTCTCCCAATACCTTGGCGCTGAGGCCGAACTGGTCGGCAAGCAGACCTTTGAAGACGCTTCTGAGGTCCGTTGTCGGTTTAAGATCGCGGTTTTGATAAAGATCAGCCTCACTCAGCCCCGGCCAGTCGGCGATCACCCGCCCGCCCCTGATGGCGCCACCAGCGAGGAAGGCCATTGTACCGGTCCCGTGATCGGTGCCGATGGTGCCGTTGATGCGCGCGGTCCGCCCGAACTCGGTGACAGCGACAATCGCCGTGTTCTTCCAGCGCGCTCCGAGCCCCGTTTCGAAAGCCGCAAAGGCGCCATCAAGACCGCTCAGCAATTGCGCCAACCGCCCGGTCGGCCCGCCCTCATTGGCATGCGTATCCCAGCCATCAAAAGCCAGTGCTGCAATTCGCGGCCCCTCATCGCTGGCCATAAGGCGGGCTGCACCCTCGGCTGCCTGACGCATGCCGGGAATGGAATTAGGCCCGCCTCTGGGCTTGGCCGCCTCTGCGGTCAGGCCACCACGCTGCGCCAGCCTGTCGGTATCGATACCGCGGCTGAGGGCCGAGAAAAGGGTTTTGTCGCGATGCTGATAGAGATCAAGCACGCGGGCGGTCAGATCATCCGCTGCACCGGGGACACCCTGTGGTGCCCAGCCGAGGACAGGGGCGGCCCCGCGCAGGATAAGCGGCGTTGCAACGCCAATGCCCAGCGCCCGCGCCCGGGCGATCTTGTCGCCCTGAGGCAGCGCCTGTAGCGCCCGATTGAGCCAGCCCGAAGCGAGCGAGCCCACCCCCGGCAGACCGGATTCCAGCACGTCCTGGCCGTCGAAATGGGAACGGTCGCGATAATTGGTGGCCACCGCATGTATGATCGCGGCCTGTCCGGCGCGAAAATAGCGGGCGAAATGGCTCATGGCGGGATGAAGGACGAAAAAACTGTCGAGCGGCAATCCGCCATGGCTGCCCGTTGCCGCCAGCGCGAGATCGCCATGGAGCCTGGCGTAGTTTGGATCGCCCACCGGGCCGACCGCAGCCAGCCCATCAAGCGCGCCGCGCAGGATGATCACAACCAGCCGCGGATCGCGGCCATCGGCGGCAAAGGCGAGCCTTGGCATATGTGCCCAGGCAAAGAGCGCTCCGCTGCCCGCGAGCACACGCCGCCGCGACAGGCCAGGCTGTTCGCAAAAATCCCGCATCGTCCCTATCTCCGTTGCATTTCAGGCGACATGAGCAGGAGCGCCAGGCCCTGCTGGCGGCTTTCTGCACGGCTTACCGCCTGGCGCGTTTCGATAGAAGCCGCCGCGCCGATCGCCCGGTCCAGAACGTCAAGCGGATTGGCGACGTCGCGCATCCGGTTGGCGATGAGGGCTGCCACGTCAAGACGCTGCTTCATGCCTTCGGCAGACGCCCAGGCGCTGACTGTGTCCGGCCAGCCATTGGGGCCCGGCGGCTGCCATAGCGGCATGCCAAGCAGGCTGAGCGCATTGAGCGTCGCATCGGCATTCTCCGGCATGCGCCCCGTCAGGCGCGCGGCGGCGATCAGAAACTCATAAGGGTTGCGCATCTTGTCGAGCCGTGCTGCCCACGCTTCATCCGCCTCGATCAGTGCCAGCGTCACCGCCCGCAGATCACCACCGCTTTCGAGAAACCGTTTGGAGAGCCGCTGCACCAGTGCCGGTGGGGGAATATCAGCAACAAAATGCTGAATCAGCTTGGTGGCGATGTGGCGGGCGGTCGCCGGGTGGCGGGCAAGATCGGCAAGGGCAGCCTCGCCCTGCTCGCTGCCGCCATCACGGTAGATTTTACCGAGCAGCGTTACCTCGCCAGGTTCATGGGCATTCGTATTGAAGATGAAACGACCCGGCTCGCCGAGCCGTCCCTCGCGCCCGACATAGGTCCAGCCGGTGATGATCCGCGCCAGCGCCGTCACATCGCCTTGGGTATATCCAGCGCCGACCCCCAGCGTATGCAGCTCAAGTATTTCGCGCCCGAGATTTTCATTGAGCCCGAGCTTCCGGTTAAGGCCGGCCTTTGACGTCGGGCCGACCGATTGCTGGTTATCAAGATAGTGCAGCATGGCCGGATGCTGTTCGACAGCCCGCAGCATGTCGGCGAAGCGCCCGAGGACATGCGGGCGAATGGCTTCGCGTTCGAAGGCGCCGGCGGTGATGCGCACAAACTGGCTTTTGCGTGCCGAGACGCAGAAATGATTTGACCAGAACGCAACCAGCCTTTCGCTGATCCCGCATCGGGCGGAAATGGCGCGTTGCAGACGGGCATAAGCGTCGGCGCGGAAGGCCTGCTGCTCGAGACTGGGCGGCTTTGCGGACGCTGGCTTCACGCCATCGCGAGGCTTGGCATTGTCAGGCGGCGCGCCGTTCGTCACCAGCGGTGGTTCGGACGCATTGTCTTTTGTCGTTTTGCGCTCCTGCTTGACGCGCTCCTGAGCATCAAACAGCGCCTGGATCAGAAGCGGGCTTGCTTTCAGTGGGGCGCCATCCAGCAGACTGACACCTGGCTGGTTCAGTTCAGCCTTGACGAAGCCACGCGGGTCGGCGGCGGCTGCCGCAATATCGCCATCGCCGCGCGAGCCATAACCAAACCGTGTCAGCGCGACAAAACCCTGCCGTAATGCGTCCGGCGCTGCCATGCGTGTTGTTCCTCAGAGCCAAGCCTCCAGCTTAGCTTGCCGATGGCGGATGATTCTGTCGATCCTGTGAAGGAAACGCCGAAACGCGCAAAAACCGACGAAGACAAGCGCGCGATCCGCAAAGCTGCGCATTCCGCCATCGTGAAATCTGCTTGGCAGCAAGGTGAAAACCGCCCTATCGTGGCCCGATAAGCGCGGTTTGCGCGCCAGAAGGGTGGCCCACAGCATGTCGGACACGGAAAATCCGGTCATCGTCAAGAAATACGCCAATCGTCGGCTCTACAACACCGACAGTTCGACCTATGTGACGCTTGAAGACCTGGCCGAGATGGTCAAGGCGGGTACGGTTTTTGTCGTCAATGACGCCAAGACGGGCGAAGACATCACGCGCTCCGTGCTGACGCAGATCATTTTCGAGCAAGAAAGCAAGGGCCAGAATTTGCTGCCCGTCGCCTTCCTGCGCCAGTTGATCCCGTATTACGGCGACAGCCTGCAGAACCTCGTACCGGGCTTTTTGGAAGTATCCCTGCACAGCTTTTCACGCGAGCAGGAACGGTTCCGCGACCAGATGGCGAAAACCTTCGGCGCGCCCTTCGAGGTTTACGAAGGGCAGGTCCGGCATAATCTGGCGATGTTCGAACAGGCGTTCCGCATGTTCCTGCCGTTCGCCAATCCGGGAAAAGCGCCGCCGGCGGGCAGCGACAAACCGGACAAAAATGAAAGCGAACTCGAGACCATGCGCCGCCAGATGGCCGAGATGAAGCAGCAGCTCGATATGCTGTCAAAGAAGCGCTGATAAGAGAAATATCGGCGACAGCATTATCGCTGAAACGGCCCGGGCGCTGGTTGCGTTTAGGCGGAAGTGCGATCCCCCTCGCCTGAAAGCGTTCTGAAAGGCCGCGGCAGCGTTCAGGTTTTTTTACTTGCTGTCGCCCGATCAATGGCCTCGACGATCATTCTCTGCGCGTCCGCCGCGCTGCCCCAGCCCTTCACCTTGACCCATTTTCTGGGCTCCAGATCTTTGTAATGCTCAAAGAAATGGGCGATCTGCGACAGGGTGATGTCGGGAAGATCGGTATATTCATGGACTGATTCATACCGCCTCGTCAGGCGCGGCACTGGAACGGCGATGATTTTTTCATCGCCCCCCGCCTCGTCCTCCATCATCAGCACGCCAACCGGGCGCACGGCTATCACGGCGCCGGGAAAGATGCCGCGCTGATTGGCAATCAGCACATCGATCGGATCGCCATCATCGGACAGGGTATGGGGGATGAAGCCGTAATTCCCGGGATACCTCATGGAGGTGTAGAGAAACCGGTCGACGACCAGCGTGCCGGCGTCCTTGTCCATTTCGTACTTGATCGGCTCGCCGCCGACCGGCACCTCAACGATGACATTCACTTCGCGCGGCGGGTCGCGGCCAATCGATATCGCTTCAATACGCATGCTGGATCTCTGGGCTGGGTGAACGGGCCCTTTCAGTCGATGACGCCAGCTGCGGGCGACGTCAACCCAATAATACGGATATTGCGCAAGGTATTTGCACCCGGGCGATGGCCGCCGGGTGCGTCCAAACGCAGCGAGGCGACGCTCTCACGCCGCCCCGGCAGTTTCAACGCAGTGATGATCGCCTGTCAAAGTCTCAACGGTAGTGGCGGCGATGCGTGGCATGGTGCTTGTTATGACGGGTGTGGCGGTGATAGCGATGGCGGCGCGGCGCGCCGAGATGGTTGGCGATATGGGGCCCGGACGTATATCCAACGCCGGCGCCGACAATGGCACCCACCGGACCGCCGACCAGTGCGCCGGCGCCGGCGCCAAGAAGCCCGTCCGTCAGACGTTCATTGGCAAATCCGGTTGCCGGTGCGAGCATCAGCGCGGCGACAAAGCCGCCGATCATCAACAATTTTTTCATGGTCCACCTCGGGTTGCTGAGCTTGGACAGGACAGCGTCTTGTGACGCAAAACGCTTCCCACGCCGGAAGGGCGCATATCCAGGCATGCGAGCCTATGGAGAGGAAACGCCATCACCAGGCGTTTGGTTCCCTCAGTCTTTGCTGGCGTGCTGCATGGCAAAGAGGAAGGCAAGCTTGCGCAGCCGCGCCTCGCCGAAGCGTTCCTCGCCGATGGCTGCCGCCGAGCCGCCATGATGGCGATAAAATGAGAGCGCAGTTGTGTTGGCCGCCAGCGCCCACACCACCACCTTGTCGCAGCCATAGCTGGCAAGGCGCCCCAGCGCGGCACGGAACAGGCGGCTGCCAAATCCGATGCCTTGATATTCAGGTTTGAGATAGATTTCGTAGATTTCGCCATCGGCGCCGAAACGTCGCCCGGTCCGCGCCGCCCCGAAACTGACGTAGCCAACAATATCATCGCCGACGGTGAGCACCATCAGCCCTGAACCCGATTTCTCGATCGTCCGCGCCCACCATTCCGGTCCGCGCCGCTGCACGGCCTTTTCCAGCGCAATGCCTGGCAAAATTCCGGCATAGGCCAATCGCCACGCCGCATCATGCACCGCAGCGATGTCAGCGGCGTCAAGCCTGTCAGCGGTACGGATGTCAACGCTCAGGACCTTCATGAGGGAGAAGTCTAAGCAGGATGGCGATAAAGTAAACAGCCTATGAAGCTCATTGACATTTAACCCTAAGGCGCAGGAATCCTCGCTGCGAACGAGGCTTTCATATAAATTCCCATTATTCCTCAATCCTTGGCGGGATTTGTCATGCGTTCCCACGATCATCGGTTGCACCGCATCATGGCGCGCCTCGGCGCAATTTTTATGGTGTCGGGCTCGCTCACCCTGATCGCGCAGCCGGCATCTGCCCGCGATCTGGTTGCCTTTGCCAGCGCACCTGCCGGCGCCATCGTCATCCGCAACCATGAACGCGCGCTCTATTTCACGCTGGGTGGCGGGCGCGCGATCCGCTATCCGATCGCCATCGGCCGGCAGGCCAAGCAATGGGTTGGCTCAACCGTGGTCGAGCGCAAGGTGCCGTTTCCCGTCTGGCAGCCGCCGGCGGTCGTGCGCGCGGACAGTCCCAACCTGCCGGCACTGGTGCCGCCCGGGCCAAAAAATCCGCTGGGAACCCGCGCCCTCGTCCTCGGGCGCGCTGAATATGCCATCCACGGCACCAATGCGCCGCAATCCATCGGCCGGGAAGCCTCCTATGGCTGCATCCGCATGTTCAACCCAGATGTCGAGGACCTGTTCCAACGGGTCAGCGTCGGCACGCCGGTTTATGTGGTGAACTAGACCCTCAATTCGCCATGGCGATGGTACCGCTTTTCTCGAAGCGTTTGCGCTCTGTCGGATCAAGATAGCGCTTGCGCAGGCGGATGTTGGTCGGCGTCACCTCAAGCAGTTCGTCGTCCTGGATCCACGCCAGCGCCTTTTCCAGCGTCATGCGGATGGGTGGCGTGAGGCGCACCGCCTCGTCCTTGCCCGACGCACGCACGTTGGTGAGTTTCTTGCCCTTCAGAACATTCACTTCCAGATCGTTGTCGCGCGTATGCTCGCCAACGATCATGCCGCGATAGACCTTGACGCCCGGCTCGATCATCATCGGCCCGCGATCTTCCAGATTCCACATCGCATAGGCGACCGCTTCACCCGCTTCATTCGAGATCAGCACGCCATTGCGCCGCCCCGGCAACTCGCCCTTGAAGGGCTGGTAGGCGTGGAACAGGCGGTTCATGATGGCGGTGCCGCGCGTATCGGTCATCAGTTCCGACTGGTAGCCGATGAGGCCGCGGGTGGGCGCATGGAAAACCAGACGCAGGCGATTGCCGCCAGACGGGCGCATCTCCGCCATCTCGCCGCGCCGCTCCGAGAGCTTCTGCACCACGACGCCGGAATGCTCCTCGTCCACGTCGATGACGACCTCTTCAATGGGTTCCAGAACCTCGCCGCTCGTCTCGTCTTTTTTAAGCACAACGCGCGGGCGGGAGACTGCGATCTCGAAGCCTTCGCGACGCATCGTCTCGATGAGGATGGCAAGCTGCAATTCGCCACGGCCTGAGACGAAGAAGCTGTCCTTGTCTTCCGATTCCTCGATCTTCAGCGTCACATTGCCTTCCGCCTCCTTGAACAGGCGGTCGCGGATGACACGGCTCGTCACCTTGTCGCCCTCGGTGCCGGCAAGGGGCGAATCATTGACGATGAAGGATACCGTCACCGTCGGAGGATCGATCGGCTGGGCGGGGATCGCCTCATTCACTTCGGTGGCGCAGAAGGTGTCGGCGACCGAGCCTTTCTGCAGGCCGGCAATCGCCACGATATCTCCTGCGACCCCTTCCTCGATGGGCTGGCGCTCGATGCCGCGGAAGGCGAGGATCTTGCTGACGCGCCCCTGCTCGAGGAGTTTGCCGTCATGATGCAGGATCTTGATCGACTGGTTGGGCTTGACGGATCCGGAAATGATACGGCCCGTCACCATGCGCCCGAGGAACGGGTTGGCTTCCAGAATGGTGCCGATCATGCGGAACGGCCCCGGCTCGGTGCGCGCGACCGGCACATGCTCCAGCACCAGATCAAAGAGCGGGGCAAGGCCCTGATCGGACGGGCCTTCGGGCTTTGCTGCCATCCAGCCATCGCGCCCTGAGCCGTAAAGGATAGGAAAATCAAGCTGATCGTCATTGGCGTCAAGTGCGGCGAAAAGATCAAAGACTTCATTGATCACTTCCTGGGCGCGGGCATCCGGGCGGTCGACCTTGTTGACCGCAACGATGGGGCGAAGCCCGACCTTGAGGGCCTTGCCAACGACGAATTTGGTCTGCGGCATCGGTCCTTCGGCAGCGTCCACGAGCACGATGACGCCGTCTACCATGTTGAGAATGCGCTCAACCTCACCGCCGAAATCGGCGTGGCCGGGCGTATCGACGATGTTGATGCGCGTGTCCTTCCATACCACCGAGGTGGCTTTGGCCAGGATAGTGATACCGCGCTCGCGCTCGAGATCGTTTGAATCCATGACGCGCTCGACCACCCGCTGGTTGTCACGGAAAGCGCCCGATTGCTGCAGGAGTTTGTCGACGAGTGTCGTCTTGCCGTGATCGACGTGGGCAATAATGGCGATGTTGCGCAGCTGCATTCGGGCACCGATACTTTCGAGGGAGGTGCGCCATGGGGCGCGGCGCCCTTATATCGAGGGTTTGCGGCGGTGGCGAGATTAAATTATCGAATGCCGTTAACCGGCCTATTCGGCGGCCATCGCGTTTTTCACCATTCCCTCGCCGATCCGGCGGCGGCGATCAGCGATGGCATGGCGCACCTGGTCAAGCGTGAGAGCAAAGGTCGTCACCTGCTGCTGGTCGAAATCGCGCTCGGAAATATGCTTCAACGCCACGGCGAATACCTCACTGGCGCGTTGATCGGCTGCGTCAAGCTCGTCGATGCTCATCGCCTGGCGCGCCTGCAGCAAGGTCTGCAACAGAGTAGCGATGGCGTCGCGATAAGGCTCCGGACGCCTGGCATTGGCATGGCTGGCAAGAGCGGCAAGACCGGACCCGCAGATCGATAATGCCATGATCCCTATGTAGAAAAGATCACCATAGCGATCAAAAAAGCCGCGCACATTGCCTTCGTAATAGGACGAAGCGCCGGGATGAAGCGCCAATTCGCCGGCGCGGTCAGCGTCGGGAGCGGAAATCCGTGCCGCGCTCGGTTCTTCGCCAGCGATGGCGACGCGCAGTGCAAAAATCTGCTGGATGAGCGAGGCGATCACCGCCTCACCGACGTTCTTGTTAGCAACCAGGCGGTGTGTCACCGCGATGGTTGGTATTGATTCAGGCGGATGGGGTGGCGCGCCACCAAACACCCCACGCACCAGCTCGTCGGCCAGCAGGGACGGGCTGCGCTGGGCAATCGCCGGGGCTTCGCTGATCGGCAGATAGAGGGGAGGCTGGCCCAGTTCCGCGGTGACACGGGCATCCAGCCGTCCCATCAAGCGGCTGGTGGGAATGCCAACCGTCATGATCGCCGCGATATGGCCGTTTGCCAATTCGCGGGCAGCATCCGCCATTTCAAGCGGACGCAGCTGCACGTCCAGAGCGGCGGCGCCGTAATAGGCAAGAAGCTTCTGTATCAGGCTGACATTGAGGGCTGCAGCTGACACCACACCGATATCCTTGCCCCGCAACTCCGCCATCGTCGTCACGCCGCTTTTTGGTCTGGCAAGCAGCACGACCTGCTCGCGGCGCAGATCGACCACTCCCAGCGCGTCGTCGGGTGCGGTGATGTCAGAGCGCAGTACCGCGAGGTCCGCACCATTGCTCTCAAGGGCGGCGGCGCTGGTTGCCGAGCCTTCAGTGGTGATGATCTTGAGGCGGACATTGGCTTTCTCGCGCGCCAGAAGATGCGCCAGCACCGCGATGAGGCGATGGTTTTCCGAGCCGACCGGCCCAACGGCTACCCGGAGCGTGGTTGGCAGCGACAAAGCATAATAACCGATGGCGACGACAGCGACGAGGCCGAGCACGGCTGCCACCATCGTCCATATTGTCTGACGCCGCATTTAACCGCCCTGATCCCGCATCACCTGACGCGCGCTCTCTATCGTCGTCAATGGGCTGCAAATATGGCCGAACGGACCGCCCGCGTCACGGCTTTCTCTTCGCCCGCTGTGCGAGCGTGCGCAGCCGCAGGGCGTTCAGCTTGATGAAGCCGGCGGCATCGTGATGATCATAGGCCACCGCGCCCTCCTCGAAGGTGACCAATTCCTGATCATAGAGCGAATAGGGGCTTTCGCGCCCGATCACCGTCACATTGCCCTTGTAGAGCTTGAGGCGTACCCGCCCGGTGACCATTTCCTGACTTTTGTCGGCCATGGCCTGGATCATCTCGCGCTCGGGGGCGAACCAGAAGCCGTTATAAACCAGCTCCGCGTAGCGCGGCATGAGCGATTCCTTCAGGTGCATCGCCTCGCGGTCCAGGGTGAGCGATTCGATGCCGCGATGCGCCACATGCAGGATGGTGCCGCCCGGCGTTTCGTAGATGCCGCGTGATTTCATGCCGACAAAGCGATTTTCAACCAGATCGAGACGGCCAATGCCGTTGGCTTTGCCCAATTCGTTGAGACGGGTGAGCGCCATGGCAGGTGACAGGGCCACGCCGTCGATGGCAATTGCATCGCCCTTCTCGAAATCGATGCTGATGATGGTTGCCTTGTCGGGGGCGTCCTCAGGCGCAATGGTTCGCATATAAACCAGTTCAGGCGCTTCAATCGCTGGATCTTCCAGCACCTTCCCTTCGGATGAGGAGTGGAGAAGATTGGCGTCGACCGAGAACGGCGCTTCGCCACGCTTGTCCTTGGCAATCGGAATCTGGTTGGCTTCGGCAAATGCCAGCAGCTTGGTACGCGACAACAGGTCCCATTCGCGCCATGGTGCGATCACGCGGATCGACGGGTTGAGCGCGTAGGCGGTGAGTTCAAAACGTACCTGATCATTGCCCTTGCCGGTGGCGCCATGGGCGATCGCGTCGGCGCCCACCTTCTCGGCGATCTCGATGAGTTTCTTGGCAATCAGCGGGCGCGCAATCGAGGTGCCGAGAAGATACTGGCCCTCGTAAAGCGCGTTCATGCGGAACATCGGATTGACGAAATCGCGCACGAATTCCTCGCGCACATCCTCGATATAGATGTTCTGCGGTCTGATACCGAGCAATTCCGCCTTGCGCCGTGCCGGCTCCAGCTCCTCGCCCTGACCAAGATCAGCGGTGAAGGTGACCACTTCAGCCTGATAATGCGTCTGCAGCCATTTGAGGATGACAGAGGTATCGAGCCCCCCTGAATAGGCGAGAACGACCTTCTTGACCGGTGGCTGCGTCATGACGATGTTACCATTTGTGAGAGAAACCGCCGCCTTCTATCGGCTAAGCGGCGCTGATGACAACCCCGTCACCGCCGGGCACGCGGCCACGCTCCCCATTTTTTACCGACGACGCATTGCAGAAGAACGCGACGCACTGCACAGTGCGTGACCGCAATAGCGCAGTTCCGGAGTGGGCGATGATCGAATTCTGGTACGATTTTGCCTCGACCTACTCGCATATAGCCGCCCAGCGCATCGATGCCCTTGCCAAGGCAGCCGGCACGACGGTGCGCTGGCGTCCTTTCCTGCTTGGCCCCATCTTCGCCGGTCAGGGCTGGTCGACGTCACCCTTCAATCTTTTCCCCTCCAAGGGCAAGTATATGTGGCGGGACATGGAGCGCTGGTCGGCGGAGCTTGGCCTCAAGCTGGTGAAGCCGCAGCCTTTTCCGGCCAATTCGCTGATGGCTGCCCGCATTGCCCTTGCCGGCGAGGAGGGCGGGTGGATCGGCGATTTCTCCCGGCGCGTCTTTGCCGCCGAATTCTGCGAAGGTGCCAACATCGCCGATCTGGAGGTGCTGCGCGCCATTTTGTCGGCGATGAACCTCAACCCCACGCAGATCCTTGATGCGGCACGCGCGGATGCGGTGAAAAGCCGTCTGCGCTCGCAGACCGATCTTGCCACCCATCTGGGCCTTTTTGGCGCGCCGAGCTTCGTCGTCGACGGCGAAATCTTCTGGGGCAATGACCGGCTGGAAGAGGCGCTGCGCTGGTCCGACAGGCCGTGGGCTTGAGAATTGTCGCAACGCATAGTCGCCCCTTCCCATCGCCCTCCTTTTCGGCTATAGGCCGCGTTCCTTTGCGGCGCCCTCAGCGGGCGCGCTTTTTTTTCGGAGTTTGAGCCGTGGCCGTTCCCAAGAGAAAAACCTCGCCGTCGCGGCGCAACATGCGTCGCTCGCATGACAAGCTTGCCCAGCCGACCTATGTCGAGGACAAGGATTCAGGCGAGATGCGCCGCCCGCACCACATCGACCTCAAGACCGGCATGTATCGTGGCCGCCAGGTACTGAAGGCGAAATCCGACGTCTGAGGCGGCTCACGCCGCTCCGCCATCGCCGGTCAATCCGACCCCGGCGATGCCAGCCAGCGCGCAAGCCTCATCGGCATCCGACGTGTCGCCCGATATGCCGACCGCTCCGATGATCGCGCCCTTGGCGCTGCGGATCAGCACGCCGCCCGCCACCGGCACCATGCGCCCGTCGGTTACCGCGCCATAGGCTGAAACGAAATACGGACGCTCCAGCGCCATCTTTTGGATCGCCCGGCTGCCCATGCCAAGGCCAAGCGCGCCGTAGGCTTTGCCGAACGCGATCTCAAAGCGCATCAGCGATGTGCCATCGGCCGCCGCCGCCGCTTTGAGCGCGCCACGCTCGTCCAGCACCACCACACATAAGGGTTTGAGCTGCAGACGCGCGCTTTCGTTTAAAGAGAGCTTGATAATCTTCTGCGCCTTGTTGAGCGTAAGCATGGCCATCGGCAGTTCCCGGTTCTGTGGACGTGTTCAACCTGCGCTAGGCGAGCGCCGGCGGATATGCAAGAAAAAGAACAGGCCTGAGCCACAAGTAACAATTATCGGGGGAACCATGCGCGATTTTCAATTTCCCGGGCGCTCGCCCGTCTATGCCACGCGCGCCATGGTCGCGACCTCCCATCCGCTGGCGAGCGAGACGGCGATACGTACTTTACGCGAGGGTGGAACCGCAGCCGATGCGGCGGTGGCGGCGGTGGCGCTTTTATGTGTGCTTGAGCCGCACATGGTGAGCCCGGCGGGGGATTGTTTTTTTATTGTCTCAAAACCGGGAAAACCGCTTGAGGGTTATAATGGCTCGGGCCGTTCGGCGAAGGCGGCAAAGCTCGACTGGTTCAAGGAGCGCGGCTATGGTCCGGGGATCCCTGAGCACGACATTCATGCCGTTACTGTCCCTGGCGCGGTCGAGGCGTGGGAGACGTTGCTGAAACGCCATGGGCGCTTTGGCCTTGACCGCGCCCTGCAGCGCGCCATCGAGATTGCCGAGAACGGCCATGCGGTGGCGCCGCGCGTTGCCCAGGACTGGCGCACTCATGTGCCACCTGGCGGCGATGCCGGCTTTGCCAAGCATTATCTGCCGGGCGGGCGTACGCCGCAGGCGGGCCAGATATTCGTCAACAAGGCGCTTGGCAAAACCTATCGGCTTTTGGCCAAGCAGGGCGCACGCGCCATGTATGAGGGCGAGATCGGCGAGGATATCGTCAAGACCATTCAGGCGCATGGCAGCCTGATGACCATGGATGATTTCGCAGCCCATAAGGGTGAGGTGGTGAAACCGATCACCGCTCCCTATGAGGGCTATGATGTTGCTGAAATTCCGCCCAATGGTCAGGGGCTGACGGCGCTGGTCATTCTCAATATTCTGGAACAGTTTGACCATCGGGCCTTTGGCCCCCTGTCGGCCGAGCGTTACCATCTGCTGCTCGAGGCAACGCGTCTTGGCTATGCGATGCGCGATCAGGAAATCGGCGAATCGGCGGCGATGAGCCGCAGCGTCAAGGCGCTGACATCCAAGGCCTATGGCAAAAAGCTCGCCGGTCTTATATCGCGCGATCACCGGCTTTCACCCAAGGCGTTTCCACCACCGCGCCCCGAAAACCATACCGTCTATCTGTCGATCATCGATCAGGACGGGATGGCGATTTCGTTCATCTGCTCGATTTTTTCCAATTTCGGGGTCGGCAGGGCGACCAAGAAAACCGGCCTTGTGCTGCAAAACCGCGGCTCATCCTTCCGCGTCATTGACGGCCACCCCAATGCCATCGCCCCATCAAAGCGTCCGATGCACACCATCATCCCCGGTATGGTGATGAAGAATGGCGAGGTCGAAGCGAGCTTCGGCGTCATGGGTGGCGCCTACCAGGCCTGCGGCCATGCCCATATCCTGACCAATATGTTCGATTACGGCATGGATCCGCAGGAAGCGCTTGATCAGCCGCGTGCTTTCTTTGACGGCCCGTCGACAACCGCCGAGCGCTCACTGCCGGCTGAGGCACTGGAAGGGCTCGCGCAGCGTGGTCATGACATCAAGATGCCGCTTGGCCCCATCGGCGGCGGGCAGGTGATCCGTGTCGACCGGACCCGCGGTATCCTGATTGGCGGATCGGACCCGCGCAAGGATGGCATGGCGCTTGGCTATTGATCAGGCGCGAATATCGAGCCCTGGCTGCGTCGGCGGGGCTGACAGGAATGTGCCGACCGCCTGATAGAATGCAACAGCCTGTGCCGGCTCGACACGGCGCTTGTCGCGAGTTTGTGGCAGTTGATCGCGGGTAGCCAGAAGTTGTGCCACCAGCGCGCTCACGCCATGGCGGTGGGCCGGGCGGCAGGACGAGATGGCGATCGGGGGTTCGACAGCGATCAAGGCGTGCCCGCTTTCGGTCGTTTCTCCCCGGGTTGACACCCTGCCGTGCTCCACATGAGTGGATTGCGGGACAGATCGCGAAGGGTTTAGCGCAGTTATCATCAGCAAACCTGTAGCAAAACGGGACTGATCATCCGGTCCCATCACGATTTGCAATCAATGTGCCATTAACCTTCCTGCCGGGTCGTGGAAACGCATGACCCGATTATGGTGTTCAGCCATCGCTTTCGTGGGCGGGCTTTGTGGTTTCGTAACCGCTTCACGACATGATGACGGCTGCAGTGGAAACGGGGTACGGGACGCCGGGATGAACCAGCCAACAATGTCAGAGGGCACGGATTGCGTCGGGCTTGACCTTGCCGCCAGCCTCAACGCCGCAGGCGAGGCCGCCTATTGCTGGGATATTTCCTCTGATCGCCTGGAGTGGAGCGCCAATGCGCCGTCCTTCTTTGCGGCAGTCGGCGATGCCGTGCCTGCGAGCGGGCGCACCCTTGCTGGCCTGATTGCGGATAATGCTTCCTCGCGCCATGACATGATCATGAATGACACCGCGCGCCCCGGGCCGGAGGGGGCGGTGTTTACCATGCAATATCGCCTCAAACGGACGTCACCAAGCACTGGCTGGGTGGAAGAAACCGGTCGATGGTTTGCGGGTGCTGATGGCAAGCCCGCCCGCGTAATGGGCGTCGTGCGCGCCATTGATGAGCGCCATGAGGCTGAGGAGGCTTTGCGCATTCTCAGCGAAATTGATCCTTTGACAGGCACGCTCAATCAGAACCGGCTTTTGTCATTGATTGATCAGGAAATGATCGTCAGCCGTCGCGAGAAACGCCATTTTGCGCTTCTTCTGGCCTCGGTTGACAATCTGTCCACCATCAATGCGGGTCTTGGTTTCAGCATCGGCGATGAGGCGCTGAAGGCGGTGACGGCGCGGCTCTCCAGCAATCTGCGCGGGCGCGACAGCATCGGCCGCTTCACCGGCAATAAATTCGCGATTTTGCTGCGCCAATGCGACGCCAGCGAGATGGCGATTGCCGCGCAGCGTTTCATCGATGTGACGCGCGCGCAACTGGTCACGACGTCGGCCGGTCCCGTTACCGTCAGCCTGTCGGTTGGCGGGGTTGTCGGCCCCCGCACCATTGCGTCCAGCCGGGATCTTCTGGCCGAAGCGCATGAAGCGCTGTCGGAAGCCAAAGCGAAGAAACGCGGCCTGTTCATTCCCTTTGATCCGCAAGCCTCGCGCTCACAGTCGCGCCGGGCCGACGGGCGGGTGGGCGAAGGCCTCATCAAGGCGTTGAACGAGCGGCGTATAGCGCTTGCCTGTCAGCCTATTGTTCACGCCGGCAGCCGTCTGCCCTATTCCTACGAAGCGCTGATGCGCGTGGAAGGCGAGGATGGTGACACGCTGCCGCCCGGTCTTCTGGTGCCGGTCGCCGAACGGCTGGGTCTGTGCGGGCTTCTCGATCATCGCGTCCTTGAGCTTGGGCTTGATCTCCTCGCCAGCCGCCCCGACACCCGCATCAGCGTCAACATCTCGGCACAGACAACGTCTGACCGTGAATGGCTTTCCATCCTTGCCTCGCGCCTGGTCAGCCGGGAGGATATGGCCAACCGGCTGGTGGTTGAAATGACTGAAAGCGCCGCCATCCAGGATATACAGGAGAGTGTGCGCTTCCTTGAACAAATCAAATCGCTGGGTTGCCGTGTTGCCATCGATGATTTCGGCGCCGGCCATACATCGTTTCGCTATCTGCGCGAAATGAAGGTTGATAGCGTCAAGATTGACGGCTCCTACATCAGCAATCTGGCAAATTCGCCCGAAAATCAGATTTTTGTGCGCACCATGATCAATCTCGCGCGCGAGCTTGGTATCCGCACCGTCGCCGAATGGGTCGGCTGCGAGGCAGATGCCCTGCTTCTTGAATCATGGGGTATCAACTACATGCAGGGTCATTTTTTCGGCGAAGCGATCCAGTCTGACAGGCTTCTCGAAACGCCTCTGGCCAGATGCGCCTGAGCGCGATTGCCAAGAAGCCTCTTGCAATCGCGCCCGTTCTGCGGCATCAACCGGGCCTCGCCGTTTCTCGACACGATCGGGAAACACGGAGCGCGGGTGTAGCTCAGGGGTAGAGCACAACCTTGCCAAGGTTGGGGTCGAGGGTTCGAATCCCTTCGCCCGCTCCAGATTTTTTGCGGTTATCATTTGGTAATTTGGCGCCCATACGTGACCCGTCTTCTGCGTGATGGTCTCACGTCCGCTCAGTGACAGCGATGACATCGACGGCCTGCTCGGTTTTCTGGCTGCCGGCGGTCTTGAGGATGCCGCTGACCGGCGCCACATCATTATAATCGCGACCGATCGCGACCACGATATGGTCGCTGCCAACCGTGATGCCGTTGGTCGGGTCAATTTCGATCCATCCTGCTTCAGTTCCGCACCACGCCATCACCCAGGCATGCATGGCATCCGCCCCTTCCAGACGCGGCTGGCCCTCGGGCGGGATGGTCCGCAGGAAGCCGCTGACATAGCCGGCTGGAATACCCATCGCGCGCAGGGCGGTGATCATGATGTGCGTGAAATCCTGGCAAACACCTTTGCGATGGGCGAAGGCGACGCCTGCCGGCGTCTTGACGTCGGTTGCCTCGGGATCAAAAGCGATATCGCGATGAAGCGCGTTCGAGATGGCGATGACATTTTCCAAGACCGGCAGGTCGCGGCGACTGATGGCGTGAGCATAGGCGGCGATGGCATTGTCGCGGCGGATGCGCTGCGATTGCCCGATAAAATGATGCGGCGAATAGGCATCCAGGCCGCGATAGCTGGCAATCTCGTCGGCCAGCGCGCCCAGGCGCGTCGGCATGTCGGGCTGCGCCCCGGCGTCGCTGCGCCGCACCCGCGCATGAACGGTGAAGCATAGTTCGTGCTGCACGTAGCGGTAGCTCGCATTGACGGTGGCATTGCCGAAGAAGTCGATCCCGTCCACGCGTGCCGTCGCACGCGGCTGGAAATCGAGATGGGAGGCGATCACTCTTTGGATGCCCGGCAGTTCACGCGGCAGAACACGCAGGATCTGGCTGCCGCTCGCCGTAAACTCGCCGAAGGAATACGAGATGCGCAGGGAGATATCGTAGAGCATGAGGATCTCTACTGGAAATAGGCCAAAGTCAGGATATCCGACATCTCGCCGAGGCGCTGCGAGAGAAGATCGAGAGCGGCGCCATCGAATGTTTCAGGTGTCAGAATGGCGATTTCGGACTGTGCGCGCAGGACAGCGCGGGCCAGCGGCGACATATGGCCATAGACATCAGCGCCCGGCAGATAGCTGATATGTTCGTGCATTTCCTTCACGCTGAAAAGGATCGAGCGCGGATTGAGCGGATCAAGGGCGATGAGATCAACCACGGTGTTGCGGGTCATGGCCACTGAATATTGCCGCCGATGTGTCATCGCGCTGTCGCCGATTTCAATCGCCAGTTCGAGCGCGCCGTCAAGTCCGGCGCCTTCAACGAAGGCCGTGAGGCCGGCAGCGATAAACGTCGCGCGCTCCAGCGCCCGGCCGATACTGAGGAAACGCCAGCCGACGAAGCGATACATGTTCTCGTGAACGAGGCCGGAAAATCCTGAAATCTTGCGCAGAAGAACCCGCATCGCGGCGGCCGCGTCATCTCCCGCCATCACGCTTTGCTGGAAGCGCAGGGCTGTCTTTTCGACATCCTGCAGTGCCATCCAGCCATCGACCGAGAAGCGCTCACGTATCTTGCTGGCGCTGTTGAGCGCGTGGCGCAATGTCTGCAGCAGACCGGCGGGGACCGGTGAGGTCACATCAAGGTCGCGGGCCTCCAGCGCATCGTGCAGCAATTCCAGCAGCGGATTGGTTTCAGCTGTCCCCTCGGCGAGGCGCAGATGATAGGCGCGCAGCAAACGGATATCGCCCTCGACCCGTTCGATATAGCGCCCGAGCCAGAAGAGATTGTCAGCCGCCCGGCTGGGCAGCGTGCCGGGCAGAGCGCGGGTGAAGGGACCAGGCGGCGGCGCCATCATCGTCTCGGTCGATACCGGCCGATCACTCACCACCCAGACGTCGGCAACCGACCCGCCGCGGCGCATGGCAATCGCGGTCGGATCCTCGCTTTTGCCAACGCGCGCATAACCGCCCGGCATCACTTGCCAGCCCTCGCTTGTGCGGGCGAGAAAGACCCGCAAACTCATGGGTCGCGGAACCAGCACGCCATCGACCAGCGCCGGCGTTGTCGACAGCGTCACGACTTCCTGACCGACAAAGCGCGCGCCATCCTCATCAATCATGCGCTCGAGCAAGCCGTCGTGTGGCTGCTGGAGCAGGTTGCCCGGTGCACCATGTTCATCGATTTCGAACGGCAGACGGGTCGACAGCGCTTCGCCGATCATCATATGGGCGGCGTGGCGGCGCACATGCTCGGCTTCCGCAGGATGGCCGCACCACCAGGTGGCGATGTTTGGCAAGGCGAGCTTCTGCCCAAGAAGATGTTCACTGAGCCGCGGCATGAAGGCGAGAAAGGCGCGCGATTCCAGGATGCCTGAGCCCAGCGCGTTGACCAGCGTCACATTGCCCTGCCGCGCCGCATGAACCATCCCCGCCGTGCCCAGTTGTGATGTTTCGTCAAGCTCGAGCGGATCGGCGAAATTACTGTCAAGTCGACGCCACAACACCTCGACCGGGACCAGGCCGGATACGGTTCTGACTTTCAGTTGCCCCTCTTCCACCGCCAGATCTTCGCCTTCAAGCAGGCCGAAGCCGAGATAACGGGCGATGTAGGCGTGTTCGAAATAGCTCTCATTCATCGGGCCGGGGGTGAGGATGGATGCGCGATGTGTGTCGTTGCGGCGCATGCCATTCAGCGTGTCGCGGAAACGACGAAAGAAACCGGCAAGACGGTGGATGCTGGTACCGGTATAGAAATCGGCGAATACCTTGGCTGTCGCGACGCGGTTCTCCAATGCAAAACCGGCGCCCGATGGCGCCTGTGTGCGGTCACCCAGTACCCACCACGAGCCATCGGGGCCGCGCCCGATCTCGAACGCGACAAAATGAAGAAAATGGCCGCCGCGCGGTTGCACGCCCACCATCGGGCGCAGCCATTCCTTGCTGGCAGCGATGAGCGAGGCCGGCAGATGGCCTGATGCGGCAAGGCGATTTTTGCCATAAATATCACTCACGACCGCTTCGAGAAGATCAGCGCGCTGGATGAGCCCGGCGGAAATAGTCTGCCATTCATGATCGTCGATAAGGATCGGCATATGGCTCAACGGCCAGTCGCGCTCAGCCGACCCCTGCCCATCATACTGGCGAAAATACACTCCCGCATTGTGGAGATATTGATCGCCTCGTGCCAGCATATGAGGAAGCCGGCTTTGTGGTATCGTCGCCAGATAATCAATGAAGCCGCGCCACACGGGGCGGATGTTGCCATGGGCATCCAGCAATTCGTCAGCCACCCCGGGCTGGCCCTGATATCGGCTCAGCAACGGCGAGAGCAGCGCTGACCGTCTGGCCGGCCCGAACGGCATCGTTTAAACGCCCGGCTGGCGACGCAGATCAAGCGTCATCGGGAATTCCGGGTGGATATCGGCTGCCACCGGCTCATAAGGCCCCGGCGAATGGCCGAAGGGGATAAAACGCGCCAGCCTTCGGGCTTCCGCTTCGTTGTTATTGACCGGAAATGTCTCATAGCTGCGCCCGCCGGGATGAGCGACATGATAGACGCAGCCACCGAGCGCGCGCCCGCTCCATCGGTCAAACACGTCAAATGTCAGGGGTGCATGTACCGGCACCTGCGGGTGCATGGCCTGCGCTGGCTGCCAGGCCTTGAAGCGTACACCGGCGACCGCCATTCCGCCGGTTCCGCTTGCCGTCAGCGGCACATGGCGCCGGTTGCATGACACGCTGTAGCGGGCTGGATCAGCGGTTGTCAGCTTGACCTGCAGGCGCTCGACGGAACTATCCGTATAGCGCACCGTGCCGCCGATGGCGCCCGTTTCGCCGAGAACATGCCAGGGTTCCAGTGCCTGCCGCAATTCGAGCCTCACCCCCTCGATGTCGATCTCCCCGCACAGGGGAAAGCGAAACTCCGCCTGCGCCTCGTACCATTCGGGGCGCAACTCGAAGCCATGGTGGCGAAGATCGGCCAGCACGTCGAGAAAATCCTGCCAGATATAGTGCGGCAGCATGAATCTGTCGTGGAGAACCGTGCCCCAGCGGGTGAGCGTGCCGCCAACAGGCTGCGCCCAGAAGCGCGCGACAAGGGCGCGCAGAAGAACCTGTTGCGCCAGGCTCATGCGCGGGTCAGGCGGCATTTCGAAGCCGCGAAATTCAACGAGCCCGAGACGCCCGGTTGGTCCATCGGGCGAGAACAGCTTGTCGATGCAGATTTCGGCCCGGTGCGTATTCCCGGTCACGTCGACCAGCAGATTGCGCAGCAACCGGTCAAGCAGCCATGGTCTGGGCGCCACACCTTCGCCCGGCCGGGGAATTTGCGCGAGCGCAATCTCAAGTTCGTAGAGCCCGTCATGGCGCGCTTCATCGATACGCGGCGCCTGGCTGGTCGGGCCGATGAAGAGGCCCGAGAACAGATAGGAGAGGCTGGGATGGCGCTGCCAGTGCAGGATGAAGCTGCGCAACAGGTCGGGCCGGCGCAAAAACGGGCTGTCGCCGACTTTCGCCCCGCCCAGCACCACGTGATTGCCGCCGCCCGTCCCGGTGTGGCGGCCATCGATCATGAATTTGTCAGCACCCAGACGGCATTGCCGGGCCTCTTCATAAACGGCTTGCGTGGTGGCGACGCATTCGCCCCAATTCGATGCCGGGTGGATATTGACCTCGATGACGCCGGGATCGGGAGCGACCCTGACGACGTTGAGCCGCGGATCGGCAGGTGGCGCGTAACCCTCGATATGGACCGGCAGCCCGAGCGCGCGGGCTGCGGCCTCGGCGGCGCTCACCAGTTCGAGATAATCCTCTACCTGCTCGACCGGCGGCATGAAAATGCACAAGCGGCCATCGCGCGGCTCGACACAGATGGCGGTGCGCACCTTGCCATCGACCGCCTCGAAGGATTGTTCGATGCGCTCTTGTGTGGCGCTGGCTGCGGTGAAATGGGCCGCTGCCTGCTCGCGGGGTGCAGCCGCGCGCGGCGCAAATTCCGGCAGCGCACCGAACTCCTGCGATGGATCGGCGGGATAGACATACGGGTATTCGGCTGGTGGTACATAAGGCAACGCGCCCAACGGCAGACGATACCCTGCCGGGCTGTCGCCTGGCACCAGAAACAGATGCGCGCGCCGCAGTGACCAACGCTCCGAGCGCCAGCGGGGGCGCGCATCCCTGGCCTGCCAGCGCTGGATCGGCAGCACATAGCCGGTCGGTTTGGTCAGGCCATGGGCGAAGACGCGGGCCATGCGGTGGCGTTCTTCCGCATCCTCGAGTCTGGAGTTTTCCGGTGTGACGTTTTCGGGAAGATTACTCTCCTTGAGGAGCCATTGGGCGGGATCCTCATAGGCAGGAACGATCGTGTCGTTGCTGACGCCTAACGCCTCAGCCATGGCGGTGAGGACTGCCTGGGCATCGCTCGGCGCGACGAGGGTCGGCGCGGCTTCGCGGGCGATCAAACCTTCATCGTGCCAGATCGGCTTGCCATCGCGCCGCCAGTAAAGCGAAAACGTCCAGCGCGGCAGGGTTTCGCCAGGATACCACTTGCCCTGACCATAATGCAGAAAGCCACCTGGTGCGAATTTCTCGCGCAGCCGCCTGATCAGCGTATCGGCAAGCGCCCGCTTGTGCGGGCCGACAGCGTCAGCGTTCCATTCCGCACTTTCAAAATCATCGATGGAGACGAAGGTCGGCTCGCCTCCCATCGTCAAGCGCACATCGCCATCGTCCAGCGCGGCGTCGACTTTTTGCCCCAGCGCATCAAGCGCTGCCCATGCCTCATCCGAAAACGGCTTGGTGATACGTGGATGCTCCGCCACCCGGCGCACCTGCATATCGAACGCGAATTCGACGTCAGCCGCGCTGGCGAGGCCGGCAATCGGCGCGGCGTTGCGATAATGCGGCGTGGCCGCGAGCGGTATGTGGCTTTCGCCCGTCAGCAAACCGGAGGTGGGATCAAGGCCGATCCAACCGGCGCCGGGAAGATAGACCTCCACCCAGGCATGGAGATCGGTGAAATCAACGCTTGTGCCGGGCGGGCCGTCAATGGCCACGAGATCAGGCTTCAGCTGGATGAGATAGCCGGACACAAACCGCGCAGCGAGGCCGAGATGGCGCATGACCTGCACCAGCAGCCAGCTTGAATCACGGCACGACGCCTGGCGGCGTGCCAGTGTTTCTTCGCCCGACTGGACACCTGGCTCCATGCGGATGACGTACCCAATCTCACGGGCGATGCGGGCATTGAGGCCGACGATAAAATCGACGGTGCGCAGCCGCTCGCGCGGGATGGTGGCGAGAAAAGCGGAAAGGAGCGGCCCTGCCGCCTCGGCGCGGCGGTAAATATCAAGATCAGGGCCGATATCCTCCGGGTAGGCGAAGGGCCAGAATTCAGCGCTTTCCTCGACGAAGAAATCGAACGGGTTGTAGACCGTCATGTCGGCCACCAGATCGACTTCGATCTTCAATTCCCGGACTGGCTCGGGGAAGACGAAGCGCGCCATCCAATTGCCGTAAGGGTCCTGCTGATGGTTGACGAAGTGGTTGGCCGGTGTGACTTTCAGACTATGCGAGATCACTCGCGTGCGGCTGTGCGGGGCCGGGCGGAGCCGGATGAGCTGGGGACCAAGTGTGACCGGGCGATCATACCGGTAATGGGTGAGATGATAGATACTGGCCTTGATCGACATGAAACCCCGATATTGACGCCCGCGGAATGGCTGGCAGTGTACATGTTTTATGGCGTTGCACTATGCTGATGCGGCGACGAACCGCTCTACGGTTTAGCGGCACCACCTTCCGTAATGCCAGCCAATGCTGCCTCAACCGCGTTTTGAAAACGTGACAGTTCGCCGGTGTCATGGGCCAGCAGCAGCGCCAGCCGGGTCAAAAACAGCGCCTCGGCGTCAGGCCCCGCGCGGTCAATCGCTGTCGCCAGAAGCTCGTAGGCCGCTTCCATCTCGTCAAACGGCATGGTGGTCATGACAGCGCAACTCCAAGACAGCGGCCGGCGGTGGTCAGGATTTCATCGCTGCTGAGGTTGGCCCAGCGCCCGGCGACATGGAGATCAGGGCGCAGAAGATAGATCGCGCCATCACACGCGGAGAAGCTTGCAGACAGAGCGCCATCAGCGTCGGCAATGGCGATTGCTGGCGCATCAGCGCCCGCGCCGCCAATGATGAGGGCCGTGAGCCGACGGTCGAGTGCTGCGAGCGCGCCGATAAGCGCTGCTTCCTCGCTGCTGAGGCCCCTTTGTCGAAAGATCATGAGCGTCATCCCATCGCCCGCATGATCCAGCAGATGGGTCCCGTCAGCGAGGCGAGGATTGGGAGCGGCTGCACCGCACACAGGTCCGCCGGCGAAGGCGCGGTCTCGCCCCGGATAGGGCGTGAGCTCGCTTGCCCCATAGGTATAGGGCTGCATCTGCCGGGGATTGGCGAGGGCGCGCGGAAATTCGTGATCAAGGCTGAGCGACAGCGCAGCGTCGCGCGCCAGCCGCCAGCCGCGTGTTGGCGGTGTCATGAAGCGTGTGCTTTTGGTGGCGTTGGCAAAAACGTCGAGCGTCGCCCCGCGCCGCTCCGGCGAATAGCTGTCGAGCAATCCTTCATCAGCCTCGCCGCGCGCCACCAACGCCAGCTTCCACCCGAGATTATGCGCGTCCGCCAGGCCATTATTGAGCCCGCGCACGCCGAAGATCGGCACGATATGGGCGCTGTCGCCAATGAAGAACACGCGCCCTTGGCGATAGTCATCAAGCAGCAGCGTGTTGGCTGAATAGATGCTCCACCATTCAAGCGCCCACGGGCCGGTATGGCCGATCTCCTCAAGGATCGCCGCCACGCGGGTGCGGATGTTCTCCTCGCTGATCGCCTCCTCGGCACGTTCGTTGTCACGCAATTGGTAGTCGACACGCCAGATATTGTCGGGCTGGCGGTGGATCAGTACGGTCCCGCCGGGATTGCTTTCAGGCTCGAACAGCGCCCGCCGTTCAGTCGGGAAATCATGGTCCATCTGCACGTCGGCAATGACGTAGCGGCCTTCATAATTCTCGCCCTTGAGGCGCAGGCCGAGCTGGGAGCGCAGCGTTGAACGCGCGCCGTCAGCGGCCAGCACATAGTCAGCGTCGAGCTGATAGGCACCCTCGGGGGAGGCAATCTCGAGGCGCACGCCGCCAGATTCGCTTGCAATGCCAGTGCATTCGCTCAGCCAGCGCATATCGATGAGCGGGGAGGCGGTGATGGCGTCATGGAGAAATTTTTCGACATATTGCTGCTGGAGATTATACATCGGCAGATATTTTTCGTGCGCCGGATGCGGCATGTCGAGGCGGAAGAATTGCCGCCCCTTGTAATAGCTGCGTCCGAATCGCCAGCCGAGCGCCTTGTCGATGAAGGGTTTCACCACGCCGAGACGCTCGAAAATATGCATGCTCGCCCGCGCGATACAGGTGGCGCGTGAGCCGTCGTTGAACGTCTCCTTATTGTCCAGGAGAACCGAGGCGACGCCGTAGCGCGCCAGTGTCAGCGCCGCCGTCATGCCGATCGGCCCCGCGCCGACGATCACCACCTGACGGCGCCGGGCAATGCCGTCGATTTCCGGTGCGCGTTTTGCTGCGAAGAGCGGATAATCGAAATAAAGCGAGTCGTAGGTTGAACGCCCGGCCGGCCGCATGCTCTCTCCCTGACGCTGTGAAGGCCCGGGGGAAGGTTACGACTGGCGATGCGGCATGTGCAACTGCGTTGGTAGCGAGGATACCAGCCAATGCCCTGTCATGGTTTGGAAAATGGTGCCGCTTAGGTGACTCGAACACCTGACCCCATCATTACGAATGATGTGCTCTACCAACTGAGCTAAAGCGGCATCGCGGAGCAAGGCCCCGCCGCGCGGTTCTCATAGGCGCAGCCGTGGTTTTTGGCAAGAAGGCTTCGCCGCGATCGCCTCCCTAATAGGCCGGCCGGCTGCGCTGCGAGCCAGCCTTGTCAGTCGCATCAGGCGGGCCGGGGTCATCGGGGATAAAGGTTGGCTTTGGTACCGGCTGCGGCGCAGCGGCGGCGGGTGTGAGCCCGGCCGGGGACACAAATGCCTGTGGTTTCGGATCGGGGGGGCGCATCACGGGAGGCGGCAAAGCTTCCGGTGGCGCTGCGGGCACGTGAGGCAGGACAATCACCGGCTGGTCTGTCTCGGCCGACATCGCCGGCGCCTGCCACACAAAGGCATCGAGATCGCCCGAGACAGGCGACACCGGCAGCCAGCGGTCGGAGACGATACCATCCGCCGTCCATGCCGGATCAGCCGGCGCAATGGCTGCCCGCTGCAGCCATTCACGCCCTTCGCCCTCCTTGCCCTCGGCCTCGGCCAGGCGGGCAAAGAACAGACAATGGCGCCGCGTCGGCTGGCCGGGGATTGACTGCAGGGCGACGAGCGCTGCGGCAAAATCGCGGGCCTCCATATGAGCGGTTGCCATGGCGAAAATGCTTTCGCGGTCGTCGGGCGCCAGCTTCAGCAGGGTTCTGGCGCGTTTGACGCGATCCTGCGCCGAATCACCGATTCGCGCATGGGCATAGGCGTCCGCCAGTTCCGGGTGCGGACCAAGGCGCCAGGCGGTTTCGATGATCCTTGAGGCGCGGGCGACTTCACCGGCCTCCGCCAGAAGATCAGCCGCCAGGACGGCAGCCGGCACCAGATCAGGCGCGGCGTGATGCGCCTCGAGGGCAAGGGCGCGCGCCTGGGTGCGGTCGTGGGCGGCCATGTCGATTGCCTTGCCCGTCAGGACGACGGCTTTCAGACGCCTCGCCTTGTCGCGGCTCAAGATGCGCTGATCTGCCTGCCGGCTGAGCGTTGCCATCGCCCCGTCCCAATCATGGCTGCCCGCCTGATAGGCAAGGGTGGCGTGGGCTGCCCATGGCAAATGCGATTTGTGGGCCAGCGCTTTTTCGGCATGGTTGCGGGCCCGCACATGGTCACCCTCGCGCCGTGCCTCGACGTAAAGTCCACGCAGGCCGAGTGCCATCGTCTCGTTGCTGTCAAGCATGGCGCGGAAGCTTGCCTTGGCCGCCTCGCGATCACCCGCGAGCTGGGCGGCCTGGGAGCGCAGGAGAAGCGCCAGCGGCTTCACGCCAACGAGGCGGTCGGCCTCGCGTGCCGCTTTCTGCGCGGCTGCCGCATCGCCCGCTCCCACCGCTACAAGACCGCGGGAGAGCGCCGCCAGGCCCTTATCCTGGACGCGCGTGTGCAGGCGTTGGCGCAAATGCCGCGGCGAGCGCAAAAAGAGCATGAGCAGGCGCCAGACCAACGCTGTGATGGCGATAACGCTCACGAGCGCCACGACCGCGACGGCTGTCGAGGTCTCGATGAGATAGCCAAACCAGGTCACAGCAATGACACCGGGATGATCAACCAGCCAGGCGACAGCGAAGGCGAGCCCGCAGAGGCAAGCGGCAGCAATGATGAGCCTCACCATGATCGATCACCCCCGTCTCGGCAGGGATTTGACCAGATCGGCAATCGCCCTGGCAAGCAGCGTATCGGCCATCACCCGCTGGCGCAGCCCCTCCGCGAGCGGTCCCGCTGCGGCCTGCATGGGTGCGGGCAGAGCTGACATTTCCTCGGCGGCGCCAGCGACGTCGCCACGCTGCAGCCGCACCTCGAGGCGCGCCAGGCGCTGGCCGGGGTCAACACCCGCCACGTCGCCCACCGGGCGCACACGCACCAGTTTGGCGAAAGATTGCTGGAGCTGGTCGACCACGCCATCAGGTTTGCGCTGAAGGCTGTCGAGCATCAGCGTCACGCGCTCGCTGAGCAGATCGGCGAGCTGGCGCGGCGTTGGCACGCCGCTGGCCGCGGCTGGTGACAGCTTGTCAACGACCTCAGCTGAAAGGCCCAGTCCGCGTGCCGCCTCAAGCTCACTCACATAGGTCTGCCCGCGATCCACCGCCGCCTTGAGGAGGTCAGTCGCAACCAAAAGCAGGGCCGCCGGCTCCCCGCCACCATTTGTGGATCTAGCAGTGAGATCACGGCGCAGCGTCGCGATTTCGGCTGCAAGCTGGCTGTTGTCGGCTGCGGCAATTTTCTGTTCCAGCCCGGCCAGGCTGTGGCGCAGGCTCGCAAGATCGTTAAGGCTCGCATTGGCCGTTGCCGGCGCGCCGGCAAGGCGCGCTTCGATGGCGCTGACATTCTGCCTGAGAGCCGCCAGATCGTCGGCGAGTCTGGTTGTTCCGCTGCCATCTGGCGCAGGCGCTGGCCGCGCCTCGACGGCGCGAAGCCGATTTTCGAGGGTTGTCACGGCTGCGGCTACTTCATCGCTAGCGGTATTTGACGTGCCGTTCACCAGCAGCCACAGACCGGCCATCCCGACAATCATTGCCGCCAATGCGCCCGCAACCGCACCGGCGATGACGGGCCTGACCAGGGAGAGAGAGGCCGCAGCCATGCCAGTCCCCACCGTTGCATCGCCTGTCGCTGGTGATGCATCGGTCGACGGGTTGTCTCCTGTGCTCACCTCAAGCGCTGGCTGCGGTGCGGGATGATCTGCAGGCTTCGGGTCGGATATGGCCGTGGCCTCGCCGTCGATCACCGGCGCCGCGCGCGTGCGGGATGACCGTCCTGTGGCCTTTGGGGGCTTGTTGTGCTCATCGCTCATCGCTTTTCCCCTTTTGTCTCGCCATTGGACGACAGGTGTGCCTGTGGCAACAGCGCCAGCAAGGCGGCTTCACTGGCGTGTGGCGCGATGCGCAAGCCGCCGAACATGTCTAGCGGCAGTTTCGTTGAAATGTGTGACGAAAGACAATAGGCGATCATGGGGCGACACAAGCTCTTTTGATCTTCCTGTTCGATCAGCCGGACAAAGATTTCGGCGGTCCGCGTCGAATAAAAGAGCACGCCGTCGATTTTTTCATTGTTCAGCGCCTGCCGCATAGCTGGTGCCATGATCGTCCGGGCCACTGCCTCGTAGACGATCTGCTCCTCGATCCGCAGCCCTTCCCGGCCCAGGATGCCGGCCAGATCCTGCGTGATATCAGCGCCGCGCAGGTAAAGAAGGCGTTTGCCGCGATAATCGCCGGCGATTGCCGCTATCAGCCCGGCGACGTCGTTTGCAATCTCTACGGGCTTTGGCAGACCAAGCTCCAATGCGCGCCGGGCCGATCGTTCACCAACCACCAGCAGGGGCGTGAGGCGGTAGCGCGCAAGAGTTTCGCTCTGTGCCAGCACCTCGAGGGCGTTGCGGCTGGTCAGGATGATCGCGTCGAAGGTGTCGGCGGGCAGATCGCCGACGGGCCGCGCCACGATATCGAGCATCGGCGCTGGTAGCGCTTCATGGCCAAGCGCCTGCAGCTTCTCGGCGGTCTCCGCAGCCATAGCCATCGGCCGGGTGAGGAGAAAGCGCATGCTCACACGCCCAACACACCAGCCGGCGCGCGGGCGCGAATGTCATGCCCGGCCGCAGCGCCAAGGGCAGCCGCGTTGTCCACCGGACCGCTATCGCGCCATTCTGCCCATTTGCCTCCGTCCGCGCTCAACACCAGCCCGTGAAAAAGCAGGCGTCCGTCAGCAATCCTCGCATGACCGGCAATCGGCGCCCGGCAGGAGCCTTCGAGGACGGCCAGAAAGGCCCGCTCGGCGAGCAGCGCCTGATGGGTCGGGCGATCGTCGATGGCGGCGAGCAAATCGCGCATGCGGGTGTCGCTCTCCCGTGTCTCAATGGCAATTGCCCCCTGGCCTACCGCCGGGGGAAAATGATCAACATCAAGGATATGGGTGGCTGCCCCTGCGTAGCCAAGGCGGCGAAGACCTGCGAGCGCCAGGAGGGTCGCCTCGCACATGCCGGCGGCGAGCTTGCGCAGCCTTGTCTCGACATTGCCGCGCAGCAACACCGGCACGATGTCGGGCCGCTGGCGCCTGATGAGGGCCTGCCGGCGCAGCGATGCCGTCCCGATTCGTGCGCCCGGCGACAGGGTGGTGAGATCATGCTCAGGGGCACAGATAAGCGCGTCGCGCACATCTTCGCGCGGAAGATAGGCGCTGAGAACAAGGCCGGGCGGCAAAGCGGTTGGCATGTCCTTGGCCGAATGGACCGCAAGATCGATCGTCCCGTCAAGGAGCGCATCCTCGATCTCCTTGGTGAAAAGACCCTTGCCGCCGGCTTCTGCCAACGCCCGGTCCTGAATGCGGTCGCCGCTGGTGGTGATGACAACAATGTCGATCTTGTCATCGTCCAGACCATGGGCCGCCATCAGCCGCTGCCGTGTTTCACGCGCCTGCGCCAGCGCCAGCGGACTGCCTCTCGTGCCAATGCGGATGAGCGATGTTTGCGTCACGGTCCCTACCGATGATAGCCAATGGGGTCATCTGCATATGCACCAGCCTCCGGGCGGGCGCCACCCTTGGATGAGTTTAATGCTGGTTCTGGGACTTGAAACGAGTTGTGATGAAACGGCGGCAGCCATTGTCGCGCGCCAGAGCGATGGCAGCGGCATTATCCTTGCCAATATCGTTTTGAGTCAGCATGCGCTGCATCAGCCTTATGGCGGCGTCGTTCCTGAAATAGCCGCGCGGGCTCATGTCGAGGCCCTTGACGGGCTGATTAAGGAGGCCTGCGTTGCTTGCGGGCGCAGGCTGAGCGCGCTGGACGCTGTCGCTGCCACCGCCGGGCCGGGTCTCATTGGCGGCTTGCTGGTCGGCGCGATGAGCGGCAAAGCGCTTGCCAGCGTGCTGGGCAAGCCTTTTCTCGCCATCAATCATCTTGAAGGCCATGCTCTGACCCCGCGCCTCACCGATGGTCTCGCATTTCCCTATCTGCTGCTGCTGGTATCGGGCGGCCATACGCAAATTCTTCTGGTCGAGGGTGTTGGCGCCTATCGTCGCCTTGCCACCACCATTGATGATGCGCTGGGAGAGGCGTTCGACAAGACCGCCAAGCTTCTGGGTCTGCCGGCTCCCGGTGGTCCGGCCGTCGAGCACGCCGCTTTGCGCGGTCAACCGGCGCGTTTCACCCTTCCACGCCCGATGCTTGGTCGTGCGGAGCCTTATTTTTCGTTCTCAGGGCTCAAAACCGCTGTGAGAATCGAAGCCGAACGCCATGCACCGCTCGACAGGGGCGATATCGCTGATCTCTGCGCGAGCTTCCAGGCGGCCATTCTCGATGTTCTCAGCGACCGGTTGAACCAGGCCATCGACACCTTGCGCCGGCAAAACCGCCTTCCCGAGGTATTGGCGGTCGCCGGAGGCGTTGCCGCCAACCGCGCCATTGCCGGGCGGCTGACCGAGCTTGCCAACGAAAACGGGCTGCGGCTGATTGTGCCGCCGCCGGCGCTGTGCACCGACAATGGCGCGATGATTGCATGGGCCGGCGCTGAACGTCTGACGATAGGACAACAGGACGGGCTCGCCTCCCCCACCCGGGCCCGCTGGCCGCTTGATCCTGAGGCCGAGAGTGCGCCCTGGGCAGGAGCCAAGGCATGAGTAACACTGTACCTGCCACGCACACGATCGGCGTCATCGGCGCGGGTGCCTGGGGAACGGCGCTGGCGCTGGCCGCCGCGCGCGCCGGCCGTGATGTTGTGTTGTGGGGACGCGACAGCGCGGCGATGAGCGATATGGCCATCAGCCGCCGCAATGCCCGTCATCTGCCCGATATCGACCTGCCGGCAAATATCACACCCACCGCGGATCCTGCAGCCCTGGCCGGTCTGGAAGTGGTTCTTCTCGTGGTGCCGGCACAATTGGCCGAAGATATTATCAGCAATCTCTCACCGCACCTCGCAGGGCTGCGCCTGCTGCTGTTGTGCTGCAAGGGCATCGTGGCGGGGCGGGGCGCGTTCTTGTCGCAGATCATGGGCGAGCAGCTAGCGCATGTGCGCATGGGGGCGCTCTCAGGCCCTAGTTTTGCCGCCGATGTCGCTCGCAGCCTCCCCACCGCCGTCACCCTGGCGATCGAGGATGAGAGCTGGGGCGAAGCCTTGTCGCAGGCTCTTGGCTCGCCATCGTTCCGCCCCTACTGGACCAGCGATCTGCGCGGCGTCGAGATCGGGGGTGCGCTTAAAAACGTCTATGCCATTGCAAGCGGCATCGTTGCGGGGCGTGGCCTGGGCGACAGCGCGCGGGCAGCCCTCATTGCCCGGGCTTTTGCGGAAATGTGCCGCTGTGGCCTGCCCTTTGGCGGGCGATCCGAAACCTTGTCGGGCCTGTCGGGGCTTGGCGATCTGGTGCTCACCACCATGAGCGAGCAATCGCGCAATCTGCGCTTTGGCCTGGCGTTGGGCCGTGGCGAGGCTGTCGAGACCATACGCGCCCGTCTGGGCACAGTGGAGGGCATCGCCACCGCCGGCGCCATCAGCGCCCTTGCCTCGCGCCACGAAATTGATATGCCGATTGCCGGCGCCGTCGCTGCGATCCTCGCGGGGATACTCTCGGTGGAGGCAGCGATTGATGGCCTCATGCGCCGCCCGCTGCGGGCGGAGACCTAAGGATCACTCATGGCTTATTGGCTCGTCAAATCCGAACCCTTCAAATGGTCGTGGGACGATCAGGTGAAAGCGGGCGCCAAAGGCACCCTCTGGGACGGCGTGCGCAATCATCTGGCCAAACTTCATCTTATGGCAATGAAAAAGGGCGAGCAGGCTTTTTTCTACCATTCCAATGAGGGCAAGGAGGTGGTCGGCATCGTCGAGATCATCCGTGAGGCCTACCCTGATCCAGCCGCTGAACCCGGAGAGCCTTGGGTGGTCGTTGATCTGCGTGCCGTCAAGGCGCTGGCAACACCGGTGAGGCTCGCAGCCGTCAAGGCTGAGCCGCGGCTTGCGAAGATGTCGCTTGTGACCTCGATGCGCCTGTCGGTGCAGCCAGTCAGCGACGATGAATGGGCGCTTGTGTGCAACATGGGCGGTGTGTCCTGACATTGTCCGACCACGGGCGGCATGACAAACAGGCCTTTATTCTCGCCAACACCACCCTTCTCACTCCGCCTCTGGTGCCGGAAATCAGGCTTCGTCTGGCCGAGGAATCGATTGCGCTGTGGGAAAAGACGGAAGAGGAGCTGGAGCGCCTCGGCCTGCCGCCGCCCTTCTGGGCCTTTGCTTGGGCTGGCGGGCAAGGGCTGGCCCGTTATATTCTCGATCACCCGCATATCGTCGCCGGGCATAGCGTCATTGATATTGCGTCAGGGTCGGGGCTGGTGGCAATTGCCGCCATGAAAGCCGGTGCCAGCCGGGTAATTGCCAACGACATTGATGAATTCGCGGCATGTGCGATCACGCTCAACGCCGAGGCAAACGGAGTTGCCGTCTTACCATCAGGTGATGATGTCATTGGCCAGACGATTGGCGCCGACATCGTCCTGGTCGGCGACCTCTTCTACGAGCGTGATGTGGCGAGCCGGCTGCTGGTCTGGCTGCAGCGCCTGCAAGGCGAAGGAAAAACCGTCCTCATTGGCGATCCGGGCCGCTCCTATCTGCCGGTTGAGGCGCTGGAGGAGCTTGCCCGCTACGACGTGCCGGTCACCCGCGAGCTTGAGGATGCCGACATCAAGCGCTGTACGGTTTGGCGGCCCCTGCCAAATCGCCTATAGAGACGCAGGCATTCCACCTGGAGATGGAACAATGGCATTTGCGGGCATTTCTTATGTGGCGATACTTGTTGCCGCTGTGGCAGCCTGGGTGTTTGGCGCCGCCTATTACATGGCACTGAGCCGGCCATGGATGGCAGCGGCCGGCTTGAGCAAGGACATGATCGCGCCACAAGGCAAGGGCCCAAGCCCACTTCCTTTTATTCTGTCCTTTATCGGCGAGCTCGTCATGGCCTTCGTGCTGGCCGGCGCCATCGGCCATCTCGGACCGGGCCAGGTGACATTGCGCAACGGCCTGATCTCCGGCACCATCCTATGGGCGGGCTTCATCCTCACCACCACCATCATCACCAATTCCTATCAGCGCAAACCCTGGAGCCTCTCGCTCATTGACAGCCTGCACTGGCTGGGGGTCATGCTGGTGATGGGCGCCATCATCGGTGGGTTCGGAGCCTGAATCCTATGAGCGGATTTTCTTCTTGATTTGATGCATTGCCGCCTCGTCTTGCCTGGAGGTCCTCCATGACACCGCCGCCCACCGGCCCGCTCAAGGGCATTCGCATCGTTGATCTGACGGCGGTTGTCCTTGGCGCCTTTGCTGCCCAGACGCTGGGGGAACTTGGCGCCGACATCGTGAAAGTCGAGGCGCCCGGAGGGCCGGCGGTCGGTGGCGACATCATGCGCTGGGCGGGAGACACGCCGGCAGGGCCAGCCTCGGGGCTCGCGCCGATGTTCATGATGCTCAACCGCAACAAGCGGTCGGTGGCGCTTGATCTGAAAAGCTCCGCCGGGCATGTGGCGCTGGCAGCGCTTCTCAAGACGGCTGATGTTTTTCTTGCCAACCGGCCGGCCTCGGCACTGGCGAGGCTCAATCTCTCCTATGAGCAGGTCAAGGCCATCAAACCCGATATCGTTTACGTGAATGCGCCGGGCTATGGCTCGGCGGGGCCCTATGGCGACTTTCCCGCCTATGACGAACTCATTCAGGCAGGCTCGGGTGGTGCGGACATGATGCCACGCACCTATGAGGGCACGCCGCCGCGCTATCTGCCGACCCTGATCGCCGACAAAACGGTTGGCATGTATCTGGCGCAGGCTGCGCTTGCCGGCGTCATTCACAAGCTGCGCACCGGCGAGGGCCAGTCCATCGAAGTGCCGATGCTGGAATGCATGACCTATTTCAACCTGTCGGAGAATCTCTACGGCCACAGCTTCGATCCGCCATTGGGCAAATATGGCTATGTGCGCATTCACACGCCCCATCGCCGCCCCTATCGCACCAGCGATGGGTGGATCGCCATCTCGCCCTATTCGGATCGCAACTGGCGCGATTTTTTTGCGCTGGTCGGGCGGGAGGGTGAGTTTCTGGCCGATGAGCGCTTCGCCACCTATCAGAAGCGCATCAAGAATATCGATGTCCTCTACGCCATGATGGAGGAGATGACGTTGCAGAAAACCTCACAGGAATGGTTCGAGGCTTGCGCTGCAAAGAATATTCCCTGCATGCATGTGCGCCGCTTCGAGGAATTGACCGACGATCCGCATCTCAAGACCGTCGGCCTTTTCGAGAAGCGCCGGCACAGCGTTGCCGGCGGCATTCAGGATGTGCGCCACCCCGTGACCTATTCGCGCACGCCCGCCGCCTGGCATCGCGAGCAGCCTGTGCTTGGCGCCCATACGCGGGAAGTGCTGAGCGAAGCCGGTCTGACGGCCGATGATATCGATCGGCTGGCAGCCGATGGCGCGTTTGGCTGAGCGCCAGCGCCCCCCAAGCGATCAGGGATAATCGGCTGCCTAAACGCTAGCTCTGGCGTGCCGCGACGAAATCAACGCCTGCCCGCAGGATGTCGGCCCGCGTACCGAAAGGATCGAGTGCCGTCTTGGCGCGCGATACCAGATCGTCGAGCCGTGCTCTGGCGCCTGCAATGCCCAGAATACCGACCAGTGTTGCCTTGCCGGCTCCCGCATCCTTGCCCGTTGCCTTGCCCACGGTCGCGGCATCCCCTTCAGCGTCGAGGAGGTCGTCGGCGACCTGGAAAGCCTGGCCAAACAGCCGCGCATAGGCGTCAAGCGCGGCAAGCTCGCTCGCGCTCGCTCGCCCGAGCCGCCCGCCTGCCTCGACCGCAAAACGGAAGAGCGCGCCGGTTTTCATCGCTTGCAGGTGCAGAATATCGTCCAATGGCAGCGCCAGGGGCTTTCCATCATCGGCATAGCGGCCTTCGGCTGCCAGATCGAGCAATTGCCCGCCGACCATGCCCGCTGCGCCGGAGGTGCGGGCAAGAGCTGCCACCAGCGCGCAGCGTACCGCAGGGTCGGTATCGGTTTCCTCGCCGGCAAGGATCTCGAAGGCAAAAGTCAGCAGAGCATCACCGGCCAGGATGGCGGTTGCCTCATCATAGGCGATATGGACTGTCGGGCGGCCGCGCCGCAGCGCATCATCATCCATTGCCGGCAGGTCATCATGCACCAGCGAGTAACAATGGATGCATTCAAGCGCGAGTGCTGCCGGCAGGGCTCGTTCAGCAGTCACGCCAAACAGAGCCGCCGTCTCGACCACCAGAAAGGGGCGCAGCCTTTTACCCCCGCCGAGACTGCCATGCGACACCGCGTCCTTCAGGCGTGCGGGCACATCAGGCCATTGGGTCATACGGCGCGCCAGCCCGTCCTCGGACAAGCGGGCGGTGGCATTAAGGCGATCAAGAAAGGCGGCGGGTGTGCTCATGGCCGGCTGACTAGCCCAGCCATACGCGACTGGCAAGGCGCGCCGCCCAGCATCCGAGCGGGGAGCGATGTCTAGACGGACATGCGGCGGCGGATGTCATTCTCGTCCATGGTGGCGCGCGTGCCGTCAAGCGTCACCTCGCCGCGATCCATAACGTACCAGCGATCAGCGAGCGCGCGGGCAAAATCGAAATATTGCTCGACCAGCAGGATCGCCATGCCGCCACGCTGGCGCAGATAGGTGATGGTGCGCCCGATATCCTTGATTATGGAGGGCTGGATGCCCTCCGTCGGCTCATCAAGCACCAGTAATTTGGGGCGCGTTACCAGCGCCCGGGCAATCGCCAATTGCTGCTGCTGACCGCCGGAGAGATCGCCACCGCGCCGACCGAGCATGGATTTCAGCACCGGGAAAAGATCGTAGATTTCATCCTGGATGTCGCGTTCACCCCGCCTGAGGGGCGCAAATCCGGTTTCAAGATTTTCCTTCACCGTCAGCAGAGGAAAGATTTCGCGCCCCTGCGGCACGTAGGCAATACCAAGCCGGGCGCGGTCCTCCGCCGCCAGCCCGGCGAGCGGCCTGCCGGCAAAAACAATGCTTCCCGCCGATATCGGCTGATGGCCGATGATGGCGCGCATCAGCGAGGTTTTGCCAACGCCGTTGCGCCCGAGCACGCAGGTGACTTCGCCGACCGCCGCGGCAATCGATACCCCGCGCAGCGCCTGCGCCGCACCATAGTGAAGATCAACGCCATTGACGTTCAGCATCCCTAGCGCCCCAGATAGACTTCGATGACGCGCTCATTGCCCGCCACCGCATCAATCGACCCTTCGGCCAGAACCGCGCCTTCATGCAGGCAGGTGACGCGGCAGGCAAGCGCGCGCACGAACGCCATGTCGTGTTCGACGACGATGACCGAATGGTCGCGATTGATGTCGCGCAGCAGCTCAGCCGTCGCCTCGGTCTCGGCATCCGTCATGCCAGCGACCGGCTCATCGACCAGCAGCACCTTGGGGTCCTGGGCCAGCAGCATGGCGATCTCCAGCCATTGCTTCTGTCCGTGCGACAGATCACCCGCCCGTCGGTCACGCTCGTTGAGGAGGCGTACGCGGGTCAACACCTCGTCGACGCGCTCCCGTCTGATGCGGTTGCGCGCACCAAAGAGGGCGGAGAAAGGGCCGCGCTCGCCCTTCAGCGCCAGCAGTACATTATCGGCCACCGTATGGCTCTCAAACACGGTCGGCTTCTGGAATTTTCGCCCGATGCCAAGACCGGCAATCGCTGCCTCGTCAAAGCGCGTCAGATCGACCTTGCCATGGTCAAACAGCACATCGCCTTCATCGGGCCGTGTCTTGCCGGTAATCACATCCATCATCGTTGTCTTGCCGGCGCCGTTGGGGCCGATGATGGCGCGCATCTCGCCCGGCTCCAGCGTCAGCGCCAGCGAGCGCAATGCCTTGAAGCCGTCAAACGATACGCTGACGCCGTCAAGATAGAGGATAGACTGGGTGAGGCTGCTCATGGCGCGGGCCCCGGGCGATTGGTGGCGGCAGGCTTCGGCCTGGCCTTGAAGAAGCGGCCCTGTGCGTCCTCCCACGCGCCCAGAATGCCACGTGGCATGGCAAGCGTGACGAGAACGAACAGACCGCCGAGCGCAAACAGCCAGTAGGCGGCAAGCCAGCCGGTGGTGAAGATGGTCTTGAGATAGTTGACGACGATCGCGCCGATGGCCGCGCCCACCAGCGTTCCACGCCCGCCGACGGCCACCCAGATGACAGCCTCGATGGAATTGGTGGGGGCAAATTCGGACGGATTGATGATGCCAACCTGCGGCACATAGAGTGCGCCGGCGATCCCAGCCATCATGGCCGAGAAGGTGAAGACGACGAGTTTGTAATGCTCGACCCGGTAGCCAAGGAAGCGGGTGCGGGTTTCACCATCGCGGATGGCCACCAGCACCTTGCCGAAGCTTGAGGCTGCCATGGCGCGTGCCGCCAGAAAGCTTGCCATCAGCGTCAGGCCGCTGATGATGAAAAGAGCGATGCGCGTGCCCGGTGACTGCACCGAGAAGCCAAGGATATCCTTGAAATCGGTCAGGCCATTATTGCCGCCAAACCCCATATCGTTGCGAAAGAATGCAAGCAGCAGCGCGTAGGTGACGGCCTGGGTAATGATCGACAGATAGACGCCCGTGACCCGGCTGCGGAAGGCAAGCCAGCCAAAGACGAAGGCGATGGCGCCGGGCACCAGAACCGCCATTGCGACCGCGTAGGGGAATGACTGGAAACCCCACCACGGTATCGGCAGTTCCTTCCAGTTGAGGAAGACCATGAAATCAGGCAGCACCGGGTGGCCATAGACGCCGCGCGTGCCGATCTGGCGCATCAGATACATGCCCATCGCATAGCCGCCAAGCGCGAAGAAGGCGCCATGGCCAAGCGACAGGATGCCGCAATACCCCCAGACGAGATCAAGGGCGATGGCGAGAATGGCGTAGCACAGATATTTGCCGATCAGCACCACGGTGCCAATCGAGATATGGAAGGGTGAATCGGGCGCCAGCGCCAGATGGCAGACCGGCACGATCGCGATCAGCGCCATCAGCGCGGCAAGAAAGATGGCGCCCCGCTTTTCCACAAAGGCGATAAGGCGTGGGCCAGTCGACGTCGCCATCATTGATCGACAGCCCTGCCCTTGAGCGCGAAGAGACCGCGCGGGCGTTTCTGGATGAAAAGAATAAGCAGGACCAGGATGGCGATCTTGGCCAGCACGGCGCCGGCAAAAGGTTCAAGCCCCTTGTTGGCGATGCCAAGCGTGAAGGCCGCAAACAGCGTTCCCCACAGATTGCCCACCCCGCCAAACACCACCACCATGAAGCTGTCGATGATGTAGCTTTGCCCGAGATTGGGACTCACATTGTCGATCTGGCTGAGCGCCACCCCGGCCATTCCGGCAATGCCGGAGCCAAGGCCGAATGTCATCATGTCGACGAAGCGGGTGCGGATGCCCATGGCGCTTGCCATCCGCCGGTTCTGGGTGACGGCCCGCATCTGCAGGCCAAGGGGTGTTGCCTTGAGGATGACGAGCAGCAGCGCGAAGATGACAAGGGTGAACACGACGATCCACAAGCGCCCATAGGTGACCTGCAGCCCCATGACATTGAACGCGCCGGTCATGAAGGACGGGCTTGCGACCGACAGGTTCGTTGGGCCAAACCAGCTGCGGATGGCCTGCTGCAGGATAAGACTGATGCCGAAGGTCGCCAGCAATGTTTCGAGCGGGCGCCCGTAAAGGAAACGGATGACGCCGCGCTCGATGGCGATGCCAACCAATGCGGTTGCCAGAAAGGCAAGCGGAATGGCCAGCGGCAGTGACCAGTCGATCAGATGTGGCGCTTTTGCCCGGAAGCCTTCCTGCACGAGAAACGTGACATAGGCGCCGAGCATGACCATTTCGCCATGGGCCATGTTGATGACGCCCATGACGCCGAAGGTGATGGCAAGGCCGATGGCGGCCAACAACAGAACCGAGCCGAGCGAAATGCCAAACCATACGGTCTGGGCTGCAAGTTGTAATTTCTGACGGCCTTCTATGGCCGCTATTCCGCGATCAAGCGTGTCCTTGAGGCCGCCACGTGCCTCTCCTGCCATCTGCCTGAGCAATGACAGGCTTTCATTGTCGCTGTTAGCCGCAAGGCGTTGCGCGGCGGCGATGCGCTGGGGTTCCGGGGCGGCAGTCGACGACAGGGTCAGAACCGCTCTCGCATCCTCAAGGGCGCGGCGGATGCCGTCATCTTTTTCCTGTGCCAGTGCTGCGTCGATGGTGGGCAAGGCAGAGGCATCGCGTGATTTGACGACCGTTTCGGCAGCCTTCAGGCGTTGCGCAGGGTCGGGCGAGAGCAATGTCATCGAGCCCAGCGCCGCCTGGACCTGGCCGCGCAGACGATTATTGAGACGCACCGACGAGGCGGAGGCTGGAATATCGGTCGCCACGCCGCTGCGCGCGTTGAAACTCCTTCCGGCGGCGTCCTTGTAAAAAACGGCTGTGTCACCGGCGACGAAAAACAGACGACGATCACCCAAGGCCTCAAGGATAGCGACCCCCGCCGCCACACCGGAGCGGGCGATCAGCGCAATCGCTGCCTCGGTGTCGCCGAAGCTGTCGGCGGCAAGTTTGTCGAGCGCGGTCTCGATATCCCTTGCGCCAGGCGCCTGCGCCACGGCAAGGCCAGACGACAGCGCGAGCCACAGAGCCGCCCATAACACACGCAGGAAAGCCGGTACCGGCATTGACAACCTTTGAAGACACATCAGGGAAAACGGGCGAGCCCGCTGAGGCGCCGCCCGTCTTTATTCATCATCGTCAGATTGGCAGAAAGGCAGGAAGTTGCCACATGGCGTCCCTGGCCCGCCCGTCCGTTGTCAGATCAGGCTCCGCACTTGCTGGTCTTGACGTTGAAGTTGCCGCACTTCTTGTCGACCCAATCGCCGATCAGATCCTTCGACCCGTCGAGATGCTTCGACCAGGCATCGCCCGCCACCAGGTCCTTCGTCTGCCAGACGATATCGAACTGGCCGTCCTTGCGCACTTCGCCGATGAAGACAGGCTTGGTGATGTGGTGGTTTGGCAACATCCTGGAAATGCCGCCTGTCAGGTTCGGCGCCTCGATACCGGGCAGCGCGTCGATGACCTTGTCGGCATCGAATGACTTCACCTTTTCAACCGCCTTCACCCACATATTGAAGCCGATGAAATGGGCTTCCATCGGATCATTGGTGACGCGTTTGGGGTTCTTGGTGAACTCCTTCCACTGCTTGATGAAGGCATCGTTGATCGGCGATTTGATCGACTGGAAGTAATTCCACGCGGCGAGGTGGCCAACGAGGTTGGTGGTGTCGATGCCGGCAAGCTCTTCCTCGCCGACCGAGAAGGCGACAACCGGGATATCGGTTGCCTTGACGCCGGCATTCGCCAGTTCCTTGTAGAAGGGGACGTTGGCATCGCCATTGATGGTCGAGACCACGGCAGTCTTCTTTCCGGCTGAGCCGAATTTCTTGATATCCGCGACAATCGTCTGCCAGTCGGAATGACCAAAAGGCGTGTAGTTGATCATGATGTCGTCTTTGGCGACACCCTTGGCCAGCAGATAGGCCTCGAGAATCTTGTTGGTGGTGCGCGGATAAACGTAGTCGGTACCAGCCAGCACCCAGCGCTTGGCTTCGCCACCATCCTTCGACATCAGGTAATCTACCGCGGGGATCGCCTGCTGGTTTGGGGCAGCGCCCGTGTAGAAGACGTTGCGCTCGCTCTCCTCGCCTTCATACTGGACCGGATAGAAGAGGACCGAATTCAGCTCCTTGAACACCGGCAGCACCGATTTGCGGCTGACCGAGGTCCAGCAGCCGAAGGTCGCAGCGACCTTTTCCTTGGAGATCAGTTCGCGGGCTTTCTCCGCAAAAAGCGGCCAGTTCGACGCCGGATCGACCACGACTGCTTCAAGTTTGCGGCCCAGAACGCCGCCCTTCTTGTTCTGCTCCTCGATCAGCATGAGCATGACGTCCTTCAACGTCGTCTCCGAGATCGCCAGAGTGCCCGAGAGCGAATGAAGAATACCGATCTTGACCGGGCCGGCTTGTGCCGAAGCCGGGCGGATACCGCTCGCCAACACCGTCGCGCCGCCAGCGGCAGCCCCCAATATACTACGCCGAGTGAATGCCATTCATATCTCCTGCTCACGGAACTCGCTCGAACCCCTTTTCAGGTTCGCGCGGCTCTAGCGAGCAAGGGACGTGCCAAGGTCAGGGCTGGCGGATTCGGGATGGTTCAACGGCCAACAGCGGCAAATTAGCCGCCAATCAGGTGCATACAATCGGAAGTGATCACTATTTAGGCCGACAAAAGCTGTCAGCCTATCTTTTAATCACGCTTGGAAAACAAGACATCAACTCTTCACGGCGCCGGATGTCAGCCCGGCGACCATATAACGGCGGAAGAGGTAATAGATGGCAACAGGCGGCAGGGCGTAGATCAGGCCGGTTGCCATCATCAGATTCCACGGGCTGTCGTCAGCGCCGAGGAACAGGCCGAGTGCCACAGCCAGCGGCACGTCTTTTTCCGCCGATAGCAGCAGGAAGGCATAAAGATATTCATTCCATGCCAGCAACAGGGCGTAGACACCGATGGCGACAAGCGACGGCGCCATCAGCGGAACGAAGATCAGCCGGAAAATCTGCAGCGGTGTCGCTCCGTCGACGAGCGCTGCTTCGTCCAGCTCGCGTGGCAGCTTGTCGGCCGCCTGCTTCAGCACCCAGATGGCATAGGGCGATGCCAGCGCCACCATGGCAAGGATCAGAGCGAGGTGGGTGTCGAGGAGACCCAGATTACCCATGCCTTTGTACATCGGCACCGCCAGGAAGGCGGCAGGAATGAGATAGGTTGCGAGTGCCATCAGCATGACATAGCGCCCTCCGGCAAGGCGCAGGCGCGAAATCGCGAAGGCAGCCGATGTGGCAATGAAGAGCGTGATGATGCCGGTTGATGCGGCAATGAAAAAGCTGTTGCCAAGCTGGCGCCAGAAATCGCGCAGATAATAATGCTGCTGCGTCAGAGCGATCTTGAAATTCTGCAGCGTCGGCTCGCTTGGCCACAGACGACCGGACAGATACTCCTTCTCGTTCGACAGCGCGATCACCAGCAGATTATAGATCGGCAGCAGCGTCCACACGAGGATCGGCAGCGCCAGAAGCCACAGCCACCAATCTCCAAAGACTGATCTGCCGTCTGCGTCTTTCACGATTTGGCCTCGGCATCGCTCTGCGCCAGGCGGCGCACCATGATGATGATGAGCGGCAGGACAAAGGGCATCGCCACAATAATCGAGGCAATCCCGAGATCGAGCTTGTCGATGCGCAGATAGCGCACGCCGAGCGTTGCCAGCACATGCGTCTGGTCGGCCGGCCCGCCACCGGTGAGGAGATAGACGCTGTTGAAATCACCCAGCGTCCAGATCATCGAGAGAAAGGTCGAGGTGATGTAGAGGCCAGCCAGCGAGGGCCAGGTGATGTGGCGGAACTGTTGGAGCCGCGAGGCGCCGTCGACCGCTGCCGCCTCGTAGAGTTCGTGGGGAATGGCGAGCCTGCCGGTGATGAGGATCAGCGTCCAGAACGGCAGCGATTTCCAGATATGGGTGAAGATGGCGGCGGCAAAGGCAAAATGCTTGTCGGTCAGCCAGGGCGGCCCGTCCTGCCCTGTCCACTGGAAAATCTGGGCGTTGAGAATGCCCCATTCAGGATGGAGAAAGAGACGAAGGCTGAGGATCGTCGGGATCGATGGCATCGCCCATGGCAGAAGAAACAGCAGCAGCACAAATTTGACCATCGGGCGCTGGACGACAAAAAATCCTGACAGTCCGAGCGCCAGCAGGAATTTGAGATTGACGCCGACAAGCAGGAAGATCGCCGTGTTCTTCAAGGCGGTAAAGAAAACGGGATCACGAAAAAGCTCTATATAGGCCTGTGGTTTCAAACCGAGATAAAAGCCGTAAAGGACGGGATAAACAACGAAGACCGCGAAAACCAGAATAAAGGGAAAGACCATCGCCAGCGCCCAGATGGCGCGCGTGTCGGCCATCCACGGTGTGGGGCGGGCAAGCGAGGGCGAGGAGAGGGCGGCGATCGTCATCGGCTGTCCCTTCGAAGGGTCGCATGATCGTCGGGCCGCCGGCGATGGCGGCCCGACGGAATTGAATCAGCCAGCGATTTCCTTGATGCGCTTGATCATCTCGTCAACCGCGACATCTGGCGAGACCTTGTCCTGCATGACGCGCTGCATGGCGCGTGCCCAGGCGTTTTCGGCGTTCACCTGGGTGAAGCGGAAATTATAGACGAACTGAAACGGCACGGTTCCTTCCGAGAACTGGCGGTGGACCACGGCGCGATGCGGATCGCCCGCGTTCCAGAACGGTGATTTGGTGCTCTCAACCGTCACCGGATACCAGCGCCCGAGCGAGCCTTCGACGAAGGGCCGCAGATTTTCCTCCTGCATGAGGAAGGCGAGGAATTCCTTGCCCTTCGCCTTGTTCCTGGCGTCAGCGAAGACAACGGCCGTCTTGGTTGCCGCGAGATTGGGGATGACGCTGCCATCGGGGCGGTTCGGCCATTTGGTGGTGGCGATCTTCTTCTCGTAATTCTCCTTGGCGTTCGCCCGCTGCTCGGGCGTCAGTGCCGCATTATTCGAATCATCCAGCCATTTCGCTGCAATCGAGATGGTGGCGTTATGCGTCATCACCGTCTGCTTGGTGTGGAAGGCGTTGTTATTGTCAGGATCCTTCCACGACAGCGAGGAGGGTGGCGTGCAGGATTTGGCATTGATCGAGGTATAGAATGTGAGCGCTTCGATCATGGCAGCGCGGTTCTTGGGTTGATCGAGGACGATTTTGCCATCCTCATCCACGACTTGCGCGTTATAGGCGGATGCGACCATGAGGAAGGAATAGAAGGTGTCGGAGGCCTCGATGCCGAGCGGATGGCCGATGGCATAGATGCGCTGACCCTTGGCGCGCAGCGCCGGCTGGACCTTGTCGCACCAGAAATTCCAATAGCCGCTCCAGTCGGTCGGAATATCGCTTTCCTTGAAGCCGGCATCGGTCAGCATGTCGCGCCAGTAATTGATATGGATGGTCTGGCGCTGGATCGGCATGGCGAAATAGGATTTTTTCTTGAGCTTGTCGTTATAGAGCCAGGTGGTGGCAAGGGCGTCCGGCACGAAAGCCGATTTCATCGGATTGACGATATCCGAGAGATCTTCGAGCCTGCCCTCATAGGCCCATTTACCGGTGGTGCGGAAATCATAGGTGGTGCAGAAGCCAAGATCAGGCGGCGTTCCCGCTTCCACCGCGCCTACCGATTTGGTGACGCAATCCTCGGTCGAATAAAGAGAGATATCGACCTTGATGCCGGTTTTCTTCTGAAATTTGTCGACAGCTGCGAACAGAGCGTCATCCTCGGATTTATAAAACCCTTTGGTGAACCAAACGGTGATGGTTTCCTGGGCTTGCGCCAGTGCCGGCGCCAGCGACAGGATGGATGCTAGTCCAAGTGCAATCATGCGATGTGATGACAATGCTGTATCCTCCCCTCGTCGTCTGTCCTTGTGGTTGCGCCTTGAGTGATGGCGCCCCGGACAGTTCCTGAGCGGATGTTCGCCTTGCGGAAGGGAGGAGTCAACCAAGCCTTGGGCGCACCAATTGATGTTGCGCCCTTGTGATGGGGCGGTTGCGCGCAGGGCATCAACCCGGCCTGGCCGATTCCGCCCTTTTGACATGTATTGACCCGCGTTTTCGGACTAGCGGGGCGCCATGGCGTTACGCGTCAGAACTTTTCCGGCCAGATAGAGCGAGCCGCAGACGAGGATACGTGGTCCGTCTGCACTGCCGGCTGTGGCCTGAAGCGCCTGGTCGAGCGTGTCGCAGGGGCTGGCATCAAGGCCGGCCAAGCGGGCGGCGGCGGCGAGATCATGAGCGGACATCGCCAGCGCCTCATCAGGAATGGTCAGCGTCAGTACCTTGCGGGCAAGCCCCGAAAAGGGCACGAAAAATCCCGCCGCATCCTTCGTCGACAGCATGCCGCAAATGAGCAGAAGCGGCTTTGGCACCCGCTCCTCAAGATCGGCAAGAGCGGTTGCCAGCGCCCGCCCGGCATGGGGATTGTGACCGCCATCAAGCCACAGCTCCGCCCCCTCCGGCAGATGCGCCAGCAAGGGTCCGGCGCTCAGGCGTTGCAGGCGCGCCGGCCAGTCGACACCGGCCAATCCTTGTTCGAGCGCCGTGTGTGCGATAGTGGGCATGAATGCCCGCACCGCCATCAGGGCGGCGCCAGCGTTCTCGAACTGATGGCGACCGACAAGGCGCGGCGCCGGCAGGTCGAGAAGGCCATCTTCGTGATGGAGCACGAGGCGCCCGCTCTCCTCCGCCGAGGTCCACTGCTGGCCCGATATGCGCAAGGGGGCGGAAAGCCGCGCGGCTGCCCGTTCGATGACGGCAAGCGCCTCATCCTCCTGCTGGGCGATGATGGCAGGGCGGCCGCGTTTGAGGATGCCGGCCTTCTCAGCGGCAATCAGCGCCAGCGTGTCGCCAAGATAGGCTTGATGATCAAGGCCGATGGGGGTGATCACGCTCACGGCCGGCGAGGTGATGACGTTGGTGGTGTCAAGCCGGCCACCAAGGCCGACCTCGAGGATCAGCGCATCGGCGGGCGTTTGCGAGAAGAGGAGAAAGGCCGCCGCCGTCGTAATCTCGAAGAAGGTGATGGGCGCCCCTGCATTCACCTCTTCGCAACGGGCAAGAGCGGCGATGAGAGCCTCATCGCTCACCAGTGCGCCGGCAAGGCGGATGCGCTCGTTGAAGCGGCAGAGATGGGGCGAGGTATAGACATGAACCGTCTGCCCTGCGGCTTCGAGAATGGCGCGGCAGAAGGCGCTGGTCGAGCCCTTGCCGTTGGTGCCGGCGATATGGATGGTGGGCGCCACGCGCTCATGGGGCGAGCCGAGCTTTACGAGCAGGCGATCAATGCGCTCCAGCGACAGGTCGATTGATTTCGGGTGAAGACCCAGCAGGCTTTGCAAGACGGCGTCCAGCGAGCCGCCGGAGCGTTCAGGCGCGGTGTGGTTGCTCATCCCGCATCTTCATCCATGCCGGCCTTCAATTCGTCGGGGCGGGGCATGGAAACGATGTTGTAGCCTGAATCGACAAAGTGGATTTCGCCGGTGACGCCGCCGGCAAGCGGCGAGAGGAGATAAAGCCCGGCGCCGCCGACTTCGTCCAGCGTCACGGGGCGGCGCAGCGGGGCATGGCGGCCCTGGAAATTATACATGAAGCGGGCGTCAGCTATGCCGGCGCCGGCGAGCGTGCGCACGGGCCCTGCCGACAGCGCGTTGACGCGAATACCGCGTGGGCCGAAATCCGCTGCCAGATAGCGCACGGACGCCTCAAGGGCTGCCTTGGCCACGCCCATGACGTTATAATTGGGCGATACCCGCGTGGCGCCGCCATAGGTAAGCGTCAGCATGGCGCCGCCCGGTGCCATCATCGCCTCGGCGCGCCGGGCGATCTCGGTGAATGAAAAGCAGGAGATGACGAGGGTGCGGATGAAATTATCGCGCGTGGTATCGGCGTAGCGGCCTTTAAGTTCGTTCTTGTCGGAAAAGGCGATGGCGTGAACGAGAAAATCGATCTTGTCCCAGCGTTGGCGCAGCGTTGAAAACATGGAATCAACAGAGGCGATATTCTCGACATCGCAGGGCAAGACGAGATCGGAGCCGACGCTTCCGGCGAGCGGTACAACGCGTTTTCCCAGCGCCTCGCCCTGATAGGTGAAGGCAAGCTCGGCACCCTGCGCCGCGCAGGCCTTTGCGATACCCCAGGCGATCGAATGGTTATTGGCAACGCCCATGATCAGGCCGCGCTTATTGTGCAGAAGAGGCGATGTCATAGATAGCTGCCCTTCACTCAGCCGGCCCGCAGCCCGGGTGGTTTCGGCAGGTGCCGTCACCGGAACAATTTCGAAATCGACCGGATCGCTCCAGCCAAGCACCCATTCCTAAAGCATGCACATCATCGCACCCCATCACCTGGAAGCGTTCTCACGCCTCCAACCGCTTCAACAGCAGCGTGGCATTGGTGCCGCCAAAGCCGAAGCTGTTCGACATGACGACACCAAGGCCGGCATTGTCGATCCGCTTTCTGACGATCGGCATGTCGGCCACCGCCGGATCAAGCTCGTCGATATGGGCGCTCTCGCAGATGAAATCATTGTTGAGCATGAGGAGCGAATAGATCGCCTCCTGCACACCGGTCGCCCCCAGCGAATGGCCGGTCAGCGATTTGGTGGCCGAGATTGGTGGCGATTTGTCTCCAGAGCCAAACACTTCGCGGATGGCTTCGATTTCCTTCAGATCGCCCACCGGCGTCGAGGTGCCGTGCGGGTTGATATAGTCAACCCTGCCGCCAAAACCGGCAAGCGCCTGGCGCATGCAGCGCACCGCGCCCTCGCCTGAAGGTGCCACCATGTCATAGCCATCGGATGTCGTGCCATAGCCGGCGATCTCGCCATAGATGCGGGCGCCGCGCGCCCTGGCGTGTTCAAGCTCTTCCAGCACGACGACGCCGGCGCCGCCCGCGATCACAAAGCCGTCACGGTTGACGTCGTAGGCGCGGCTGGCGGTCGAGGCGCGATCATTATATTTCGACGACATGGCGCCCATGGCATCGAAAAGCGCGGAGAGCGACCAGTCAAGCTCCTCGCAGCCGCCGGCAAACATCACGTCCTGCTTGCCGTACTGGATCATTTCGGCCGCGTTGCCGATGCAGTGATTGGAGGTCGCGCAGGCTGACGAGATGGAATAATTCACACCCTTGATCTTGAACCAGGTCGCCAGCGTCGCTGATGCGGTGGATGACATCGCCTTGGGCACGGCGAAGGGACCGATGCGCTTCACCCCCTTGGCACGCGCGGTGTCGACAGCCTCAACAAGCGCATGGGTCGAGGGGCCGCCTGAGCCCATGATGATGCCGGTGCGCTCATGGCTGATATCGCTTGTCTCAAGCCCGGCATCACGGATGGCCTGATCCATGGCCACATGGTTCCACGCCGTGCCGCCGCCATGAAAGCGCATGGCGCGACGGTCCACCATTTCCTCGGCATTCAGTGTCGGGCGGCCGCTCACCTGGCTGCGAAATCCCATCTTCGCCTGCTCGGCATCGAATGCGATGCCCGATTTGGCCTCGCGCAGGCTTGCCAGCACTTCCTGGGTGGAATTGCCGATGGAAGAGACGATACCCATCCCGGTGACGACGACGCGCCGCATGACTTCCCTCTCTCTACCGCAATAAATCCGAATGCGTGTCCGCCGCTCAGACCGGCTGGGCGGCTTCGTCGCGGAACAGGCCCACCTTCATGTCGCTTGCCCGATAAATGATCTGGCCATCGGCCTTGAGCCAGCCATCGGCTATACCGAGGACCAGCTTCGAGCGCATGACACGCTTGAACTCAACACCGTATTCCACAAGCGTCATGGTCGGAAGCACCTGGCCGGAAAATTTGAGTTCTCCCAGCCCCAGCGCGCGACCGCGTCCGGCAGCCCCGAGCCAGCCGAGAAAGAAGCCTGTCAGCTGCCACAGGGCATCCAGTCCAAGGCAGCCTGGCATCACCGGATCGCCCTTGAAATGACAGGGAAAAAACCACAAATCGGGATGGATATCGAGCTCGGCGCGGATCATGCCCTTGGCATTGGCGCCACCGGTTTCGGAGACGTCGGTTATACGGTCAAACATCAACATCGGCGGCAAGGGCAGCTGGGCATTGCCTTCGCCGAACAATTCCCCGCGCCCGCAGGCGATGAGGTCGTCATAGGCAAAACTCGTCTTACGTTCGCTCATCGAGCGGCCTTTCCAGCGGTGCTTGTTGCTGCGTGTGTTAACATAAGGGGTTGGCTGCTGAAAGCGGATTGACGACGTGGTATTTCCTGGCGGCCAGCCGCCGCTTTCATCGCGCGCGTGCTGACACCGTCGCAGGCGGTTGCTATCGCGGCCCATCACCACTAAATTAAGATTCCAGCCTTATGAGGACGGAAATGACGGCAGACGGCTCCAATGACGGTATGGCTCACGCGGGTTGCGAGACATCGCGCAACGTCCGTTCATGGCGCCCCGACCCCAGCGTCCAGGATATTTCGGGCCGCCTGCGCAGCGCCGGATTGCGTCCAACCCAGCAACGTCTGTCGCTTGCCAGATTGCTGTTTGCGCAAGGAGACCGCCATGTATCGGCTGAAATTCTTCATGCGCAGGCTCGCAATGCGCATATCCCTGTATCGCTGGCAACGGTTTACAATACGCTGAACCAGTTTACCGAAGCGGGATTGCTCCGCGAATTGTCGGTTGATGGCGCGCGGGCCTATTTTGATACCAATACGGCTGATCACCATCATTTCATCATCGAAGGTGGCGGCGTACTCGATGTCCCCCAGGACAGCATTGCCATCACGGCATTGCCGGAGCCGCCGGAGGGGATGGAGATCGTCCGGGTCGATGTGGTGGTGCGCTTGCGCAAAATCCGGCGGCGCACCGGTGCGCGTAGCTGACGTTTGACGTCATTCCGGAAGTTTTTCGCCAGGATAAACTCCCCACAGCGTCTCCTGTTTCATGTATCCGTCGACGTCATTGACCGTGATGCGGCACCAGACGCCATCACAAGTCTTGAGGGATACGAGGACGCCTGATTCGACGCGCGCCTTGACCTCGCCTGCGCCCGGGCGCGTCATCAGATCGATGGTCTTCGCCTTTTCCCACGGCGCCACCAGCCCCGTGCGCCGTTTCGACAGCCGCCCTTGCGAAACCCAGCCTTCCGATCCATCAGCATCACGGATACGTCGCCAATTGTCGAATTCCGCAGTGATTTCAACCGGCAGGCCGGCGCGCGTGAATGTCCAGACCAAGGGATGTTCCTTGCTCGGTCCGCGCTGGACTTCGACCTTGTCGGTGCGCAACGACACAAATCGTGGCACCGGCAATTTCGATGACGCGCCAACCGATTGCTGGGCAAGAGCCGGCACGGTCACGACCCCCGCGATCACCACCAGGATCGCGAGCAGGATCGAGCGCAAACGAGGGATGAAAATCGATGTTTTAAACGGCATTGCTTTCCGCTGATCCGGGTCTATTCAAAGGCGGTGCCACCAAGCTTTGCCACCAAGCGACCTTCTGATAGGAACAAGCGCCATTCGCAAGGGTGGTGGAATGCGGCACAATGCGGCAAGCTCGGTTAATAGGCTATAAATCCGCTGACGATGAGCGGAACAGAAGAGGGAACGATGCCAAACAGAAAAAAGCCTCTGGTGGTGGTGACCCGCAGGCTGCCTGACGTGGTCGAGACGCGCATGCGCGAATTGTTCGACACGCGCCTTGCCGACAGCGAAACGGCGATGACGCCGGGAAAACTGCTGGAAGCTGCGCGCACGGCCGAAGTGCTGGTGCCGACCGTCACCGATCGCATCGATGCGAGTTTCCTGGCTCAGGCAGGCGATTCGCTGAAGCTCATCGCGAATTTCGGCAATGGTGTCGACAATATTGACGTCGACACGGCCATGAAGCGCGGTATCACTGTCACCAACACGCCTGGCGTGCTGACGGAGGACACCGCCGATATGACGATGGCGCTCGTTCTTGCCGTGCCGCGCCGCGTGGCCGAGGGTCTTGGCGTGCTCGACCAGGGGGAGTGGACCGGCTGGTCGCCAACCTGGATGCTGGGTCACCGCATCTGGGGCAAGCGGCTCGGCATTCTGGGCATGGGTCGCATCGGCCAGGCCGTCGCCCGCCGGGCCAAGGCGTTCGGCATGTCGATCCACTACCATAACCGCCGGCGTGTGGCAGCGGCGCTTGAGGAAGAGCTGGAGGCGACCTATTGGGATAGCCTCGATCAGATGCTGGCGCGCATGGATATCATATCCGTCAACTGTCCGCACACGCCCGGAACGTTCCATCTTCTGTCGGCGCGCCGCCTCAAATTGCTGCGCAAGGACGCCTACATCGTCAATACGGCGCGCGGCGAGATCATCGACGAGAATGCGCTGGTGCGGATGCTTGAAGCAGGCGAGATCGCTGGCGCCGGCCTCGACGTTTTCGAACACGAGCCTGCGGTCAATCCCAAACTGTTGCGGCTGGCGCGCACCGGCAAAGTGGCGCTGTTGCCGCATATGGGATCAGCGACGCTTGAGGGGCGCATCGAAATGGGGGAGAAGGTCATCGTCAACATCAAAACGTGGATGGATGGCCACCGCCCCCCTGACCGCGTTCTGCCCAGCATGTTGTGAGGCCGAAAAAGCACGCCCGTTAAGGAAAATCTCAAGGCTGTGTGCGAGAGATTGCGGTGCGCGCCGCCTGCTGGCAGTACCAGCTGCAGGCGGAAATATGGGCCGTGCGGCTTATTGACAGGCATGTGCGTGCGCCATCAGCCCAGGCGGGATCAGGCAGAATGCGGTCGGGAATAGCGGGTCATCGTTTGGCGGCGGGTGCGGTTATCGTGCTGCTGGCAGGGCTTTGGCTGTCACCTGCTGGAGCACAGCTGCGTCTGACGCCCGGCGACGTGCCGCAATCCGCCCTTGAGACACCATCAGCCCGGGCAGCACCGAAACGCTCCGATGGCGCCAACAGGAAAGCGAAGGCCACCCGGGACCAGACACAGGCCTCGTTGAATGGCGAGGTGCCGACGGCGGGCGAACAGGTGCCGCCGGCAGCGGGTAATTTCCCCCGCCGTTTGCCGCAAGCCGAGCTGAAAACGCGGTTTTTCAACGGCGTGCCGATTATATCGCGCGGGCGTGGCTCAACAGCCTTGTTCACCCTGGTCTTCAACAAGGACGGTGTGATCGAGCGGACGGACGCCAAGGGCGACAAGGTGACCGGCAAATGGAAATTTGCCGGGGACGCCTATTGCTCGCGCTGGACGGGTGAGAAAAAAGACACGTGCTACACCGTCGTCGAGGACGGCGAGATCATCAAAATCGTGTTCTTCACCCGCGCCGTGGCGACATGGGCGCTCAGCGGTACCCCTCCCTCACCGTAGCAGGTGTCAGGGGAGGTTTAGCCGTAAGCGATTTCCTCGATCCGCATTCCCATCAGGTCGATCAGAAGCAGGCGCCCGGCCAACCCCTCGCCGATCAGCAGGATTTCCTTCAGCACTTCCATCGCGGCCATGGTGCCGACAACGCCTGTCAGCGTGCCCAGTAGACCCGCCTCGGCGCAGCTCGGCACGGTGCCGTCGGGGGGCGGCAGAGGAAAAATATCGCGATAGCCGGGAAAGAAGCGACCGTCATCACGTCGGGCGAAGGGTTTCAGCGTCGTCAGCGATCCCTCGAACCGGCCGACGGCGGCACTGACGAGGATCGCGTGGTTCCTGGCACAGGCGTCAGCCAGGGCATAGCGCGTGGCAAAATTATCCGAGCCATCGACAATGATATCATGGCCGGCGACCAGCGCGGGGGCGTTTGCCGCGTCCAGCCGCACGGGTTTCGTCTCGACGTCCACATACGGATTGATGCGGGCCAAAGCGGCACGGGCGCTGTCGGTTTTACGGCGGCCGACATCTTCGGTCGCATGGATGATCTGGCGCTGCAGATTGGACAACGACACGCTATCATCATCAATAATGGTGAGATGGCCGATTCCGGCAGCTGCCAGATAAAGGAGCACGGGCGCGCCGATGCCGCCGGCGCCAACGACCAGGACGCGGGCTTTTTTCAAGCGCTGCTGGCCAGGCCCACCCACTTCACGCAAGACGATATGGCGGGCGTAACGCTCGATTTCCGCCGGGCTGAGGAGGTTTGGCACCTCATTCATGAGACAATCCATTCGCTGTGGCGCCATAGCCATGGCAGTTTAGGCGACAATGAGAGGTGCGAGCAATCGAGAGATCGTGATTGTTTTCTTCTTCTCCCTGGCGCCGTCAGCGGCTAGCACCAGTCCAAACAGCCAAGGACAGTTCCATGCTTCGCCTTGCTCTGCTGATCTTTGCCCTGGTTGCCGGCTTGTCCACGGCAGGCCTTGCCTGTGGCTCGTCTTCGCCCTGCCGCGTCAAGGACGGGCGCTATCTGGTGCGCCCGCCGGCTGGCTGGGACGGGACATCGCGCCTGCCGATGATCGTCCACTTCCCCGGCTACCAGATGACGGCGGATGACATGATGCACGACAAGGACGCACTCGCGGTCTTCGACCGGCTGGGCATTCTGGTGGTCGCGGCCGAGGCGCGCGGCCTGGTGTGGAACCTGCCGGCCTTCGGTGAGCCGCGCCAACGCAATGAATTTGCCTATATCAGCGCAGTACTTGACGATGTCGAAAAGCGCTTTCCCATTGATACGATGCGGGTTCTGGCCTCCGGCTTTTCGCTGGGGGGATCGATGGTATGGTACATGGCCTGCGAGGGACCAAGTCGGTTTACCGCTTTTGCAGCCGTCTCCGGCGCCTTCTGGGTGCCGGAACCGAAAGCCTGCCGGAACGGACCGGTTCATCTCATGCATATTCACGGCCTTGCCGATGATACGGTGCCGGTGAAGGGGCGCTTTATCCGCCCGGGGCTTCATCAGGGAAATGCCTATTCCAGCCTCGATACGCTGCGGCGCATCAATGGCTGCACGATTGCGGCGGGGAGAGACGAGCGCGTGCGGCTGTCAGGCGGGCCAGAGGGTGTCAATTGCCGCACAGATACGGCCTGTGGCAGCGGTCATCGCCTCAAGGCCTGTTTTCATGACGGCGGACATTACATCAGTGGCAGCTGGTATCAGGACGCATGGGATTTTCTTGAAAATGCGCTAAGGTCGCGATCAGGTGGAAGGCCACCGGATGCTTCCGGTGCCGCACCAGGATAGAGGCTTCAATGACATTGTCCGATTATTTCCTGGTTCCCTATGTCGTGGCACAACGTTTGCCGTTGCTGTGGTGGGAGGCGCTTGGCTTCGTGCCCAAGGGCCGCTCGGAAAGCGAGCGTATGGTGAGCGAGAAAGTGGACGCCTTCGCCGAGGGCGTGGCAGCAATCCAGAAGGAAATGGTGCAAACGTCGATGGATATGGGCGCGGCGATGATGAGCGGGCGCTCCTCGCTCCAGCCTGCCCTGCGGGGGGCCGAGCGCGCGGCGCGCGCCGCCATGGAGCCCAGCGGGCGGACGCTGCGTGGCAATGCACGCCGGCTTGGCAAGAAGCGCTAGGCGCTCGGGCCATCGGCAGCCGGGCGGGCAGAGCCGGCGGACACATGTGACATCTGCCTGCGGATTTGCCCATAAACCTCTGTGATTGCGCTAATCGATGAGTTTGACACCTCTCAATCCCTGGCTTGCGGCTGTCGCCAGCCCGCCGATACCTGAAGCCAAATCATGGCTTGCGGCCTATGATGGGCGCGCCGGGGAGCCGCTTGATCTGTCGCAGGCGGTGCCGGCCGATCCGCCGCCACCTGCATTGCGTGATCGGCTGGCAAAGGCTGCTGGCGATAGTACCACGGCCGCCTACGGACCGATCGCCGGCGACATGATCCTGCGCGAGGCTTACGCTGATCACGTCAACGGCCTTTACACCAGCCAGCTCACGCCAGAGGACGTGGTGATCACGGCTGGCTGCAATCTTGCCTTTGTCATGGCGGCGATGACGCTTGCCAGGGCCGGTGACAATCTCATCCTGCCCACGCCATGCTATTTCAATCACGCGATGGCGCTGGGAATGCTGGGCATCGAGGCGCGCGTTCTTGCCTGTCCGCCGGAGCAAGGTTTCGTCCCGGATGCGGGCGAGGCTGAAAAACTCATCGACCGCTCGACGCGGGCGATTATTCTGGTCACGCCCAATAATCCGACAGGGGCCGTCTACCCCCCGGCGATCATCGAGGCGTTCGCTGATCTGTGCGAGCGGCGCGGACTGACGCTGGTCATTGATGAGACCTATCGCGATTTTCTGGCCGACGAGGCGCTGCCGCCGCATCGCCTGCTTGCGCGCGACGCCGGGAAGCGGACCCATGTCGTCCAGCTTTATTCCTTCTCCAAGGCATATGGCATTCCCGGGCATCGCCTTGGCGCCATGGTGGTGCCCGAGCATTGGCGCAGCGATCTGGGCAAAGTGTTGGATACGCTCCAGATCTGTCCGCCGCGCCCCGGTCAGATCGCCTGCGCCTGGGCAATCGGTGCGCTCACCAGCCACCGCTTGCGCAACCGCGATGATATTCTGCGCCGCGCCATTGCGTTCCATGATGCGTTTGCGCTGCTGAAAGACTGGAAAATAGGGTCAATCGGCGCTTATTTTGCCTATGTCCGTCACGGTTTTCCTCATCTGTCGAGCGAAGAGGTGGCGCGGCGCATGGCGCTGCAACAGGGCGTTCTGGCCCTTCCCGGCACTTATTTCGAGCCGCGCGATCATGGCTATCTGCGCTTTGCGTTTGCCAATGCCGATGCCGAGCGGATCGCCACCCTGCCGGCGCGCCTTTCCGCCCTCACGGCGATGGCGTGAGCGTGGGGAAGACGTCACCGGCGGCAAAGCGAACGAATGCGCCATCACATTCAAGGCACAGGCATCCCTCCTCGTCGATCCCGATGAAATTGCCGTGGCGCGGCGCTGCACTGCTGGCGCCGATGGTGAGAGGATCACCGGGGCGATGACTCTTTTTCAGATACTCAGCGCGGATGGGGGTAAAACCGTCGGCTAGCCAGCGTTCAATCATCTGCTGCAGATGGGCTGCCAGCCGGCTTGCAAACGCCGAAGGCGCGAGGAGGCCGGTGCGATGGGCACCCACATGCGTCGCGGGATAAAGTGTATCGGGCGGGTGCGAGGCGAGATTGACCCCGATGCCGATGACGAGAAAGGGCGCAGCGGCGCCCGCCTCGATGAGGATGCCGCCGGCCTTGGCGTTGGCGATCAGCACATCATTCGGCCATTTGATGCGCACATCCGCGCCGTCGTCGATATGGTCTTCCACGGTGGTGGCAAGTGCCAGGGCCACCGCAAAGCCTGACAGCCAGGGGCGGCGCCATTCGCCCCGCTGATCCTTGGGCACAATAAAGCTCACATAGAGGTTGCCGGGCGGGGACGTCCATGATCGCGCCTGGCGGCCGCGGCCGGCGTGCTGCAGGTGCGCCGTGATCATCGTCCAGCCGCGGACGGCGCCGGCGGCGATCAGGCGCTGGGCCTCGGCATTGGTCGAATCGACGCTTTCAAGCGCGATGTGGTGCATGGCGTCGTGCCGGTCGCTCCGGCTCGGCAAAACAGGCGCGGGCAAACGCCAGCACCGCCACCAGGGCAGCGCTGGCGAAGGTCCACCAGCCGGGGCGGAAGGTTGACAGCGGATCGAGGTTTGATTCGAGGACCAGCCAGAAGGAAATACGTCCACCGCTGGCGTACCAGCCGGCCTCGGCCAGCATGGTCAGGACGCCGGATAGAACAGCTACACCAAGGAGCGTCGGGAATTTCAGCGGCAGGCCGATATCATGCGCAAGGCGGTAGAGCATGAGCGCGGCAAACAGACCCAGCATGAGGCAGGCTTCGCTGACATCGAGCTTTGACTGCAGCAGGAAATGCAGAAGAACGATGAGGATCGCCGGATAGATCAGGCGATGAATTTCGTTCCAGCGCACGGAGCCAAGACGCTTCAGTGCTCCATCATTCGAGGTTGCGCCTTGAACGAGGAAGATGACAAGCGCGATGGTACCGAGGCCGAGATAGAAGCGATGGACGATTTCGCTCAGGACAAAGACAAGATCGAGGCTCTGGTCGATCACATAGATCACAACGTGGATCAGCGAATAGGCGAGCACGGTCAAGCCCAATTGCCGGCGCAGCACAATAAGCCGAGGCCAGGCAAAAATCCGGCGAAACGGCGTGATTGCCAGCGTCACCGCCAGAAACCGCGTCGCCCACAGGCCGGTCTCGTGGTTGAGCGCGGTCAGCGGCTTGGTCCCGAGATTATCGGTTGCGTAGGCGTAAGCGAGCCAGCAAGCGGGCAGCAGCGCACCAATAAAGCAGGCAAGCTTCAGCCATGACAGCCGGCCGGCCCGATCAGTCCAGGGAGCAAGATCGATGAGCGCGAAACGGCCGGGCATTACAGGGCCTCCCTGGCGGGCCGACAGGTCAACGAGGCGATAAACCGTGAGCCGGGATGGAACAAGGGGGTGGCCAATTTTGGGCGCTCGAGGATCATATGCGCGCAGCGAGCTTTGCCCACAGACGCGCGGCGATGGCACCATAGGCCGCCGCGTGCGGTCCATCGGGATCGGCAACCACGCTGGGCGCCCCGGCATCGGCAGCAACACGGATTGCCATGTGCAACGGTATCTCGCCGAGGAAATCGAGACCGAGCTTTTCCGCTTCCCGCTGCGCCCCGCCATGACCGAAAATATCGCAGCGAGAGCCACAGGCGGGGCAGATGAAGGTCGACATGTTTTCAACCAGGCCGAAAACCTTGACGTCAGCCTTGGCAAACAGCGTCAACCCCTTCCTCGCGTCGATCAGGGCAAGGTCCTGGGGTGTTGAGACGATAATGGCGCCATCGAGCGGCATTTTCTGCGCCATGGTGAGTTGCGCGTCGCCCGTTCCCGGCGGCATGTCGACGATCAGAACGTCAAGGTCGCCCCAGGCGACCTCGCGCATCATCTGGGTGAGGGCTGAATCGATCATCGGGCCGCGCCAGATGAGCGGGCTTTCCTCTTCCACCATGAAACCGATCGACATCACTTTAAGCCCGTGCGCCTCGATCGGCTTCAGCATTTTGCCGTCGATGAATTCCGGCTTCCGGCTCACCCCCATGAGGCGCGGCACCGAGGGACCATAGATATCGGCATCGACGAGGCCAACCGCCAGGCCCTTGCGGCGCAGCGCAAGCGCGAGGTTGGCGGCAAGCGTCGATTTGCCAACGCCGCCTTTGCCGGACGCCACCGCCACCATATGGCGAACGCCAGGAATGTCGCGCGCTGACCCTTGCGCGCGCGGCGCTGATGCCGTTTTTTCTGCCGTCAAAATGACCAGCGCCCGCGTAATCCCCGGCAATGCGAGCAGAGCTGCTTCGGCAGCCTTCTGCACGTCGGCGAAGGCTTTTGCTTCGGCTGCCGCAATGCGCAAGGTGAGGCGGATGGTGGCGCCGTCAATCACCAGCGATTCGATGCGCTCATTGCTGGTCAGCGCGTGGCCGGCGGGATCTTGGATCTGTGACAGCGCCTGTTCGACCGCCGCCCTGGAAAGGGTCATGTGTTGTCCGTCGCCGTTTGAGAACCGGGGAGGGTGTTTCCCTTACCCGAGTTCGACCGGCGCTGCCAGACGATATGGCGGGATGGCGGTATAGCCTCGCACGCCTGCGCCTGATAAAGGGACACAAAGACGTCCAGAGTGAGACCCATGCGGCAGGCAACGATTACCCGCACGACCAAAGAAACCGATATCCGCGTCGAGGTGAACCTCGATGGGGCGGGCGCGTGTGAAGTGGTGACAGGGGTCGGCTTTTTCGACCACATGCTTCACCAGCTGGCGCGCCATGGCGGGTTTGATCTCAAAATCACCGCCAAGGGTGATCTTCATATCGATGATCACCATACGGTCGAGGATGTCGGCATCGCGCTTGGGCAGGCGGTGCGCCAGGCGCTGGGCGATATGCGCGGGTTGACGCGCTATGGTGAAGCCTCGGTGCCGATGGATGAAGCTCTCACGCGCACGGCCATCGACGTGTCGGGCCGGCCGTTTCTGGTCTTCAACGTCAGCTTCCCGGCGGCCAAGATCGGCAGTTTTGACTGCGAGCTGGTGCGTGAATTCTTCCAGGCGTTCGCCATGAATGCGGCGATCACATTGCACATCGACAATGTGCGCGGCAGCAATGCCCACCATATTGCCGAGGTGACGTTCAAATCGGTAGCACGCGCGTTGCGGATCGCAGTGGCGCGTGATCCGCGGCTGGGCGACACCCTGCCGACGACCAAGGGCAGGATCGGCGCATGAGGCCGGGCATCTATACTGTGCATGCGCCTCTGGGGATTGCACCGTCGGCGGAAAAATTCGTTTTTGTCCGCGAAGGTTTTTCGTTCCTTGCATTTATTGCCCCGCTCGTCTGGCTCGTCGTCTACCGCGTCTGGCGCCCGCTTGTGGTTTATGTCCTGGTGGTCGCTTGCCTTGCAGCGGGTGAATATTTTCTGGGTGTTGACAGCAATATCGCGCTCGCAACCTCGCTCCTCATTGGTCTTTACTTCGGCTTCGAGGCAGCCGCATTGCGCCAGGACACGTTGCGCCGGCGCGGCTTTCTCCATGTGGCCAGCGTTGTTGGCAACAGCCGGATTGAAGCGGAGCAGCGCTATTTCACGCTGTCGCCGCCAAGCCAAGCCGGCATGACAGGCTGAGCCTTGCGTATCGCCCTCATCGATTATGGAGCCGGCAATCTGCGCTCGGCGGAAAAAGCGCTCGCGGTGGCTGCCCGGTCGCTTGGCCAATCGCTGGACATTCGCGTCACCAGCGATCCTGACGACGTCATGAAGGCTGAGCGCATTGTCCTGCCAGGTGATGGCGCGTTCGCCGATTGCCGGGAAAACCTGCTGGCGATTCCAGGCCTTGATCAGGCGCTTGAGGAAAGCGTGCGTGCGCGCGGGCGACCGTTTCTCGGCATCTGCGTGGGCATGCAGCTTCTGGTCGATGTGGGGTTGGAAGCGCGGCTGACGCCGGGACTTGGCTGGATCGGAGGCACGTGCGAGGCGATCAAGCCTGGCGATCCAACCTTGAAGGTTCCGCATATGGGCTGGAACACCCTGAGCCAGCACCGCCCCCACCCCCTGCTCGACGGGTTGAAACTGGGTGAGGACGGGCATCACGCTTATTTTCTCCATGGCTATCACGTTCTGCCCAGCGCGGTGCAAGACATCGTGGCAAGTGCTGATTATGGCGGGCCGATCACCGCCATCATCGCGCGTGACAACATGGTTGGCACCCAGTTTCATCCCGAGAAAAGTCAGGTTCTGGGGCTTTCTCTCCTCGCAAATTTCCTCAAGTGGGCCCCATGATCCTTTTTCCGGCTATCGATCTCAAAGGCGGCCATTGTGTACGTCTCAGAGAAGGCGAGATGGCGAGTGCCACTATCTTCAATACCGCGCCGGCCGCGCAGGCGGCGAGCTTTGCTGCTGACGGGTTTTCATGGATCCATGTGGTTGATCTTGATGGCGCCTTCGCCGGTCGCTCGGTCAATCGCGCCGCTGTTGATGCCATCATCAAGGCAACCAGCCTCAACGTGCAGCTTGGCGGCGGCATCCGTGATCTTGATGCCATCGCCGGCTGGCTGTCGGCTGGTGTCACCCGTGTCATTCTTGGCACGGCGGCTGCCCGCGACCCCGCGCTCGTCATCAAGGCCTGCGAGCTTTATCCCGGGCGCATCGTCGTTGGCATCGATGCCAGGGAGGGTATGGTCGCGGTCGCCGGCTGGGCGGAAACAACGGCCTTGAGCGCGACGGAGCTGGCGCAGCGCTTCGCGGATGTTGGGGTGAGTGCCATCATTTTCACGGATATCGGCCGAGACGGGCTGCTGACGGGCCTCAATCTGGCGGCAACACGGGCGCTGGCGGCGACAACAAGGGTCCCGGTGATCGCTTCCGGCGGGCTTGCGGGCATGGCTGACATCGAGGCGCTGTGCGCGCCTGAAAACGCCTGCCTTGCCGGGGCGATTGCCGGGCGGGCGCTCTATGATGGCCGGCTGGCGGCGCGCCAGGCCCTGGCGCGGCTTGGCAAAGGCGCTGCGTGATGCTGAAGAAGCGCATTATCCCCTGTCTCGACGTGAAGGATGGCCGCGTCGTCAAGGGCGTCAACTTCGTCAATCTGGTGGATGCCGGGGACCCGGTTGAAGCGGCCCGGGCCTATGATGCGGCGGGGGCGGATGAGCTGTGCTTTCTTGACATTACGGCCAGCCAGGAGGGGCGCGGCGCGCTGCTTGATGTGATCGAGCGAACGGCCCAGGCCTGTTTCATGCCGGTGACGGTTGGCGGGGGGGTACGCGAGCTTTCCGACATCCGCGATCTGATGCTGGCTGGGGCTGACAAGGTGTCGATCAACTCAGCCGCCGTGCGCGATCCATCACTTGTCGGGCGGGCGGCAGACAAATTCGGTGCGCAGGCGATTGTTGTCGCCATCGATGCGCGCGCGGTTCAGGCGGCCAATGCGGCACCGCGCTATGAGATTTTCACTCATGGCGGGCGTCGTGCCACCGGGCGCGATGCGGTGGCGTTCGCCCGGGAGGTCGCGAGGCTCGGTGCCGGTGAAATTCTCCTGACGTCGATGGACCGCGATGGTACCGGCCGCGGGTTTGACCTTGAGCTTACCCGACAGGTGGCCGATGCGGTGAGCGTCCCCGTTGTCGCGTCGGGTGGTGTCGGGGCGCTTGACCATTTTCTTCTCGGGCTTACGCAAGGCCATGCACAGGCCGTTCTGGCGGCATCGGTTTTTCACTTCGGCACGTTCACCATAGGACAGGTGAAAGCCTATCTGGCCGTGCATGGTGTGCCGGTGCGCATTGACAAAATCGACCATGAGCGTTGAATTCATCGTCAGTGGTCTAGATGAGTCGCGCCACCTCATGGAGGGTCGCCGATGACGCAATTGGTAGTCAACACACAAAGCGATATGTCCGCGCATGGTCTCGACCGGCTGGCGGCGATCATTGCCGAGCGCGCGCGCGATGGCGGGGCGCAGTCCTATACGCGCCGGCTCATCGACAAGGGCCTGCCCAAGATCTGCAAGAAACTTGGTGAAGAAGCGGTCGAAGTGGTGATTGCCGCCCTTGCCGAGGAGCGACCAGAGCTGGTTGGCGAGATCGCCGATCTCCTCTACCATCTGCTGGTGATGATGCAGGTCAAGGGTATTACATTGGCAGAAGTCAGCGCCCTCATCGAAGGGCGTATGGTGCAATCCGGGCTTGAAGAAAAGGCGGCGCGCAAGCAACCTTGAAGCGGGCACTGCGCCAGGTTCAGAGGCGTCTGGAGAGCGTATGGATCAGATCACCGGCGATGATTTATCACCCTACCGCATATTCTCGTCGGCGGAATGGTCGCAATTGCGCGCTGATACGCCGATGACGCTGAGCGCGGCCGAGGTGGAGAAGCTTCGCTCGGTCAATGACCAGATTTCGATCGAGGAGGTGGAGCGGATTTATCTGCCGCTGTCGCGCCTGCTGTGGCTCTATGTCGCCGCAACCCAGCAATTATTCTCGGCAACCGCCCGCTTTCTCGGCGATCAGGGCAATGAGGGCAAGGTGCCCTATCTCATCGGCCTTGCCGGATCGGTGGCGGTTGGCAAGTCGACCACGTCGCGCCTGTTGCAGGCGCTGCTGGCGCGCTGGCCAACGACGCCCAAGGTCGATCTGCTGACGACGGATGGATTCCTGTTCCCCAACGACGTCCTGCGGGCTGAAAGCAGTCTTGAGCGCAAGGGATTTCCCGAAAGCTACGATACCAAGCGTCTCCTGCGTTTCCTCTCCGACATCAAGGCGGGCAAGCGCCACGTCAAGGCACCGGTCTATTCACATCTCCTCTATGACATCGTTGCCGAGGAAACGAGCGAGATCGACCGCCCTGATATCCTCATCGTCGAAGGTCTCAACGTGCTGCAATATTCCCGCCCTGCTCATGGCGGGCGCACGATGCCTTTCGTCTCTGATTTCTTTGATTTCACCATCTATGTCGATGCCGATGAAGAGCAAATCCACGACTGGTATGTGGAGCGCTTCATGCGCCTGCGTGAAACGGCCTTTCGTGATCCGCGCTCGTATTTTCACCGTTACGCCGAAATGTCGGAGGGCGAGGCGCTGAAAGCGGCAAACCGCCTGTGGGGCCGCATCAACCTGCCAAACCTGCTGGAAAACATCCTGCCGACACGCCAGCGCGCCGATCTCATCCTTACCAAGGGCGCCGATCATTCGATTGATCGGGTGGCGTTGAGAAAACTTTAACGATATCAATTATTTATTCTGACTTTATCCTGGTGTTCGACCGCACATACGGGATGGCCGCCGCAGGGGCTTGCAGCCTTCGTCAACACATCCCGCCCACGCCGGCCTTGTTCTGAATGAGACGTCACAGACGATTAAAATCAGAAAAATGTCACATGAAAATAAATGTTATTTATACTCGATTATAAATGTCTTCATATCGTATGATATCATCTTCACCTAAATAATCTCCGGATTGTACTTCGATCAATTCAAGTTTATCAGGACCTGGATTATATAGCCTATGTATTGAACCCAAGGGAATATAGATCGATTCATTTTCTTCTAATTTTTTATCAACTCCATCTACACTTATGTGCGCCGATCCTGAAACAACAACCCAATGTTCAGATCGATGTTTATGACTCTGTAATGAAAGTTTACCGTTTGGTTTTACAGTTATACGTTTGACCTGATAGCGCGCTCCTTTATCAATCTGTTCATAATCACCCCAGGGGCGATAAACGCGCACATGATCGCGTGCTTCAGAGTGATTGTTTTTTACAAGTTTCGCTACCAGGCCTTTTAGCTCTTCGGATTTTCCCTGTGATGTTACTAAAACAGCGTCTCTTGTCGTGATTACAATAACATCATTAAGCCCCACTACAGTCGTGAGTATGTTTTGCGATCGTACATATGAATTATTTGTGTTATGTAAAACGACATTTCCTTCTATCGAATTATTATATTCATCTTTTTCAGACAATTGCCATATCATGTCCCAGGAGCCAACATCAGACCAGTTGAAATCCGATTGAATGACGGCTGCCGATTTTGTTTCCTGCATAATGGCATAGTCGACGGAGATCGACGGCGCTTCCATGAAAGACGCGCTATCGAGCCGAATAAAATCGAGATCACGTGTGGCTGATTGTACAGACCTGCTGACGGTTTCGAAGATGACGGGCTGATAGGCTTTCAATTCCCGCAGGAAAGCTTGGGCCGTGAACAGAAAATTGCCCGTATTCCACAGATATCCGGCTTCGATATAATGTTGTGCCTTTGCCCGATCCGGCTTCTCCACAAAGGCGTCTATCCTGTTGATACCCGCCATATCGGGCAAAGCGGGGCCTGGCCGGATATAGCCGTAACTGGTGGATGGCGAGGTCGGCGTGACCCCAAATGTCACAAGATGTCCGCTCTCAGCCGCCATCCTGCCGCGCAAGACGTGATCAACGAAATGGGCCGTGTCGGCAATCGCATGGTCGGCTGCCAAAACCAGAAGGACAGCGTCCGCATCACGCGCCATGACATAGATCGCTGCTGCGGCGATCGCGGCGCAGCTGTCACGGCGCGCCGGCTCGAGGATCAGATCCCCCTTGCAGGAAACGGACTGCATCTGTTCGGCAACCAGAAACCGATAATCATTGTTTGAAATGATGACGGGCGGGGCAAATTCCGGCCCGGTGACCCGGGCGATGGTCTGCTGGAAAAGCGACCCTGTATTCCCGAACGACAAAAGCTGCTTCGGGTAAGCCTCGCGGGAGGCCGGCCACAGGCGAGAGCCGGAACCACCGCACAAGATCACAGGTACAATCAGGGGGTTCACGCCGCTCTCCGCTCATTGCGTTAATAATCAAGACCTTAAAGTAATCTGTAGCGATGGCACAAGACGAGATGGGAATGCGGATTTGTGTCAAATCCGCTGCTGTCGAAAAAATAAGGGTTCGAATCTCAGCCGCGCCGGCGTTCGATGCCGCAAACAATCCCCAGAATTGCGGGGCCTATCGCTGTGCGGCCGCCGCAATCGCCGGCAAAATGACCTTGTCGATGATATCCGGGCTCAGCGGCCCGACATGGCGCAGCGTGATGGTACCCGTGCCGTCGACGACAAAGGTTTCGGGCACGCCGTAAACCCCCCAGTCGATGGAGACGCGACCATTGCTGTCGCTGCCGATGCGTTTGAAGGGATTGCCGAGCTGGCCGAGAAAGCGGCGAGCGGTTTCGGCATTGTCCTTGTTGTTGATGCCGTAAAGGTCGAAATCCGGGCTCTGTGCGAGAGCCATCAGCATCGGATGCTCGTCGCGACAGGGGATGCACCACGAGGCCCAGACATTGACGAGGCTGACGCGCCCCGCCTTGACATCGGCAGTGCTCAGTCCGGGATGCTCGCTTCCCGCCAAGGATGGCAGCGCGAAGTCGGGAACGGGCCTGCCGCGCAGCGCCGAGGGCAGGGTTGCGGGATTACCGCTATCGGTGATCTTGAGGAAAAACAGCAAGGCCAACGCACAGAAGGCAGCCAGGGGCAAAATCAGCAGCAGGCGCCGCGCGCGTGCGGGCTCAGGTGCAACCGGTTGGCCGGGTGAGGAGATCATGGGGTGGGCGATGCCGAATCATCGGTGTGCATGGTGCGGGCCGCCTCCAGCCTGACGACAAGCCGCGTTTGGCGGCGCAAATCGAGGAGGATCCAGACGAAAAGTCCGATCAACGCCAGCACGGCGAAGGCATAGGCCGCGATGATGAAGCTGCCATGGGGCCAGAGCACGATCATCACCGGCCTATCGTGGCGCGCGAGGCGGGCCGGCTGGCGGCCAGAATGGCAAGGGTGCGGGCGCGGCGGCGGGCAATTTCGGCCTTCATGGCCAAAAGCTGCATGACGGCAAACAGGCATGACAAGGCAAGCGCCATGAGGAGCAATGGCCAGAGTATGGACGGGTCAAGCGTCGGCCCGCCGGCGCGGAACACGGAGGCACCCTGATGCAGTGTGTTCCACCAATCGACCGAGAATTTGACGATGGGAATGTTGACGAACCCCACCAGCACCAGAATAGCCACCGCTTTGCCGGCGCGGGTCGGTTCCTCGATCGCCTGCGCCAGAGCGATGATGCCCGCATACATCAGAAAGAGCACGAACATGGAGGTGAGGCGGGCATCCCACACCCACCACGTGCCCCACATCGGCCGGCCCCACAGCGAGCCGGTAACCAGACAGATGAGTGCAAAAACCGCTCCCAGCGGCGCGGCGGCCTTGATGGTGACATCAGCGAGCGGGTGGCGCCACACCAGCGTGCCGAGGGCGGCGATCGCCATCATCGTGTAGATGGCAAGAGACAACCAGGCGCTGGGTACGTGGATGAACATGACGCGTACCGTCTCGCCCTGCTGGTAATCCGGCGGAGCGATGAAGAAAGCGGCGTAGAGGCCGCTCACCAGCAGGATCACTGTCGCTGCGCTCAGCCAGGGCAACAGCCGCGCGGCAAGTGCCAGAAACTTGCTGGGATTGGCAAGGGCGGCGAGGCCGGAGGGGGCGGCGAGATCATTCATGACAATGCTTCTAGCGCTGCGGGCTAGCGCCGGGCAATGGGGCAATTGCCGCAGGCACGACTAGCGTTGGCGGATACGGGTGATCAACTCTTCCACCTTCGGCAGAATGCCACGGGCGATCACGTTGACCCCTTCGGCATTGGGATGAAGCCCGTCACCCAGGTCCAGAGCGGGGACACCCATCATGCCTTCGAGAAAAAAGGGGTAGAAAACAGTCCCGTATTTTTCAGCCAGGCGCGGGTAGATGGCATCGAATGCCGTTACATATTCCGGCCCCAGATTGCGCGGCGCGTACATGCCGGCGAGCAGGACCGGTATGCGGCGCTCCTGGAGACGCGAAAGCATGACATCAAGGGCTTTTTCGGCTGCTACCGGGTCAAGACCGCGCAGGGCGTCATTGGCTCCCAGTTCAAGAATAACCCCGTCTGTGCCCTCAGGGACCGACCAGTCAAAGCGCGCCAGGCCTCCAGACGTTGTATCGCCTGACACGCCGGCATTGATGAGCTGCACGTCGAGCCCACGCTGGCGCAGCAAGGCTTCCAGCTGGGCAGGGAAACTGTCCTTCGCCGGCAGGCCGTAGCCAGCTGTCAGGCTGTCGCCCACCGCGACCAGCCTGAGCGTCCGCTCCGCCGATGCGACTGGCGCTGCCAGAATGCCTGCAAGGCTGATCGTGAGGGCAAGATACGCGGCAATCCTCCTCATGATGGTCTTGAACGTCCCCTGATCATCATCGCCGCCCCGCTCAATCCAGTGTTACAACAAAACAGTATAACGACAGGGATTGGCATTGCGCAATTTCATCCACATATGGGGATGCCTGGTCCAAGATAGGTGAGGTCGATGGTGAACGGAAGTGTAGCGCGCCTTGAAAAAGTCGACCTGTCGCTTGGTCAGGGCGCCGCGCGCGTTCATGTTCTCAAAGAGATCACCCTTGATATCGAGGGCGGTACTTCGCTTGGCGTGGTGGGGCCGTCGGGATCAGGAAAATCAACCCTGCTTGCGGTCCTGGCCGGGCTTGAGCCGCCTGATTCAGGAAAGGTGATCGTTGCCGGCGAGGATATCGCCCGGCTTGGCGAAGACAGGCTGGCGCGGTTTCGTGGCGCGCGGATCGGGATTGTTTTCCAGTCCTTTCATCTCATTGCGACCATGACGGCGCTTGAAAATGTGGCTGTGCCGCTGGAGCTTGCCGGCAGGGCGGATGCGTTTGCCCGGGCGCGCGAGGAATTGGCGCTGATCGGGCTTGGCGAGCGGCTCACCCACTACCCGGCCCAGCTATCGGGCGGCGAACAGCAGCGTGTGGCCATTGCCCGGGCGCTGATCGGGGCGCCGACATTGCTGGTGGCTGATGAGCCCACCGGCAATCTCGATGAGGCGAATGGCACCCAGGTCGCTGACCTGCTGTTTCGCCGGCAAATGGAAACAGGAACGACCCTCGTTCTCGTCACCCATGACGGCGACCTCGCCAATCGCTGTGACCGGAAGATCACGTTACGGGCAGGGCGCATCGACAGCGACAGTGCCGATCGTACCGCCGGAGCGGCGGCGTGACGGGCTTGACGATGTGGCAAAGCCTGACCCTGGCGGCACGGCTGGCGTTGCGTGATCTGCGCGGCGGCTTTCAGGGGCTGACGGTGTTTGTCGGGTGCCTCGCGGTTGGTGTGGCAGCCATCGTTACGGTCGACACCATTGCGCGCGGCCTCAATGACAGCCTGCAGCGCGAGGGCAGAAGCATCCTTGGTGGCGATGTCTCGTGGTCGCTCAGCCATCGCGAGGCGGATGGCGATGAATTTGCCTATTTTGCCGGGTTGGGGCCGGTCAGCCGTCAGGCGACGCTGCGGGCAATGGCCAGGGTCGACGGGCGCCAGACGCTTGCTGAGGTGAAGGCGGTCGACGACGCCTATCCGCTGGCGGGCCGTCTGATCACCGCGCCGCCGGTAGCGCCAAGCGATCTTTTTGCGTTTCGCGATGGCGCCTTCGGGGCGGTTGCCGAAGCCGCTCTCCTCGACAAGCTCGGTCTTGCGGTGGGTGAGCGTCTGTCACTCGGCGGGCTGAGCCTGCAGATCCGTGCCCGTCTTGATGGCGAGCCGGACAAGCTTGCCGGCGGCATCGGATTTGGTCCGCGTGTGATGGTCTCGACCGACGCGCTCAGGGCAAGCCAGCTGCTGCAACCGGGCAGCCTTGTGCGCTGGACCTACCGCATCGCACTGCCGCAGGCGTCGGCTGCGAGGTTAAAGGCGCTTGCCGACGAGGCGCGCACCCATTTCCCCAGCGCCGGATGGGAGGCGCGCACCCGCGGCAATGCCTCGCAGCAACTGGCTTCCAACATCACGCGGTTCACCCAGTTTCTCGATCTGGTCGGGCTCACCGCTCTCCTGGTCGGCGGCGTGGGCGTTGCCAATGCGGTCGCCGCCCAGATCGCGGCGCGGCGCCCGGCGATTGCAACACTGAAAGCGCTGGGCGCAAGCGGAGGTTTTGCCGCCCTCACCTATCTCGTTCAGGCCGGCATGGTGGCGGGGCTTGGAATTGCAATTGGCTGTGTGATCGGTCTGGCGCTGCCCTTTGCCCTGATCACTGTGTTTGGTGATCTTCTGCCACTTAATGTCACGCTTGGCATTTATCCCTCAGGGCTCGTTCTGGCTGCTTTTTATGGGCTGATGATTTCCTTTGCCTTTGCCGTGTGGTCGCTTGGCGAAGCCCATGACGTGCCCGTCCAGTCGTTATATCGCGACGACCGGCAGGGCGGGCCTGTGCGTCCGCGTGCGGCTTATATTCTCGCAGCGTTGGCGGCGACGATAGCGGTGATTGCGGTTGCCACCCTCACGGCAGATGATTGGCGGGTGCCGGCAATCTATGCAGCGGCGGCCATTGCGGCGTTCGTCGTGCTGCGCCTCACCGCCCGGCTCGTGATGTGGCTGGCAGCTGCCGTGCCACGGTACACGTTTCTCCCTGTGCGGCTTGCTCTCACCAGCCTTTACCGGCCGGGCGCGCCAACGGCCGCAGTTGTTCTCTCGCTCGGTCTTGGTCTGACGCTGCTGGTAGCGCTTGGCCTTATCGACAGTAATCTGCGCCGTCAGCTCACCGCTGCTCTGCCGGAGCGGGCACCAAGCTTTTATTTTCTCGATATTCGCAGCAGCGAATTGCCAGCCTTCCGCGCCTTTCTTGCCAAAGCCGCGCCCGACGGCAAGAGCGATAGCGTTCCGCTGCTGCGCGGGCGGATCGTCACGCTTAACGGTGTGCCGGCGGAAGCGGTCAAGGCGTCAGCGGACGCTGCCTGGGTGCTTTCGGGTGATCGCGGCCTGACGACGGCTGAAACGCTGCCGGAGAATGCGCGACTGGTTGATGGCAAATGGTGGTCGGCCGATGAAAGCCGGCCGCTGGTCTCATTTGAGGAAAAGGTCGCTCGCGGCCTTGGCCTCAAGGTGGGTGACCAGGTCACGGTCAATGTGCTGGGGCGCAATATCGATGCCGAGATCGCCAATACGCGGACGGTTCAATGGGAAACGCTTGGCATCAATTTCGTCATGATGTTCTCGCCCGCCACCTTTCGCGGTGCGCCGATGAGCGAGCTTGCCACGCTGACGCTGCCGGGATCAACGAAGGCTGCGGATGAAACCGTCTTGCTCCGGCAGGTGGGTGAGGCCTTTCCCGCCGTTACGGTTATCCGCGTCAAGGAAGCGCTTGAGACAATCAATAATCTGGTCGCCAAACTGGCGATAGCGGTGCGTGGAGCGGCCAGCGTGGCGATTATCGCCAGCCTCTTCGTGCTGGCGGGGGCGATTGCCTCCAGCCACCGCGCCCGCCTGTTCGATGCGGTCATTCTCAAGACGCTGGGCGCGACCCGGCTCACGCTGGTTGGGGCGCTTGCGGTCGAATTTCTGTTGCTTGGCCTGGTGACGGCGGCCATCGGCATTCTTGCCGGGCATGGCGTGGCGTGGATGGTGGTCACCAAGGTGATGAAAGTCGATTTTGTCGGCTCCGCCGGCCTGGCCATGGCGATTGCCGGGCTGTCGCTTGCCGTCACCCTGTCCTTCGGGCTGGCGGGCGCATGGTCGCTGCTGCGACAGCGGCCGGCCAGATTGCTTCGCGCGATCTAGGGCCACGACCTGTTCGCATCAGGGTAACGCACTTAACCACCGCTGCGAATTTATGGGCGACCCCCCTTGCGCTAGACTTTCGTCGTAGGCATATTGTCGGGGTGAGCATTGGGCTCATCGATTTCCGTGTCGGGGTCATCGTCACGATCCGGCACTATTACAGGGGTATTGCTATGCAAAACTTCGATCGTCCCGTTTACGCGCCCTATGCGCGTTCGATGGACATGTCCGTCGACCAGGGCCTTCGCAGCTTCATGCTTGGCGTCTTCAACTACATGGCGCTTGGCGTGGCTTTGACGGGCCTTGCCGCCTATCTTGTCGCTAGTCTGGCTGTCACAGGCGATGCCTCGCAGGCGGCGGCGCGCATCGGCCAGAACACCTATCTCACCGAATTCGGTCGCCTGGTCTTCGTCAGCCCGCTCAAATGGGTATTGATGCTGGCGCCACTGGGCTTTGTTTTTGCCCTGTCAGCCGGGTTTGAGCGCTTCAGCACCTCGACGCTCCAGTTATTGTTCTGGCTCTTCTGCGGCGTCATGGGCGTGTCGATGGGGACCATCTTCCTCGTCTACAAGCTGGGGTCGATTGTTCAGGTGTTCTTCATGACAGGCGCCTCCTTTGCCGCGCTGTCGCTGTGGGGCTACACCACCAAGCGCGACCTCACCGGCATGGGCAATTTCCTGTTCATGGGCCTGATCGGCATCGTCATCGCCGGCTTGGTCAACCTGTTCCTCGCCTCCTCGGCCCTGCAATTCGCCATTTCCTGCATCGGCATCCTGGTGTTCGCCGGCCTCACCGCCTTCGACACCCAGCGCCTGAAGGAATCCTATTACGACGGGCTTGAGCTTGGCGAAGTGCAGAAATTGTCGATTGCCGGCGCGCTGTCGCTTTATCTGAACTTCATCAACATGTTCCAGATGATGCTGTCGCTCTTTGGTAACCGCAACGACTGATCGCCTGAGCACAACACTTCAAATCGCAGGCCCCGGATGCATTCCGGGGCCTGTTGCGTTCAGGTGACCAGTTTGGGCTTTTTTGACAGGATGCGCAGCACCTGTGTCAGGTCCTGGCCACGTTTGAGGATGCGGCCATCAGCGGTCATGACGCTGTAGATACCCTGCTTGCGGGCGTTGCGCGGGGTCTTGGCGATGCGGTAGAGCGGCATTTCGCTGGAGCGTCGAAAAACCGAAAAAACCGCCTGTTCGCTCAACATGTCGATGGCATAGTCGCGCCATTCGCCCGCCGCCACCATCACCCCGTAGAGGCGCAGGATGACCTGCAATTCGCGTCGGTCAAACATGATCCGTGGACGCGGTGCTGCCAGCGGAAAGGCGAGGACCGCACCTTTGGCGCTGTCGTGACCTGCATCTGTCTCAGCCACATGTCCTCCCTCGCCTGGCCCGCTGACGGGACCTTGCTGCGGGCCCCGGCTCGATGATTGCCAAAACATGCCGTGAACCGCCGGGCTCTGCAAGGGTGCGACATATCGTCCTAGAACTGGCAAAAGCGGCAGCACAACCAGCCCAGAAAAATAGACGATAATGTCACGTTTCCGCCCCAATACTGTCGCGTTAGCGCCATGCGCCGTCGTCATCATCCAGATGTTGCCTCGGGCTTGGTCCGGGGGCGGCGGCACCCCAGCCCCCAGCCCCAACGTCGCCTCCGGACCAGCCCACCCAACCCCGCCCCTGTCAAACCGTAACAGTTGCCATGGTCAGAATGGCGGTGGCACTGTTTTTTAACGGCGAAAAGCTAAACTCCCCCTGATTTTTGACACGATGCGCGCCTGTGGCAGTCCAGGAAGCGGGGACAGTTGAGCGATATCAGTCTCCAGATCGGCGCCAAGAGCACTTCCACGCCTGCGGAACTGAAGGCGGACAAGCCAGCGTGGTGGCGGGTGGTGTTGCGGCGCGTTTCTGCGTCGGGCATGGGCGCTCAGGCTGCCGTTCTTGCGTTCGCGCTGCGACTGGCAAGCGCTGTGATCACCTATGCGATGCAGATTTGGCTGGCCCGCAGCATCGGTGCCGGCGAATACGGCATCTATGTCTATGTGTGGTCGGTTGTGCTGATTGTCGGACATCTGGCGGGACTGGGTCTTTCCTTGTCAGCGCCCCGGCTCATTGCCGAATTGAAAGCCAATCACGACATCGCCGGCTTGCGCGGCTTCCTGCGGGTGAGCCGCATCATCGCCGTCATCAGCGCTACCATCGTTGCGGCGATGATGATCCATGTCATTAACATCGTCTGGTCAATCGCGGATGCGCATATCGCGCCGCTCATCCTGGTGCTGTGCTGCCTGCCGCTGTTTACTCTAACGGAAATCCAGGACGCGCTCGCGCGCTGCCATGACGCGCCGCTGCTCGGGTTAGCGCCGCCTTATCTTCTGCGCCCGCTTCTGCTGTTTGCTGTCGCGCTTCTGGCACTTGCGGCAGGCTTCATGCCCAATGCCCGGACCATTGCCGTCAGTGCCGTCATCGCCACCTGGGCCACTGGTATCGTTCAGGCGATATTGCTGTCGCGCCTGCTGGCAAACCGGGTCACGGCCGGATCGCTTTCTTACGCAACGCCGGCATGGCTTGCCGCCAGCCTGCCCTTGCTGGTGTCGGAAGGCTCACGCATCATCGTGCAGAACAGCGATGTGGTCATCCTTGCGTTTCTTGCAACGCCGCAGGATGTCGGCGCCTATTATGCTGTGACGAAAACCATGGTGCTGGGTGCGTTTGTGTCCTTTGCGGTGGGGGCGGCGGTGTCGCATCGTCTGGCTGCACACCACACGCGTGGCGAGAAGGATAAGCTTGCCGCCATTGTGAGGCGGAGCACGGGCTGGATGTTCTGGGCGAGTTTCGCCTCGCTTGCGCTCATGCTGGCGCTAGGCCGCCCGTTTCTGTCGCTGTTTGGGAGTGATTTCGTCCCCTACTACCCGCTGATGTTTGTCATGGCGCTCGGCTTCCTTGCCCGCGCCTCGATCGGGCCGGCAGAGCGTCTTTTGGCAGCGATCGGCGATCAGGCCGCCTGCGCCCGCGTCTATGTGATTACCCTGGTGACTGGCCTCGTCCTGCAGGCAGCGCTTGCTTATGCCTTCGGTGTCGCCGGGCTGGCGATTGCGGCAGCGCTGACGCTCATCATCGAAACCATGTTGCTGATTTCGGCAGCGTGGCGGCGCCATCGCCTGGCACTTGGCATCTGGCGGCGCGGGCCGATCATTCAGAGCTGATCGCGCAGCAGGCGACGGATGATCTTGCCGGTCGTTGTCATCGGCAGGCTGTCGACGAAGGCGATCTCGCGCGGATACTCATGAGCCGATAATCTCTCGCGAACAAAGGCGCTGATGTCGTTGCGCAACGTCTCGCTTTCACTGTGGCCGGCTTTCAACTGGATGAAAGCCTTGACGATTTCGGTGCGCAGCGCATCCGGCTTGCCGATCACGGCGGCAAGGGCAACGGCCGGGTGTTTCAGCAGGCAGTCCTCGATCTCGCCCGGGCCGATACGGTAGCCGGCCGACGTGATGACATCATCATCGCGGCCGATGAAATGGACATAGCCCTCTTCATCAACCAGCCCCTGATCGCCGGTTGTCATCCAGTCGCCGATGAATTTGCGGGTGGTCGCCTCCGGTTGATTCCAGTAGGCCAGAAACATCACCGGATCAGGGCGCCTGACAGCGATCTGGCCCGGCTCCATGGCGGCGCATATTGTTCCGTCATCACGGATGACGGCCACCTCATGGCCGGGTACCGGCTTGCCGATGAAGCCGGCTTTGCTGACGCCAATGCGGGCGCAGGACGCAAGCACGAGATTGCATTCCGTCTGGCCATAGAATTCATTGACCGCGAAGCCGAAGGCCTCGCGCGACCAGGCAAAGGTTTCAGCCCCGAGGCTTTCTCCCCCTGAGCCTATGGTGCGCAAAACAAGCTTGTGGCGCCCGGCAGGCAGCGGGGCGGTGCGCAGCATTTTCAGAGCCGTTGGCGGGATGAAGGCATTACGGACCGCGAAGTCGGCCATGAGCCCGTAAGCGCGATCAGGGTCGAATTTTTCATTGCGCCCGGCCACGACCGGCAGACCGAAATGAAGGGCGGGCAGCAGGATGTTGAGCAGCCCTCCCGCCCAGGCCCAGTCAGCGGGCGTCCACAGCCGGTCTCCCTCCTCGGGCAGAAAGGCATGTGCCATCTGGACGCCTGGCAGATGGCCAAGGACAACACGATGGGCATGGAGCGCGCCTTTGGGCGGGCCGGTCGTGCCGGATGTGTAGATCATCATCGCCGGATCATCGGGCCCGGTGTCGGCGGTCACAAACCGGTCGCGGGCACCCGCCAGCAGCGCCGTGAATTCCAGCGCGCCGGCGGCCGGGCCCTCGGTCGAGAGCAATGTCGACAGCGCCGGCAAGCGAGCGCGAATCTCGGCGATCTTGGCAAGGCCCACGAGATTGCTGATCGCCAGTGTGACGCCGGCATCGCGCAAACGATATTCCAGCGCCTCGACCCCGAAGAGAACGGCGAGCGGCAGGGCGATCGCGCCCAGCTTGTAGAGCGCCATGTGAATGACCGGCACCTGCCAGCCCTGCGGCAGGATGATGGCGACGCGATCACTGCGCTGAATGCCCAGCGCCTGGAGCGCGTTGGCCAGACGATTGGCCTGTTTCTGCATATCGGCGAAGCTCAGCGCGGCGATGCGGTCGTGGTCATCCTTCCACAAGATGGCGGGGCGCGTCGGGTCAGTTTCGGCCCAGCGATCACAACAATAGGTAGCAATGTTGTAGCGAGCAGGAATCTGCCACGTAAAATTCCGGCGGAGGGACTGGTAATCGTCAGCGCTGTGCAGCATCGCCGTGCTCCGATGATCGCCTCACCCCTTGCGAGCCATCACCAGCACCCAGAACACACTATATTTCGAGCGCGGTGCATAGATGGCGGCAATACCAAAATGCGTGGCGCCGGGCAGCTTCAACACCTGGTCATGCGGCTTTGAGCCGCGCCAGCCGGAAAAGGCTTCAGCGAGCGTGTGATAGCCGGCTGATACATTTTCACCCGCCTGCACCACCTGAATGCCGCGCCTGTTCAATCGCTCGGTGATGGCTGTCTGCGTCAGGGAAGCCTTGATGTCGTCGCGCCCGGCAAGCGTTGCCGCCATCTCGCGCGCGACCTCGACAAGGCGCGGATCAGGCTCAACCGCCGACAGACCAAAATTATGCCGATAGCCGGTGAAGACCGACGCTGCGGTTGGCAGATCGACCGTCAGCCCGTAGCGCGCCATATCCTGAAAGAGCGGCGGTACGGGGCGCGAGCCGAGGCGGGGCTCGCCACAGCCGGTCAGGGTCAGGCAGAGGGCCGCCAGCAGCGTCAGCGACAGCGGGGACTTCATATGCGTCATCATCATCTCCAGGGCATCGCCCGCCAGTCATGGGAAGGGGTCATCAGCGGATGACAAACCCGGCTTCGGCGAAGCGACGCACGATCTCGAAGCGCAGATCACTACAGACTGTTGCGACATTGTCGACATTGGCGACAACGCTGCGCAGCTCGAAAATCATCGCGCCTTCGGTGATCTCGCTCATCAACACCTTCGGCGAGGGCTGTGGCAAGATCATCGGATGCACCCTGGCGATCTCAACCAGAAGATCGCGGACGTTATGGGGATCGACGCTGTGGGCGACGCCAACACGTATCTTGGCCTGGCCCAGCAGATCGTTGTGCATCCAGTTTTTGACATTGCCGGAGACCAGTGCGGAATTTGGTACAATCAGCACGGCGCGATCGAAGGTTTCGATTTCAGTGGCGCGGACGTTGATGCGCTTCACATAGCCTTCGGCATCGCCGACAACGATAAGATCGCCCGATTTTATCGGGCGTTCGGCAAGAAGAATGAGCCCTGACACAAAGTTCGATACGATCGACTGGAGGCCGAAGCCGATACCAACCGACAGAGCGCCGGCGACGATGGCGAGGTTCTGGAAATCAATGCCGAGATAGGTAAAGCCGATGGCGGCGGCGATGATGATGCCGATATAGCCGATGCCGGTATAGATCGAGTTGCGCAGGCCGATATCCATGCGGGTGGCTGGCAGAAAGCGCTGGTCCAGCCAGCGCTGGACCGCCCGGGTGATGATGAGGCCGATGGTAAAGATGCCAAGGCTGCCGAGAAGGGCTGCGAGCGACAGGGTGATGCCGCCGATCTTCACCCCGAAGAAGGCGGCGCGCATCATGTCGAGCGCGTCGCGTGAATCAACGCCCCATGGCGCGATCAGCATGAAGACCGCAATAATCGTAACGAAGGCACGCAGGATACCGGAACTCAGAATGCCGGAGAGCGCAACGGAACTTGATTCGATGCCCAGCATGATGGCAAGGCGCCGGCCGGCGCGCGTGTCGGGGCGGGTGATCTCGCCGACCGCGACATCTATGAGGTTAAGAGCAATCACCAGCACGCCGAGGATGATGACCGCCCAGACGACCTGCCCGGCCAGAAATGACGCAAAGGCGAGATAGCCGAAGAGCGCGCCGCCACCGACAAACAGAACGGCGAGCCAGAGCGCCAGCCTTAGTGTCCGCCACAGCGGCGAACTCAGTGCCGGATCACCATAGGCGCTTTTTGCGCGCTCCTCCTGTTCCGAGTTCTCGACATAGGCGACGGCTGCGAGGCCGGCGGCAAGAACGATCGAGAAAATGAGCGCCTTCGTGCCGAACGTGGCAAGCGTCACCGGCAGGGGAACGGCGATGGTGTTGTTAAACTGCTGGAGGAGATGAAAGCCGGCAATGACGGAGGCGATGGCTGTGAGGCTTGCCATGGCAGGTTGCGCCAGACGGTCGGACATCGGCAACAAGCGCCATAATGGCCGGGCGGGCTCAAACAGTGTGAGGGCTATCGCCCTGACGCCGGTCAAGATGGCGGTGGCATAAATCACCGCATCGGCAAGGATGCGGAAACGGAAGGGCAGCAGATCAAGCCCGGCCAGAACGCGGGCCACAAGAAAGACAACTGCCACCGGCAAAAGGGCGTTGATGAGCGCTGTCCATACCGCCAGCAGGGCGCGCTCCATGGGGCTTGGCTTGTCGGCTTTGCCGTGACGGAAAAGAGCGCTGACCGGCGCTGACAGCAGGCGCTGGCGGACGGGGCGGTAGAGGATGGTGGCAACGCCAATCACCGCCAGAAGGACAGCAAATTCAAGAAAATTACCGGTCCTGCTGAGGATGGCAATCCAGTCGGAGACAAGATAGCTGATACCCACGGTGATGCGCGGGAGGGCGCTGAACACCTCGCGCCAGAGGCTGGGATCGAGAATCGACTGGGTGTGCTCGAAGATCTGACGGGTGAAAAGATCGCGCCGGCGCTCGATAATGCGGTCGGACAATTGCGACAGGTCAACCTGCAGCACACGCGCCTGGCGGAGCGCGGTGTTCAATTCGTTGAGGTTTTTGCTTTCCGCCTCGCGGTCCTTCGTTATCTCCGGTGCTTCACTCTGCCCGCCTTCAGGCTTCGGCCCGATCTGTTTCAGTCGTTCATCGCTCGCCTTGGCGTCGGGTTCAAGATCAACAATAAGGTCACCAAGATCGCCGCTGGCGCCGTCGATGTCACTGCGCAATCCCGATAATTCGTCCTGGGTGAGACCTTGGCGCTGGAGGGCTGCATTGAGCCGTTCAATCAGCGCGCGATGGGTATCGAGACGCTTCTTGACGGTGGCATCGGTCGCCAGCGCTGCGCCGGCGAATGCCAGGCACATCAGGATCGTTGCCAGAATCTGGCATAGCCGCGTTGTCCGCATCCCGGTCTCCTCACCTACGAATCAGGCGGGCCCAAGGCAAACGAAAGCTTGCAGCGGGTCAAGTGTGCTCAATCGAGGCGGATTCTCACCGACGCGCTCGCCCCGCTGCGATCATTGACCGAGATGCGGACGAAGCCAGGCCCACGCGGCAGCCATTCGGCGCTGCGGCGGATGTCGTCTCCGGGCAATGGCACGCCATCGACGAACCATTGCAGCGGCGTCACGCCGCCCGCACCCTTGAGAAGGATCGGCTCGTCCGGATTGCGTTCCAGGCGGGAGCCGTCGGGCGGGAAGGCGACGCTGAGGCGTGCTTCGCCCAACGTTCCGCCATGGGACTGGCTGAAGCGATAAGCAGCCTGACCAAACGCACGCAAAGGCGGGGGAAGGGACGCGTTCGTCACCGACAGCGCGCCGTCTGGCGGCGCTGGCAGATCGCCGGCGCGCGGCAATCTGGCGAAGGCTTCAAACAATAGCGGCGCTGCGGCGCCGCGCCCGGTCAGGCCGGAAACCGCTCCGTTATCGGGGCGGCCAACCCATACGGCAATCGTCGTCTGCCGGGTGAAGCCAACCGCCCAGGCGTCGCGAAAACCATAGGACGTCCCTGTCTTGAAGGCGAACTGCCCGCCCAGCATGCCATCGGGCGGTGGTGCCTGACGCAGGATGTCGGCGACATAAAAGGCAGCGAGAGGGTCGCTCAGGCGCTGCTCGATCACCGGATCGCTGGCCTGCGAGCGAAGCGCGATGGTTGTGCCGCCGCGCGCCAGTCCGCTATAGAGCCGCGCGAGATCGCTCAAACTCATCCCCAGCCCACCCAGACCAACGGCAAGACCGGGCACGGTGCCGTTTGGCAGGATTGTGGCCGCGCCTGCCGCGTTGAGGCGTGACAGGAACCGCTGGGGTGTCAGACGTTCGAGAAATTCAATCGCCGGAAGATTAAGCGATTGTTGCAATGCCTTGCGCACGCTGAGCGTGCCCTGGTGGCCACGGTCGAAATTGACGGGAGCGTAGGCACCGTAGCGCTGTGCCTCATCGCTCACCAGCGTCTCGGGGTGAGCAAGCCCCTCATCGAAGGCAAGAGCGTAGATGAACGGCTTCAGCGTCGAGCCGGGCGAGCGCAGCGCCAGCGTCATGTCAACCGCGCCAGCACGGGTGCGATCAAGATAGCCAGCGGATGCCACATGGGCACGGAGCGCGCCGCTGCCATTATCAAGGACGATGATGGCAGCTGATAATTTCGGTCCCAGACTTGCCACCCGCTCGGCAATGAGCGCTTCAAGGCTCACTTGCAGAGATTTATCGATCGTCGTGATGATCTGCTGCGAACCGAACGTGGAGGACATCAGACGTTCGGCCAGATGGGCGGCGTGAAGGGGTATGGCGCGGCGTGATACGGGTATGACCTCATCGGCGGCGGCGGCGATATCGGCGCTGCTGACGGCACCCAGCCGCTCGAGCCGGCGCAAGACACGCTCTCGCGCCTGGCGCGCGGCGGCTACCGCCTGATCGGGGCGGCGTGCCTCGGGGTTTTGCGGCAGCGCGACCAGCAGGGCCGTTTCACCGATACTGAGCCGGCGCGGCTCCTTGCCGAAATAGGCGAGGCTTGCGGTGCGCAACCCTTCCAGATTGCCGCCATAGGGCGCAAGCGTCAGATAGAGGCGCAGGATGTCCCGCTTGCTCAGGCGCGCCTCCAGCGCCAGCGCATGCAACATCTGGTGCAATTTAGCCGTCAGACTGCGCTCCGGGCGCGGTTCAAGCAGGCGGGCAAGCTGCATGGTGATGGTCGAGCCGCCGGACACCACTCGCCCGCGCCACAGGCGCTGGAAGCCAGCGCGGATCAGTGCCAGCGCATCGATGCCGCTATGGGAATAAAAACGCCGATCTTCATAGGCGATCAGTAATGCGAGGAAACGCTGGTCAATGGCCTCAACATCCACGGGCAGGCGCCATTTGCCATCATTGGTGAGGAAGGGACGAAGCAGCTCGCCGTGACGATCAAGGACAAGTGTTGACAGATTGCTGGCCGGCGCGAGGGATGGCGGGGCAAGCTGACGGATGGCAAAGCGCGCAGCGGGCGGCGCGGCAAATCCGAGCAGCAGCACTGCAGCGCACAGCGCAAGACTGTTCCTTGCCCGCCGGCTGATCATGGCGCGATCGTCACCTCGACAGTGCCGGCGGCCGTTCGGGCGAAGCGGTCGGGATGATACATATCCTCGAGGCTGGCACCGGGATGAGCGAAGCGACCGGGCGCTACGGCGCGCACGATATAGGCCACCGTGAATTCGGCCGGCTGCCCATCATTGCGATCGAACGCGGCGATAAAACGATCATCGCGAAACTCCTTGTAGACGGCGTCGGGCGCGTTATCGCCAGCTGGCGTGCCGGTCAGTTTGGCGCTGTCAACGAGTGTCGGACTGTCGATTTCAAAACCCGCCGGCAGCGGATCGGTGATGAGCAGATGGGCAAAGGGCGGGTCCGGGTCGGTGACCTTCAGGAGAACCACCAGCCGGTCGTTCTGGCGAACCGATTTCGGATCAACCTTGGTGCCATCGAGACGGACATAGCTGCGCTCAAGTTTCAACTCGCCTGTCGTCGCAGGCTCTGGTGTCAGGGGTGAACCGGTGATGGTCAGGGTTGCCGGCAAGGGCGTGGCGGTGCGATTGACGAGCGTTATTCTGCCCGCCGTGAGATCGTCGGCCAGGTAGCGGCGTGCCAGCGGTCCCTGATAGGCTGTTCCCTGCAAGGAAAAAGCGAGGGGATTGCCGGCCTCGCGCGCGGCGCGTGCGGCCAACGTGATCCACATATGCTCCTGCGTTGACAAAGTACGCCGCGCGCCGCGCGCCTTGTCGACGGCGCTCAAGGTGCGCTGGAGCGCGCGCGCCGGCAGACCCGATTCACTGATGAGGGTGGCGAGCGCTGCGCCGTCGCGCAACGTCGAGCCGTAATCATTGCGCCCCGGCTCATCGCCATTGACGTCCTCAAGCTCATCGACCGCCTTGGTGAAAAGCGGCTCGGCGCGCCGGCGATCGCCCAGAAGGGCAAGGGCTGCTGCGACCTGGCCACGGCCGAGAGCCGACAGGCTGTCATTTGCGTCCGTATCGGCAAGATAGCGCAGATCACCGATCACCGGGCGGCCATTGCGGGCGAGCACATAGAGTGCGTAGGCGATGGCGTCATCGGCGCGCTCGCCCTGATTGACGGTGGCGTTGCGCAGGCGATCCAGAACGAGAGCGAACGCGTTTGCGGGTACCGCGATACCACGTTCCCGGGCGCGCGTGAGAAAGTCTCCCACCAGCGCATCAAGCCACAGATCGCTGCCGCCCGCGCTCCACAGCCCAAACGATCCGTTGGCTGCCTGACGACCGAGAATGCGATCGATGGCAAGACGCACCATATCGTCTTGTGCGCCAGGGCCGGCGCCGGGCTGCGACAGGTAGAGAAGAGGCAGGGCACGGGATACGGATTGCTCGGTGCAGGCGAGCGGATAGCGGGCAAGCGCCTCGAGCGAGGACGCATCGTCAAGTGCCGGATAAGATGCAACCGAGAGGTTGACCGCGCCGGTGCCCGGAACAATATCTGTCAGGAGTTCGCTGCCGAACTCGAGCGAGCCGTTGGGCGGAATGGAGCGCAGGATACGCTGGGCAATAACCGCATTTGCCGGGCGTAAGGGCAATTTGAGGTCGGCTGCTGAGCCGATGCCGTTTGGCCCGGTGAGGGTGAAGGTGAAATCGGCTGAGCCGATCCCCTGAACCGTGATGGGCATGGTCATGGCCGTATGCCCACCGGCTGTCAGTTTAAGGATGTGCGGGCCAGCGCCCGTGGCAAGACGCACCGGGCCGTTGGTCGTGACGGTGAGCCGGTAATCGCCGGCGGGGCCCTCGACATTATTGACTTCGACAAGCAGGCGCGAGCGATCACCGACTGCCAGAAAGCGCGGGGCTGACACGGTTATGGCCAGCGGATCGCGGACGATCACATCGGCAGACGCATGGCCCAGCCGATTCTTGCTCCACGCCAGCGCCATCACCCTCATGCTGCCGGTAAAGGCCGGCAGATCGAACGTGACGGTGGCCTGGCCGTTGGCATCGACCTTGACGATACCGCTGAAGAGGGCAAGCGGGGCTTGCGTCGGCGGGCTTGCCTGCAGCCCCTCGCTGTTGCCATCGCCACCGGAGCGCAATCGCCCGCGATTACCCTGCATGCCGTCGATGAGATAGCCATAGATATCGCGGAATTCGGTGGCAAGCAGGCGCTGCCCGTAATAATAGGCGTTGGCGTCGGGCGCCTTGTAGCCGGTGAGGTTGAGGATGCCGATATCAACGGCAGCCAGCGTCACGAACGCTTCCTCTCCCGGCGTAAGGTCAAGCTTCAGAGGAATCGTCAGCTTCTGGCGCGGACGGACGACAGCAGGCGCATCAATCGTCACGGGGAGTGCGCGCGCTGTCGTGTCGAGGGAAAGCCAGCGCACGCCGATGGCGCGGCCGGGCTGGCGGCGCTGGGCCTCGTCAAGCGGGCGGATGGCTGTCAACACCGCATAGGTCCCCACGCCCCATGCCGCATCGGCAACGATATCAATGGTATTGGCGCCGCGCGCCAGCTTGATGTTACGGATTGAATGAATGCGCTCGCCGGCGAGATAGAGCGTGGCCTCGGCATCGTTGCGGGCGGTGACGCGCAGTTTCACGGTATCGCCAGGTGCGTAGGCCGGTTTGTCGGCCGCGACCTCGAGGGTATCGGGGGCATCGGGCGCCTGGCCGCCGGCAATGCCGGCATAAAAGGTGATGCTGGTTGCCGCTTCGCCCGGTTTGGCCGAGAGGACGTCAAGGCGATAGGTGCCCCATTCGACGCGGGCGGAAATGCGCGCCGGCTTATCGGCAGCGATGGCGATCTCGCCATCGGCAACGCGGCGTGCTGCCGTCACCTTGTCAAAGCTCCAGCGGCCATCAATGCGGAACCACTGGAAGCGGACGTCGATGCGCGACAGCTGCCATTTGAGGCCAGCGCTTGCCGCCAGCCGCCCTTCTGCACCAAGATAGGCGACGTCGAAAGTGGCGACCTCTCCTTCGCCGATCGTGTCGCCGAAAAGCGGTCTGATGCCGATCCATGGGCGCGGTTCGGCCAGCGCCAGCGACAGCTTGCGTTCAACGCCGCGTCCACCGGCCTCAACGAGGCGGATGAGCGCTTCAACCTTCATCGGTCGGACTGACGGCGGAGTATCGGGCAGGGCAAGAGCAAAGGATGCCTTGCCGGCAGCATCTGTCGTTGGCAGATCGGCGAGCGGCTGGCGCTGGACGAGGACTTCTTCGTCCAGCAGGCCCACCTTGTAGCCGGCAAGTGCGGCAGGTGGTGCCTCGGCGGGTGAGATGATCGTCTCGCCGTCGAGCGACAGGCCGGCGGCGGGGGCGCCAAACAGCCAGCGCCCGGCAATGTCGATGCGGGCGGGCGCGTCGCGTGATGTCTCGGGGCGCGGGCTCGATAATGCCAGTTCGAGGCGGTCGGGAACGTAATCTTCCACCAGAAACGTCGTCTGCCCGACAGGCGGGCGTTTAGGGTCGCCGTAAACCTTGAGGCGATAGGTTCCCGTCATCGCGCCTGGTGTGAGGTCATAGCGCCAGACGCGCCCGCCCGCCCCGCCATCCTCGGCCAGAATACGCCGAGCCTCGACGCCATCAGGGCGCTCGATGACGAGATGGATCGGGATATCCGTCCTGGCATTGGCGCCGTCATCGCGCAGCAGGGCGGTGACGTGCACGCTTTCGCCGGAGCGGTAGACGCCTCGCTCGGTGACAACAAACGCGTCGAGAGCGCCAGGCGCCGCGCGCCCGCCAACGCCACGATCGGTGAAGTCAAAGGCAGTGGCCTGCAAATTGATGAAGGCGTAATCGCCGTCTTTCTCGGCAATCAGGAGAGCCGGGGCATCGCCGCCCTCGCCATTGACGAGGCCGGCGGAAAATTGCGCTGCACCTGTTGCGTCGCTGCGCGTGGTTGCCAGCACCTCATTGTTGAGGGCGATGAGGCGCAGCGTCGCGCCCGCCAGGGGTGCGGCGGTGGCGAGCGAGCGAACAGAGGCTGCCAGGCCGTCATCATTGAGCGCGGTCGACAGGCCAAGATCGGACACAACGAACCATTGCGTCGCCTGCGTTTCATAATCGCTGTCATCGCTCGTCAGATCAGGGCGCTGCGCCACCATGATGTAGAGGCCGGGTTTCAGCGTGGTGCCGAGGGCCTCATTGACGGCGACAGCGGTTGTCACTTCCTCGTTCAGACGATTTTCCGTCGTGAGTTTTCCCTGCCACACCTGTTGCCCGTGTTCCTGGCCAACCGCGCGGGCACCTGAGCCGGTCAGGGCGCCGAGGAAGCCATCAGCCAGCACGGCCTGGGCAAGCGAGCGGTCACCGTACCGGTAGAAGGTGACGGCAACCTCGCTGAGATTGATGGTGACGAGGGGGATGCCGGTCTGGCCAGTGCGCGGCAGGATATAGTTGCGGCCGGTGAAGCGAACGGACGGGGTGCGATCGCGGACGTATAAGGTGTACTCGGCGGGTCGGCGCAGCACTTCGCCGATGGCAGCCGGAATGCCCTGGCGCAACGTGATCTGATAGCGCTCACCATGTTTCAGCCCGTCGACGCATAGCTGCGGACCCTCGACCGTCACCCCGCCGGGCAAGCCGCCCGGCATCGAGACGAAGGGCGTTGCATCAAATTTTTTCGGCAGGTTTTCGGAGAACTGGAAACAGGCGCGCGGCGAGGCAGCGTCCGCATCGACCTGATAGTCGAGCAGGCGAAAACCATGCTGGGTCTCAAGCTCCTCGTAGGCTGCACGCAGTGCCGTGTCGTCGCGGATCTCCAGGCTTTTCTTCAGCGCGTCAAGCGCCGGCCGCCACAGGCTCTGACCGGCAAGGGCACGCCCGAGAACCGCCAGCGCGCGCGCCTCGTCCTGAGGGGCGGTGGCACGTTGATAGGCGAGATAGGCAAAGGCGGTGACACGTGACTGCAGATCGAGCCTTTCGCTGTAATTGTCGCGGGCATCAATACGCCCGTAAGCGTCAGACAGGCGCAGCAGCAGGCTGATATTGGTGCGGTCGAGATTGGCGGCGGCTGCGAGTGCTTTGGCGGCGGCGCGCTGGTCGTTACGGGCGAGTGCGGCGTCACCATCGCGCAGCCATTGGGCGAGCGGCCTGGTGCCGGGATCGGCTTCGGTTCTCATCCGGCTTTCATATTTCAGCGCGGCGGAGGCGAGGCTGGCGTGTACGAAACGCTTGTCGGCAAGCGCCGGGACAACGAGAAGCAATACGAGACTCAGTTGCGCGACAAGGCGCATGATGAAGGAGGGTGCTGCCATTTTCCGTGTCTCCGCTGAGCCGCCGCCTGTCACACTACTATACAATCACGACGCTGTAACAGCTGTGTGATCATCCGCCGCTTCCGGCTGAAAATGGCATCGCCATCCTGCCGCAGGTTTCGCAAGCCCGCAGGGTTGGGGCCGGCCATGGTGATTGTCATGGAAATGGGCTTGATCCATTCGCCGGTTGGGCTCACTATAGTTATGATCAGGAACGTCGTGCCCGATATCCCTTTGGGCGACGTGATCCGGGGACACTTTCCCGTTCATTCTGCTGATGATGGTGGCCCTCGTTATCGTCTGCTTCTTTCCGCAGGTCGCGACCGGGCTGCCTAATCTGGTACTTGGTCCAGGGCGATAAGCATGAATTTTGTCAGCGATCTTCTCGCAACAGTGACCGAGCGCGGCAGACGATGGGTCGGTCTGGCGCGCGAGGAACGTCCGCCGGCAACCGGCGCTGATCTGGCCGCTCTTGCCGCGACATTGCTGTCGCGGCGCGGCGAAGCGTCGGGCGTGGCGCTGGCACGGCGCGTCCTGGATGGATATCGCACGCTGGATGACGCCGAAAAAACAGTTTTCCTGGCGGCGATCGCCGATCAGTTCGATGCTGATCACGACCGCCTGCAGAGAGCCATCGATGCGTGGACCAAGGATCCTTCAACGGCGAACGCCGCTGAGCTCCATCATGCTGCGGAGCCGCGCCGGCAGGAGCTGATCCGCCGCCTCAATCTGGCGCCGGGGGGAACGGCGGCGCTGGTCATGATGCGTGATGATGTGCGCGCCCGGCTTGACAAGATCGCGGGACTTGCAGTTCTCGACAATGATCTGGTCCATTTGCTGTCGTCTTGGTTCAACCGGGGGTTTCTGGTAGTGCGACGGATCGACTGGTCGACGCCGGCCAATATCCTCGAAAAGATCATTCGCTATGAAGCTGTGCATGCCATTCAGGGCTGGCAGGATTTGCGCGGCCGCCTCGAACCGGAAGATCGTCGCTGCTATGCCTTTTTCCATCCGCAGCTGGCCGATGAGCCGCTGATTTTTGTCGAAGTGGCCCTGACACGCGATATTCCCGCCGCGATTGCTCCGTTGATTACGACCGAGCGCCCGATTGTGCCGGCCGAGGAGGCGGCGACGGCCGTCTTCTATTCCATTTCCAATTGTCAGCGCGGGCTTGCGGGCATTTCCTTTGGCTCCTTCCTGATCAAGCAGGTGGTCGAGGAATTGCGCCGCGAACTGCCGGGGCTCAAAACCTTTGTCACCCTGTCTCCTGTCCCGGGCTTTGCGGCCTGGCTGGGCGAGGCAGGCACCGCTGCCCTTCCCGCGCCACTCCGCGCAGCGCTCGAGGGTCTCGAAGATCCGCTGTGGCATGAAGACGAGGCGGCTGCAGCGCGCCTGCGCGAACCGTTTCTGAAGGCTGCGGCCTTTTATCTGGCGCGGGCCAGGAATGGGCGCGGCAAGGTGATTGATCCCGTTGCCCGGTTTCATCTTGGCAATGGCGCCCGTCTCGAGCGTCTGAACTTTCTAGGCGATCGCTCGCCGCGCGGGTTGCGGCATGCGTATGGTCTGATGGTCAATTATCTTTATGATCTCGAGGCGATCGAGACTAATCATGAAGCGTTTTTCGAACGAGGAACGGTCGCGACCAGTAGCGTGGTTCGAAAAATACTCGGGCCCGAAATCGCGGATGCCCGGCCGTAAGCGTCCCAGGTCAGAGGGGCCGAAACCCATTTCAGCAGGTATGAAAAATGGATAATCTCTTTTCGCTCATTCGTGACCGTATGCCCTCGCACGACCGGGCTTTCATGACGCTGGCAAGCGGCAAGGTGTACACCTATCGCGACCTGCTGGCTGAAAGCGGCCGCCTCGCCAACACTCTGGTCACTCTGGGCGTGAAGCCCGGCGATCGGGTGGCGGTCCAGATCGACAAGTCGCCGGAAGCGGTATTCCTGTATGTTGCCTGTCTGAGGGCTGGCGCAGCGTTTCTGCCGCTCAATACGGCTTATACGCTGGCCGAGCTTGATTATTTCGTCGGTGATGCCGAGCCTGCGGTCATTGTCTGTCGCCCGCAGATCCACGCCGAGGTGGCGGCACTTGGCGCGCGACACAAGGTTCTTGTCTGCGAGACGCTGGGTGGCGATGGCAAGGGTACGCTGATCGACAAAGCGGCGGGTGCTGGCAGCGCATTTGACGATGTCGTCCGTGAGCCCGATGATCTTGCGGCCATTCTCTACACATCCGGAACGACGGGGCGCTCAAAGGGTGCAATGCTGACGCACCGCAACCTGTCGTCCAATGCGCTCACACTGGTCGAGACATGGCGTTTCACGGCGGACGACGTGCTGCTGCACGCTCTGCCCATCTTTCATACTCACGGGCTTTTCGTTGCCATCAACTGCGTGCTGATGTCGGGCGCGTCCATGCTGTTCCTGCCGCGCTTTGACGGTGACGAGGTGATGGCACTGCTGGCGAAAGCCAATGTGATGATGGGTGTGCCGACCTTCTATGTGCGTCTGTTGCAGCATGCTGGCCTGACGCCTGAAGCGACCCGTCATATGCGGCTCTTTGTATCGGGTTCAGCCCCGCTTCTGGCCGAAACGCACGATGCGTGGCGCCAGCGTACCGGTCACGCCATTCTCGAGCGCTACGGCATGACCGAAACCGGTATGATCACCTCAAATCCCTATGTCGGGGATCGTATCGCCGGAACGGTCGGGTTTCCGCTCACTGATATCGACGTGCGGGTTGCCGATGACAAGAGCGCCACCGTTCTTGGCCAAGGCGAGGTAGGCGTCCTTGAAGTGAGAGGCCCCAACGTCTTTTCCGGTTACTGGCGGATGCCGGAGAAGACCAAGGCCGAGTTCCGTGATGATGGTTTTTTCATTACCGGAGACGTCGGCAAGATTGATGCTCGCGGCTATATCCACATCGTCGGGCGGGCGAAGGATCTGGTGATCTCGGGGGGCTATAATGTTTATCCCAAGGAGATCGAAAGCGAGATCGACGGCCTTGAAGGCATTCTCGAAAGCGCGGTCATCGGTATTCCCCACCCTGATTTTGGCGAGGGGGTGACGGCGGTCTGCGTACGCAAGCCAGGCGCCACGATCAGCGCGGATACCATCATCCAGGTGCTCGGCAAGACACTGGCCAAATACAAGCTTCCCAAGCATATCGAGTTTGTCGACGAATTGCCGCGCAACGCCATGGGCAAGGTGCTGAAAGGTGAATTGAGAACCCGGCTGGCCGCGATCTACAGCGGGTCAGCCGGTTAGTGCGCTATTTTATTTCTTTCAAGAACAAATACTTATCTTATCTCTATGGACGAGCTGCGGCGCTCCCCGCCGGGGTCGTAGCATTCCCGATGCAGGCCATCGTCGGCGCCCAAAGCTTGACTCGGCGACGGGTTGATGGCTGCGTGCTGTGATCGTGTGCGTGAGGCGACAGGCACGTTGGGGCAATTGCATGACAGTCCGGCAACGGGATCAACATCCGGCGATGGTCACCAGCGGCGGGCTGTGTCGGCTGCCGATAGACCGCTGAGACCAGGACGGATTGGTTATGCTCACCCGTCCACCACCGACCGCCGAAAGCGCAACCTCACATGCGAGTGCGGACGGCGATCCTGCGGGTGGTCCGGGTAACGAGCCCGTCATCACTCCGGAGCGGGCACGTCGGCTCGATCATGCGCGTATTCTCATTTATAGTCATGACACGTTCGGGTTGGGTCATCTGCGCCGCTGCCAGGCGATTGCCCATGCGCTGGTCGATTCATTCAAAGGTCTCAGCGTCCTCATCATTTCCGGCTCGCCCATCGCCAGCTCCTTCGAGTTCAGGGCGCGAGTGGATTTCGTTAAAATTCCCAGCGTCATCAAAAACTATAATGGCGAATACACATCGCTTGATCGCCATATCGACCTCACGCAGACGCTGGCGCTCAGGCGCTCCATCATTCTGCACACCGCGATGTCGTTTGATCCCGACATCTTCATCGTCGACAAGGAGCCGATGGGACTTCGCGGCGAAGTCGAGGAGACGCTCGCCCTTCTCGGCAGCCGTGGTTGTCTGAAGGTTCTGGGCCTGCGTGATGTGATGGATTCACCCCGTCTTCTCGAACGGGAATGGGCGCGCAATGATCTGCTGACCAAGATTGATCGCCATTATGATGACATCTGGGTGTATGGGCCGGAGGATTTCTGGGATCCGTTCACCGATCTTCCCGCTTCAGCAGCGTTGCGGAGCCGTCGCCTTTTCACCGGATTTTTGCGCCGGGAAGTGCGTGACACGGCGCCGGATATCGCCTGGCCGGATAACATGCTGGTCGTCACTGCGGGCGGGGGTGGTGATGGTTCTCAACTGATGGCGCAGGCGCTTGCCGCCTACGAACACGATTCCACATTGACCCATCCGCTGGTTCTTGTCCTCGGCCCCTTCATGGCGACCGACGAGCGCAAGGATATTTCGCAAAAAGCCGGCCATAATCCCCATGCGCGCGTGATTGATTTCGAGGCGCATCTGCTATCGCTCATGCGCGCTGCGAGCGGTGTTGTCAGCATGGCGGGTTACAATACGTTTTGTGAAATCCTGTCGCTTGACCAGAGGGCGCTCTTCGTGCCGCGCGTCGCGCCGCGCGAGGAACAGCTGATCCGTGCCACACGTGCCAACGCGCTTGGACTTGGTGCTGTCCTGCATCCTGACGCGGCGAATGATCCGGGCCTCCTTGCCGCAGCACTTCATGAGCTGCCAACGCGCCCACGTCCCTCCGAGGCACTCAAGGCGGTTGATATGGACGGCCTTGAGCGCATCTGCGACCGGATTGCCAGTTATTTTTCCGACAGAAGCCAGCAAGCCGTGGCCTCGTTGAAGCAACGCCGGGACGACGATTGACCATTTCCGTCGCCTTCATCCTCAAAGGCTATCCGCGCCTTTCCGAAAGCTTCATCGCTCAGGAGATTTTCGGCCTGGAACGGGCCGGCATGGCCATCCGCATTTTTTCGATGCGCCGGCCAACCGACAGCCGCATCCATCCGATCCATCGCGCCATCATGGCGCCGGTCGTTTATCTGCCGGAATATCTTTATCAGGAGCCCTGGCGCGTGGTGCGGGCGCTGTGGCGCGTCAGCCGGCGCGCCGGCTTCAGCGCCGCCCTTCGTGCCATCCTTGCCGACCTGCCGCGCGATCCCTCGCCCAACCGTTTTCGTCGTTTCGGTCAGGCAGCCGTTCTGGTCGACGAGCTTGGTGCGGATGTCGTGCATCTCCATGCGCATTTCATCCACACACCAGCGTCGGTCGGGCGCTACGCCTCGCTGATGAGCGGGCTTGCGTGGAGCGCTTCGGCTCATGCGAAAGATATCTGGACGTCGCAACCCTGGGAGCTGCGACAGAAGCTGGACAGCGCCCGCTTCAGCGTTACCTGCACGAAGGTCGGGTACGAGACGCTCTGCGCCCTGTCGTCACGAGCGGATGCGGTTCATCTCGTCTATCACGGCCTTGATCTCGAGCGTTTTGCAGCAGGTCGTGCCGCTCCTCAGGCGCCTGACGGCAGCGATCCGGCGCGCCCGGTGCAACTGCTGTCGGTTGGCAGGGCGGTTGACAAAAAAGGCTATGACCTCCTTCTCAAGGCGCTGGCCGGCCTGCCAGCCTCCGTGAACTGGCGGTTCGAGCACATCGGCGGAGGCGAGGGGCTTTCGCGGCTGAAGGGGCAGGCTGCGGCGCTGGGCCTGCAGGATCGCATCATCTGGCATGGCGCCCGCGACCAGATCGAGGTGCTTGCCGCCTATCGCCGCGCCGATCTGTTTATCCTGCCATCCCGGATCGCCGAGGATGGCGATCGTGATGGCCTGCCAAACGTTCTGATGGAAGCGCAAAGCCAGGGGGTGGCGTGCCTGTCGACAGCCGTCTCGGGCATACCTGAACTCATTCTCGATGGCGAAACCGGTGTGCTGGTGGCGCCAGGCGATGCGCCGGCATTGACGGCGGCCCTGCAGATGCTGATTGCGACACCGGCGCGACGCGCGGCATTGGGCGCGGCTGGCGAGAAGCGTGTCCGACATGTCTTTGATCATCGTCGCGGGCTCATGACCCTGCTTGGTCTGTTTCGCGACTGCGGCGTGCCGCTTGCTGCGATTGATCAGTGATGACGGTGCGGGTTTTCTTCTTCGTGCAAAACCTGCTGGGCATTGGCCATGTGGTGCGCGCTGCCCGTCTGGCACGCGCCATGTGCGACAAAGGCATCGAGGTGACGGTTGCCAGCGGCGGCGTACCCGTCGAGGGGCTTGATTTTTCTCCCGCTCATGTTGTGCAGTTGCCGCCACTGAAAGCCGGGCCCGGGGGATTTAGCGATCTGCGTCTGGCTGACGGGGCGCCCCTTGATGATCATCACCGCGATCTGCGCCGGGATGCGCTCCTTGCGGCCTTTGCCAGCAGCAATGCCGATATCCTGCTGATCGAGGCCTTTCCTTTCGGGCGGCGCGGGCAGCGTTTCGAATTGCTGCCGCTCCTTGCCGCAGCGCGCCAGAGGCAGAACAATGTTCTGATCGTCTCGTCTGTCCGCGATATTCTGCAGGGTGGTCGATCACCCGCACGCCGGCAGGAGATGCTCGATCTCGTCCACTCGTCCTTTGACCTCGTCCTCATCCATGGCGACGGCGCGGTAACGCCCTTCGACCAGAGTTTTCCCGAGGCAGACGACATTCGCGACAAGCTTGCCTATACCGGGCTGGTCGGGCCGGAAGCGGTGCCGCTTGAGGATATTCCGAGCCATGATGTGATCGTGGCAGCTGGCGGCGGCAGTGTCGGCGGGGCACTGCTTGAGACCGCGATTGCGGCGCGGGCCATGTCATGCATGAAAGATGCGCGATGGCTGGTGGTGGCGGGTCCCTATCTGCCGGGCGATGTCTTCGCCCGCCTTGACGCATCGTGCCGGACACAGAACATCGATCTGGTGCGCTTTGTGGGTGATCTTCCGCAACGCTATGCCAGGGCGCAGCTCGCCATTTCGCAGGCTGGATACAACACGGTTGCCGATGTGCTCACCGCTGGCTGCCGGAGCGTGCTTGTGCCGTTCACCGCGGCAGGGGAGAGCGAACAGAACGAGCGCGCGCAATCTCTCGCGAGGCGAGGCCTTGCAAACCTGCTGGATCCAGAGAAACTGACCAGTGCAGCGCTTGCTGATGTGATCGACAAGACGATGCGCCAGCCGCATGGCGCGCAGCGCATCGTTTTGAACGGGGCGGCGCGGACGGCCGAGATTCTGCTTGAGGCGCTGGTTGCGCAGCGAGCCCGTCCGCGTTGACAGAATGATTTGACCGATTAGGGTCCAAACCGATTGGGCTCGGCGCGTCAGTGTCCTCAGGCGTGCACGATCCGCATTGTGCCGTGCACCTTATGTTTTCCTTTTGCCAAACCGCCAGCCGGGAGCGTTGATGAACGAGATCGATCCGCGTCTTTTCCGCTATATTTGGCGGTACAGCCGGCGCGACCAGCTCGTCATTCTGGTGCTGATCCTGCTGCAACTGCCCTTCTTCTTCGCCACCCTCGAACTGCCCAAACGCATCGTCAACGAGGGTATCCAGGGCGGAGCGTTCCGCGATGGCCAGCTGACGGCAAATCTGCTCAGCTTTTCAATCGATCTGCCTGATTTTCTCGGAGGCTGGTCGGTTCCGGTTTTCTCCGGCTTCCTCTTCAATCAGCTTCATTATCTGCTCGTCCTCAGCGGCATCTTTCTCCTGCTGACGCTTATCAATGGCTGGTTTCGCTATGAGATCAATCTGCGCAAGGGCGTGCTGGGCGAGCGCATGATGCGCCGTCTGCGCTTTGATCTGTTTGCGACGCTTCTGTGTTTTCGTCCCGAAGATATCCGGACCGTCAAGCCGGCTGAAGTCGCCAGCATGATCAAGGATGAGGTCGAGCCGATCGGCGGCTTTATCGGTGATGCGTTTGTGCAGCCGGCGATGCTGGGAACACAAGCCCTGACGGCGCTTGCCTTCATCATGATCCAGAGCTTGTGGCTTGGTCTGATGGCCGGTGGCATTGTTGCCGTGCAGGCTGTGATCATACCCTATCTGCGCAAAGAGCAGCTACGCCTGGGACGCGAACGGCAGCTGGCCTCGCGTGAACTGGCCGGGCGTATCGGCGAGATTGTCGATGCGGCGCCGGCAGTGCTGAGCCATGGGGTGCGTGAATATTCCCATGCCGAGATTTCGCAACGCCTAAGCGTTCTCTTCAATATTCGCGTCGCCCTTTACAATCGCAAATTCGCGGTCAAATTTCTCAATGCGCTGCTGTCGCAGATCACGCCGTTCTTCTTCTATTCGATCGGCGGTTATCTGGCACTGAAGGGCAGTCTTGATATCGGTCAGCTGGTGGCGGTGATTGCCGCTTATCGCGAGCTTCCAGCCCCGGTCAAGGAACTGATCGACTGGGATCAGCAGGCAGCCGATATGTCGATCAAATATGAGCAGATTGTCAGTCAATTCTCGCCAACCCGCCGCCTGGCGTCGCTCAATAGCGCGCCGGTTGATCTGCCATCGGTGAACCAGCCCATCCAGTTTGATGATGTCAGGGTCGCGGATGGCCGCGGCGCCGTCATGCTTGAGAGCATGAACGCGCGGATCGCGCGCCCGGGCACGGTGGCGCTGGTGGGGGCGGCTGGGTCGGGGCGCGACTCGCTTGCACGCATTCTTGGTCAGCAGATCAGCGGATATCGCGGAAAAGTCACCTGCGGAGCGACTGATTTTGCGCAAATGTCAAGTGAAAGCCTGGGGCGGCTTGTTGGCTATGTGGGTCCCGAACCCTATCTCATCAACGCCACCATCCGGCAAAATATCCTCTTTTCGTTACAACGGCATGGCGGGCAGGAAGCGTTCGACCCGAAGGATCGCGATGCGCGCGAGGCAAAGCGCGCGGGGTTGCCCTATTGGCGCAAGGACAATGACTGGCTTGATTACACATCTGTGGGCGATGAGGAGGTCCTTGACCTCGATAGCGCCGTCATTGCTGCGCTGCGTCTGGCGGGGGGAGCGGATGAGGTTTATTTCCTAGGCCTCGAGGGGCCGCTCGATATTGATCTCGACCATGCGCTTGAAGCCCGCATCGTTGCAGCACGTGCCAGCACGAGAGCGCGACTTGAAACGTCGGGCCTCTCCAAACTCATCACATTCTTTGATCCCGATGGCTTCAATCGCAATGCGTCGATTGCCGAAAATCTGCTTTTTGGCCTGCCGATCGGCGACAGGCTGGCCAATAACGACCTGTGTGCTGATCGCTACGTGCGCTCGATTCTCGAGGCCGAGGCCCTGGTCGACCCGTTGATCAATATCGGCCTGAGGATGGCGGAATTCACCATCGACATGTTTTCAAGCCTGCCGCCGGGCGGCGCGATCGTCGAGCGTATGTCATTTATCCGGGCTGCCGACATGCCGGATTTCCGGATGATGGTTGAAACCGCACAGGCGCCGCAAGGGCGCTCCCATCTGACATATGTGTGGCGCTTCAAACTGGTGGCTCTGGCGCTAGGATATTGCGAGGCCCGCCATCGCCTGGGCCTGGTCGATGACGTGCTCGTGGAGCGCATCTTGCGCGCACGCCGGAGTTTTTCACATTTTCTGCCGGCAAACTATGCGCGCTATATCGAATTCTACCGCCCCGATCGGGTCATTCGCGGCGCACCGCTGCGTGACAATCTGTTGTTTGGCCGGGTGAACGGCAGCGTTGCCAATGCCGAGCGCCGGGTGGCGGCATTCCTGTCGGATGTGCTGCGCGAGACGGGGCTCGAGGACGAAATTCTGCGCATCGGCCTGTCGACGCCATGCGGGCAGTCAGGCCGCTTGCTGACACCCACTCTGCGGCACGCGGTCAATCTGGCGCGCTCGCTTGTGAAGCGCCCGCAGATTCTGGTCTATGAAGCAGGCTACATCGCCCCCAATGCACACGAAAAAGTGGCCGGCCTCGCCCGGGCCCTGCCGGCGACCACGATTTTTGTCTCGCTTGACGAAGGTACTGACGCTGCGACCTACAGCACGATCATGCGCTTTGAGGGTGCGCGGCTGCAGCAGGTGACGCAGCCCGGCGGCAATGCGCAGGGTATGGATCTCGAGCAGGCTTCAGGGTGAAAGAATCCGCGTCCCGTCATGTTGCAGGCACCGAACCGCAATGAAGATTGCCAATATCAATTGGTGTTTCCGTTTACACCATTCTCTGTCATCCTGCCTTCGGGTTGGACGTTTACTCCGTAGACTTCGCGTTGAGGAGATGCCAGATGCTGACAAGGGAAGTCGAAGTCCTGCAAAAGGCGCCGCTGTTCAGGAAACTTCCGGCTGGAAGGATCAAACTCCTGGCCTACGCGGGGGAATTGATGACATACGAGGCGGGAGATTATTTGTTCCGCCATGGCGACCCGTCAGACGCCGCCTATACGATTTTCGATGGTGATGTCGAGGCGACGATCCCGGGGCCAGAGGAAGATGTAGTGGTTGGCCAGTTCGGTGCCGGGGAAGTGGTCGGGGAGGTTGGAGTGTTTACTGGCAATCCACGAAGCGTCTCCATCCGGGCCCGGACACGGACAAATGTTTTGCGTATCCCTTCGGAAGTTTTAACCGATCTCATCCATGATTGCCCGGCCTGCGCGGCCAGTATCACCGCCTTTATGGCGGGTCTCGTCGAACGCCTGATTGATCGTGTGTCTGTTGCCTCGCATCATTGAGAACAAGACGGTACCGTGCGCGCCTGCCAACAGCCGCATCTGCGATGAATTCCAACAATTGGCCTGCGCCCAGGCTGCGGAACGATAAATGCTGTCAACGGTCGAAAGTCACAACGCGTTCAACATCAAGGCGCTGACAACACGTTTACTGCGCAATGACTGGAAGCGTACACTCAGGCTGACGTCGGGTCTTGTGCTGCTCGCCTTCGTTACCATGCATCTGGTCAACCATGCGCTCGGTCTGATCGGCATTGCGCAAATGTCGGTAATGCAGGAATGGCGATGGGTGATCTGGAAGAGCCGCCCCGGAACCTGGCTGCTCTATGGCTCATTTTTCGTCCATGTCTCCTTCACCCTGGCGCGCATATTGCGGCGTGGCACGTTTCGCATGCCGTTCAAGGAAGCGCTGCAGCTCATCCTGGGATTGAGCATCCCCTTCCTCATCATCGGCCATGTTGCGGGTACGCGTCTGGCTGGCGATATGTACGGGCTTGATGAGAGCTATGTTGCCGTCCTTCATCGCCTGTGGCCGAAATCTGCCGTGATTCAGACGGTGGCCGTCCTGGTGGTATGGTTCCACGGCATTATCGGCTTTCACTATATTTTCACCGCCAAGCGGTCGGTACGCACGATCATGGATGATCTGCTGTGGGCTGTGGCTATCCTCGTGCCGGCCCTGGCGCTGGCCGGTTTTCTGGTGTCGGGGCGAGATGCGCAGCCCTATGACGGCGAGCCGACGATTGATCCGGCGGTCATCAGCCTGGTCAACCGCACGGAATTCTACGGCCGTCTCGGCGCCTTCGGTCTTCTTGCCGCAGTCGGCGGCGTGCTTGGCTATCGTGAGATTGGCCGGCGGCGGCGGCGCATCATCACTGTCAATTATGTCGGTCATGGCGAGGTGATGGTGAGGCCGGGGCAGTCGCTCCTCGAGATCAGCCGTGACCAGCGCATCCCCCATCCCTCGCTCTGCGGTGGGCGGGGTCGCTGCGCCACATGCCGCGTTCTGGTCACCAAGGGCTTGCAGGACCTGCCGCCGATTGGCGTTGCCGAGCGCACACTTCTGGAACAGATCGCCGCGCCGCCCGGCGTGCGTCTGGCCTGCCAGGTACACCCCTTCCGTGATTTGTCGGCGCAAATCCTGCTGCCGGTGCTGGGAGAGCATACGCATGCCGCCCAGAGCGAGCATGCCGGCTGGGGACTCGAGGAACAGGCAACCGTCCTGGTCGTCGACCTGCGCGCCTTTACCAACCTCGTCAACACGCAGGTTCCCTATGAGCTGGTCGTGCTTCTCAACCGCTTCCAGGAGGAGATGATCCAGTCGGTTCGCGCCCATCACGGGCATGTCGACATCGTGGTCGTGGACGGGTTGACAGCGGTGTTCAAAAAAGATGGGCACAAGGACAAGGGCAGTCGGGATGCGCTGAAGGCAGCGCGTGACATGTTCAAATCCATCGAGGCGCTGAATGTCCAGTTCCAGAGCGCGTTGTCGCTGCCGTTGCGAATAGGAATTGGTATACATACCGGGCGTATTCTGACCGCGCGTGTCGGCGCCATGCAGGCCCAGGCGGTGACGCTTGCTCTGGGGGAAACGGTGGCGGTTGCCAGCAAACTCGAAGCCGCGTCAAAGGATATGATGAGTGATCTTGTTATCTCGCGTGAAACGGCGCTTGCCGCCGGATTGCCGATCATGCAATCGCGTCTGCGGGACATCTATGTCCTTGGCCACGAGAACGCGATCTCGGCCTATCCGATCCGAGGGCTTGGCGAACTCGCAGCAGTGACGTAACGGCAAAAAGACGTTGCCGCTTGGGAAGGCGACGGTTAGATTTGCCAGCAGGGACAGGGAGCGCCATGGACATTCTGCGGGTCGAAGGGCTGAGAATAGCCTTCTCCTTGCACGGCCTTCAAAATGAGGTTGTGCGCGGCGTGTCGCTGCGTGTTCCGGCAGGCAAGACGGTGGCGCTGGTTGGCGAATCGGGTTCCGGCAAATCGGTTATTTCGCAAGCCATCATGGGCATTTTGCCACGCGCGGGCAAAGTGACCGGCGGACATATCCATTTCGACAGTCAGTCCGGCATGCTCGATCTTGCCACCCTGCCCCCCGACGGCCTTGCCTATCGCCAGGTCAGGGGCGGCCAGATCGGCATGATTTTCCAGGAGCCGATGTCCTCGTTGTCGCCGGTCCACACCGTTGGCAATCAGGTCGAGGAAGGGTTGCGGCTTCATTCGACAATGACCGGGGCGCAGGCGCGGGAGCGGACCGAGCAGATGCTTGGCCTGGTGGGCTTCAAGGACCCGGCGCGCACGCTTGGCATGTATCCCTTTGAATTGTCGGGCGGCATGCGCCAAAGGGCGATGCTGGCGATGGCGCTCATCTGCCGGCCCGCGCTTCTCATTGCCGATGAACCGACGACCGCGCTTGATGTGACCATCCAGGCGCAAATCCTGCGGCTGATGAAGGATTTGCAGCAGGAGCTGCATATGGCGATCCTGCTGATCACTCATGATCTGGGTGTGGTTGCCAACATGGCCGACGAAGTGGCGGTGATCTACCATGGCGAGATCATGGAGAGCGGCCCGGTCGAGGATATCTTCCGCCGCCCGCAGCACCCTTATCTCAAAGGGCTTCTGAAGGCCTCGCCCCATTTCGACATGGGCGAGAACGAGCGGCTGGTGTCGTTGCGTGATGTGGTGCGCGCGCCTGGTGAAAAACTGGCGATTTCCAAGACCGCCATCACCGCTCCGGCGAGCGGGCCGATCCTGAGCGTGCGCAATCTGCGCAAGACCTATCAGTCGCGGCGCGAAAGCTGGTTTTCCAACACGCAGCACGGGGTTGTTGCGGTTGATGATGTAAGCTTCGATGTGGCGCGCGGCGAATGTCTGGGGCTTGTGGGTGAAAGCGGCTGCGGCAAAACCACGGTCAGCAAGCTGCTGATGCGCGCCGTCACGCCTGACAAGGGCACGGTGACGTTCGATGATGGCGTGACCCGGCGCGATATTCTCGGCCTGCGTGGCGAGGAGCTGCGCCGCTTTCGTCCGCGGATGCAGATGATTTTCCAGGATCCGGTCAGTTCGCTGTCGCCGCGCATGACGGTCCTCAATATCTTGCGTGAGCCGTTGCAAATTCACGGCGTCGGCGATGTCGCCGAACAAAATCGCGACGTCACCGAGCTGATGAAGGCAGTGGGGCTTGATCCGCGTTTTCTCAACCGTTACCCGCACTCGTTTTCAGGCGGTCAGCGCCAGCGTATCGGTATTGCCCGGGCGCTGGCTCTGCGCCCCGAGATCATCATCTGCGATGAACCCGTCTCCGCCCTCGACGTGTCGGTACAGGCCCAGATCCTCAATCTGCTGAAGGATTTGCAGAAAGAGCTGGGGCTGACCTACATTTTCATCTCGCACAATCTGGCGGTGGTGAACTATATGGCCGAGCGCATCGCCGTCATGGCCCATGGTCGCATTGTCGAGATTGCGCCGCGTCATCAGCTTTTCGCCAATCCCGTCCACCCCTATACGCGGATGTTGCTCAAGGCGGTCCCTTACGCCGATCTTGATCGGCCGCTGGATTACCGGGCGGCGCTCGCAGCGTCTGGTGGTAGCGACCACTGGCCGGCGGCATTCACACCCTCGCCCGGAGGCAGTTCGCTGCAACCGGTTCAGGTCGGCGACAAGCACTTCGTGCTCGCGCGCGACAATGTCGATGCAAAGGATCTTGTGGCATGAGGACAGCGCGCTTTTGCACCGGATTTCTGGGCGTCGCGATCGCTCTTTCAGCGCCGGCGTCGCGGGCGCAGAGCTTTATTGAACCGCCGATGTTTGAAGCCGAGGTCACCGCGCAAAACATGCCGCCGGTTGCCGAACGGCTGCCAATGCGCCCGCGCGTTATCAATCTGGGTGAAAGCGGCCGGATGCCAGGCCGTTATGGTGGCACGCTGCGTATGCTGATTGCCGATCAGCGCGATATCCGTCTGGCGGTGATGTATAGCTATGCCCGCCTTGTCACCTACAATACCAAGCTCCAGCTGGAACCCGACATTCTTGACAAGGTCGATATTGCTGAAGGGCGTATCTTCACACTGCATATCCGTCCCGGTCACCGCTGGTCGGACGGTCAGCCGTTTACTTCCGAGGATTTCCGCTATTTCTGGGAAGATGTCGCCAATAATCCGCGATTGTCGCCTGGCGGGCCGCCCCTTCAGTTGCGCCCCCTCGGTCGCAAGCCGAAATTCGAGGTCATTGATGCATTGACGGTTCGCTATACCTGGGATGTCCCCAATCCAGGATTTCTGCCGGCACTGGCGGCGGCTCAACCCGTTTATATCTACATGCCGGCGCATTATATGCGTCAATTCCATACGAGCTATGCCGAGAAAGGTGTGCTCGATGCATTGATCAAAAAAGAAAAAGTGCGCGATTGGGGGGCGCTTCACGAGCGCAAATCACGCCAGTTCCGCCCCGAGAATCCGGCGCTGCCGTCACTTGACCCGTGGCGAAACACAACGCCGCTCCCGTCGGAAGTTTTTGTCTTTGAGCGCAATCCCTATTATCACCGCGTCGATGAAAATGGCAGGCAGCTGCCCTACATCGACAATCTGCGGCTGTCGGTGGTGTCGAGCCAGTTGATACCCGCCAAGGTAGGCGCAGGTGATTCCGACCTGCAGGCGCGCTACCTGCGCTTCGACAATTTCACCTTTCTCAAGGTGGCCGAAAAGCGCAACGGGTTTCTCACCCATTTGTGGCGGCGTGCCGAAGGCTCCTACATCGCGCTGCAGCCTAATCTCAACGCCAGCGATCCGGTGTGGCGGTCCATCGTGCGCGACGTCCGCTTCCGCCGCGCCCTATCGCTGGCGGTCGATCGCCGTGATATCAATCAGGTGATCTTCTTTGGTCTGGCGCGCGAAAGTGCCATGACTGTGATGCCGGAAAGTCCTCTCTACGATGACGTCTTCGCCTCGTCCTATGCGCGGTTTGATCCGCTGGCAGCTAACCGCCTGCTGGACGAGATGGGCCTCAAGAAACGGGATTTCGACGGTATCCGTTTTCTCCCCGATGGGCGACGGGCGGAAATCATTGTTGAATCAGCGGGCGAAAGCATGGAGGAGACCGACGCGCTCGAACTCGTGGTGAAAGATGCACGCAAGGTTGGGCTCAGACTTCTGGTTCACTCGTCGCATCGCGATGTTTTCCGCCGCCGCATCAGCGGAGGGTCGACCGTTATGTCAGTGCGGCCGGGAATTGATAACGGGCTCGCCTCGCCCGACATGGACCCCCAGGACCTGTCGCCCACCAATCAGAACCAGTTCAACTGGCCGATGTTCGGTCAATGGGTCGAAACCAACGGCAAAGAGGGGCAGGAGCCCGATATGGAGGGCGTCAAGGAGCTGGTACATCTGCGCAATCAATGGCTCGCGTCAAGTTCGACCGAGGAGCGCCGTGTGGTGTGGAAAAAGATGCTGTCGATCCATGCCGAACAACTCTACAGCATCGGCATCATCAGCGGAACATTGCAGCCGGTCGTGGTGTCGCAGCGTTTGCGCAACGTGCCGGCAACCGCGCTTTATGCTTACGAGCCCGGCGGTTATTTCGGCCTGACGATGCCCGACAGTTACTGGTTCGATCAAAGCGCAGCGGGGCAGTAACATGCTTTTTAAATACATCCTGCGACGGATCCTCATCATGATCCCCACGCTGTTTGTCACCAGCGTGCTGGTCTTTTCCATTGTGGTGCTGCCGCCCGGCGATTATTTCGACACCCTCGTGTCCGAGAGCCTGGCATCGGGCGAAAAGGCCGATCTCACGCGCATTGAATTTCTGCGCAAGGAATATGGCTTCGACAAATCCCCGGTTGAGCGTTACGTCCTGTGGGTCAGCAATCTTCTGCGTGGCGATCTGGGCTACTCCTTCGAGTATCAGCTGCCCGTCAACGATCTGGTGGGTGATCGCATGGTGCTCACCATCATCGTTTCCGGCTTCACCATTCTGTTCACCTGGATCATTGCTTTTCCAATCGGCATCTATTCCGCAACCCATCAGTATAGCTGGGGGGATTACGGGCTGACATTCCTCGGCCTGCTCGGGCTGGCGATCCCGCATTTCCTGCTGGCGCTTGTGATCGTCTATTTCGCCAATGTGTGGTTTGGCGTGTCGATTGGCGGGCTGATGGACGACCGGTTTCTCAATCAGCCGATGAGCTGGTCTAAGTTCTGGTCGATCATGCAGCATCTGTGGATACCGGTCATCGTCATCGGCACGGGCGGCACGGGCAAGATGATCCGGGCGGTGCGCGCCAATCTGCTCGACGAGCTGCAGAAGCAGTATTACACCACGGCGCGCGCCAAGGGTTTGCCACCCGGGCGTGCCTTGATGAAATATCCATTCCGCCTGTCCCTCAATTTCTTCATTTCCGACATCGGTGACGTATTGCCTCATGTCGTGTCTGGCGCGGAAATCACGGCCATCGTTCTGTCGCTGCAAACGACGGGGCCGTTGCTGCTGCGAGCGCTGCAATCGCGCGATACCTTCCTTGCCTCATCGTTTCTCATGTTCCTCGCCTTTCTCACGGTGGTCGGCGTCCTCATCTCCGACATTGCCTTGTCGCTGCTTGACCCGCGAATCCGGCTGCAGGGAGGGCAAACGAAGTGAACGCGCCACTGCCGGCGGCAGGAGCGCCGCTCCCCCACACCTTCCGTGACGAGCCATTTGATCCGTACTCGGTCGAAAAAATGAGCGAGGCGCAGGAGCGCGCCTATCTCGCCTCGCAATGGACGCTCATGTGGTGGAAGTTCCGCCGCCACCGTCTGGCGGTGATCTCAGCCGTTTTGCTGATCCTTCTCTACATCATTGTCGCATTTGCCGAGTTCTTCGCGCCTTACAATTACCAGTCGCGCCACACCGCCTTCATCCGCTCGCCGCCACAGGCGATCCACATCTTCCATGAGGGGAGTTTGAGGGCGCCGTTCGTTTACGGTGAGAGTTTCAAGCTCAATATCGACACGTTGCGCCGCGAATACACCAACGACACATCCAGCATCCAGACGATCCGCTGGTTCTGCCATGGCGACAGCTACAGCTTCTGGGGCTTGTTCGATGGCTCGCTGCACCTCATGTGCCCGGCCGAAGGTGGCAGCCTTTATATTGCGGGCACCGACAGGCTCGGGCGCGATATCCTGTCACGGATGATCTATGGCGCGCGCGTATCGCTCACCATCGGCCTGATCGGCGTCAGCATCTCCTTCCTTCTGGGCATTATCATCGGCGGACTTGCCGGCTATTATGGTGGCACGTTTGATCTGCTGGTTCAGCGTGCCATCGAGATTGTCCAAAGCCTGCCGCAAATTCCGCTCTGGCTGGCGCTCTCGGCGATCCTGCCGGCGACATGGAGCCCGTTGCTCGTCTATTTCGGGATCACCATCATCCTCGGCCTGCTCGACTGGACGGGCCTTGCCCGGGCGGTGCGCTCGAAACTCCTGTCGCTGAGGGAGGAAGATTATGTGCTGGCCGCCCAGCTCGCGGGAGCGCGGCCGGCACGCATCATTGCGCTTCACCTGATTCCAGGCTTCATCTCGCATCTGATCGCGTCAGCAACCGTCACCATCCCGCGCATGATCCTGGGCGAGACAGCGCTGAGCTTCCTTGGTCTGGGACTGCGGCCGCCGGTCACGAGCTGGGGCGTCATGCTGAACGAGGCACAGAACATCAACGTGGTTGCTCTCTACCCTTGGCTGCTGTGGCCGGTGGTGCCGGTGATCATCGTCATCCTTGCCTTCAACTTCATGGGCGATGGCATGCGTGACGCCGCCGACCCCTATCACTGAAGGCCGGCGGGAGCGCAATGCGCATTGCCTTCTATTGTCCGACGGTTGATCTGTCTGACGATACACCCTCAGGCGACCGCCGCATGGCCGATTTGCTGATGGCGGCGCTGCGGCTTGCCGGGCATGAGGTGGTGATCGCGTCGAGATTGCGCAGCTATGGCAAGGACCCCGACGCGTCTCGTCTGGCGAGGCTTGAGGAAGAGGCCAGCCGCGACCGCAACCACCTCACCCGGCGGTTTGACGATGGCGAGCGGGCGCCCGATCTGTGGTTCACCTACCACCCCTATTACAAAGCGCCCGATCTCATCGGGCCGATGCTGTCACAGACCCTCGCCATCCCCTACGTAACAGCGGAAGCATCCTTTGCCGGCAAACGGGCGGCTGGGCCGTGGGCCGCCTGGCACAAGGCATCCCTGCCGGCGCTGGCGAGGGCTGCGTGTCATTTCACCTTCACCGCGCGCGACCGCGAAGGGTTACTGGCGGGCGGCGTCGAGCAATCAGCGATGGTCGATCTGCCGCCGTTTATCGATACCACATTGTTTGAGCCGCCGATGAGGCCACGGCCTGATAACCGACGCGCGCAGCTGGTGTGCGTGGCGATGATGCGGGGCGGGCGCAAGCTGCAGAGCTTCCATGATCTTGCAAAGGCCCTGACCCGGCTTGGCGATATCGACTGGCAGCTGACGCTTTTTGGCGATGGGCCCCAGCGCGCGGCAGTTGAAGCAGCATTCGCGATGCTTCCCGCAGGGCGTATCCATTTTGCCGGGCGCATCGCGGCGCAAGACCTGCCGGACGCGCTTGCGCGTGCTGATCTCTATGTGTGGCCGGGCCTTGGTGAGGCTTACGGGCTTGCTTATCTCGAAGCGCAGGCTGCCGGTCTGCCAGTGATTGCCTATGATAGTGGTGGGGTTTCGGCCTGCGTGACGGGCGGTAAAACGGGCGTTCTGGTGAGTGAAGGCGATGACGCTGGTTTTGCCACCGCAATCCGCCGTCTGTTGCAAAACAGTGAGCTTAGAGGCCGTCTCGGGTCCGAGGCCCGCAGGATGGTCCTGGGAGAGCGATCATTGGCCGTTGCAGCCAACCGGCTTGAGGCAGCGTTACGACTTGTTGTACCCGCATCGCGCTCGCGCCTGCGGACTATGCCATGACGTTCATCGCACTTGCCGATGAACTCGCGCGCTGGCGCGATGCTGGTCTGTCGCCCCGGCTGTGGCTGCGTGATGATGACGCCGTCGCACCCACGCCAGCACTTGAGCGGCTGATCATGCTCAGCGCTCATTGTCAGGCGCCGGTGCTCCTTGCCGTCATCGCGCAGCCGGCGCAGCCAGCCCTTGCCGAGCGCCTTGCCGATGTCGCGCTCTTCACACCGTGCCAGCACGGCTATGCGCATCGCAACCACGCGGGTGCCGGCGAGCGCGCGGTTGAGCTGGGAGGAGCGCGCGGCCTCGAGGTGATCGCGCATGACCTTGCAGCCGGGCAGCAACGCCTCATCGCCCTGTTTGGTGATCGGCTGTCGAGGATCCTTGTGCCGCCATGGAACCGTATCGATGCACACCTTGCCGGCCGGTTGCCGGCGCTGGGCTTTGCCACGCTGTCAACGTTTGGGCCGCCGCGCTTTGATGGCATCGCCGGCCTTGGTGAACTCAATTGCCACGTCGACCTGATCGACTGGCGCGGCGGACGTGTCGGCAAGTCGCCAGCGCGCCTCGAACGGGAGCTGGTGTCAGCGTTTGCCCTGGCGCGCGCGGAGGGCGGGCGGGCCGTTGGCTTCCTCACCCATCATCTGGCGCATGATGCTCAGGCGTGGGCGTCGCTTGACGAAGCGCTAAGCTCGCTAACCACATGTGGCGTTATGTTTGGTGAAGCCGACGCGCTTGCGGCCGATCACACCTTGTCGAGATCATAGAGCGTGTGCAGGGTGCGCACCGCCAGCTCGGTATAGGCAGCCTCAATCAGGATCGAAATCTTGATTTCCGACGTGGTGATCGCCTGGATGTTGATGCCGCGCTCGGCGAGCGCCTTGAACATCTTGACGGCAACGCCCGCATGGGTGCGCATGCCAACACCAATGCACGACACCTTCACCACATCCTTGTCGCCACGCAATTCGCCGTAGCCGATCTCGCTCTTGGCTTTGGTCAGCACATCCATGGCGCGGGCAAATTCAGCCGCCGGCACGGTAAAGGTCATGTCGGTTGTCTTGCCGTCAGACGAGACGTTCTGGACGATCATGTCGACATTGATGGAGGCGTCAGCGAGCGGACCGAAGACCTTGGCGGCGACGCCTGGCTTGTCGGCCACCTGCACGAGCGTGATCTTGGCCTCGTCCTTGGAAAAGGCGATACCGGTGACAACCTGACTTTCCATGATTTCATCCTCGTCGCAGACAAGCGTCCCATTCCAGTTGCTGGCGTCAGGCGCATCGAAAGATGAGCGCACATAGACCGGCACGCGATGAACCATCGCCATCTCGACGGAGCGGACCTGCAGGACCTTGGCGCCGAGCGAAGCCATTTCCAGCATTTCCTCATAGGCGATACGCTCGATGCGCTGCGCCTTGGCGACCACACGCGGGTCGGTGGTGTAGACGCCATCAACGTCGGTGTAGATATCGCAGCGATCGGCCTTGACGGCAGCGGCAATGGCCACTGCGGAGGTGTCCGAGCCGCCGCGTCCGAGGGTGGCGATGCGCTCGTTTGAGGCGACGCCCTGGAAGCCGGCAATCACCGCCACCTCGCCGCTATCCATGCCGGCGATCAGCCGGTCGCCAGTAAAATCCTGGATGCTCGCCGCGCCATGGCTGTCATCGGTGTTGAGGGGGATCTGCCAGCCCTGCCAGGAGCGTGCCTTGATGCCGATGGACTGCAACACAATGGCCAGGAGCCCACTGGTGATTTGTTCACCGGAGGCGACCACTGCGTCATATTCGCGCGGATCGTAGAATTCACTCGCTTCCTTGACCCAGGTGACAAGCTGATTGGTGGTGCCGGACATGGCTGACACGACGACCGCCACCTGGTGTCCGGCTTTCACCTCGCGCTCGACATGGCGGGCGACGTTACGGATACGTTCAATGGTGGCAACCGATGTGCCGCCGAATTTAAGAACCAATCTAGCCATGAACCCTGCCGGCCTGAAACGGTGTGCGCCGGTTCGATAGCCGCTGGCGGGCGCATTCGCAATCCCGTTATCTTGACAATTGCACCCGGGGCGCCGACGAGGAGGGGGGTCGAGGACGAATGGGCATAAGCGATATGAGTCAGGCCGACCGGCAGAGTACGACCAGCGTTGATCCGGCGGAAGTCGAGCGCTTCGCCAGGCTTGCCCGCGAATGGTGGAACCCGCACGGCAAGTTCAAGCCGCTGCACAAATTCAATCCGGTGCGGCTCGCCTATATCCGCGAGATGGCGCTCAGGCATTTTGCGCTTGATCCGGCTGTAGCCCAGCCGCTTTCCGGCCTGCGTCTTGTTGATATTGGCTGCGGTGGCGGCCTGCTGTGCGAGCCGATGAGCCGGCTTGGCGCCGAGGTGGTTGGCATTGATCCGGCCGAGCGCAATGTCGAGATTGCGCGCCTCCACGCCGAGGACAGCCGGCTTATAATTGATTACCGGGCGACTAGTGCCGAGGCATTGCTGGCTGATGACGAGCACTTCGACATTGTGCTTGCCATGGAGGTGGTCGAGCACGTGGCCGATGTGCCGGGGTTCCTAGGCACGGTGGGCGGGCTGGTGAAGCCTGGCGGTGTGGCGCTCATTGCCACCATCAACCGGACGATGAAGGCGCTGGGTCTTGCCATCATCGGGGCAGAATATGTCTTGGGATGGCTGCCGCGCGGTACCCACCACTACGACAAGCTGGTGCGGCCTGAGGAAATAGCAGCGCCGCTCGGTGCGGCCGGTCTGCAGGTGA
>NZ_JAKFWN010000006.1:0-236105 GCF_021731865.1 Raskinella chloraquaticus (SeqCode) | reverse complement strand
GTGGAGAAGGTTCGACGTCAGGCCCATCCCCTCCGCCAGCCTTCAAATGCCAGAAGAAGCCTTCTCCAGTATGCAGAGATGGACCAAGCCCCTGCTAATTTTAGCACGTCGTCTGGCAGCTTCAGGGTTCTGAAGCCAGAAGTTTGTGCTTGGTTTACATCCTTCCGCAACAAAACCGATTAGTGTAGGCCCGACGCAGGAGACGGCAAGTAAGGGTAACAGTCCCATGGATGCAGCTTTCTATCATGCGCCGCGAGTGGCCCTGACGCTTGGCATTGTCGGCCACAGGGCCGACCGCATTCACGGTAAGATTGCCGATGAGGTTCATAAAACCATCTACCGATTGATCAAATTGCTCGATCAGAAGCTGGAGTCGATCCTTGCCACTGATGTTGAGTGCGATGGGCCCTTTTGCCGAGAAAACGGCCAGATTTTGTCTCTGATCAGCGCTCTTGCCGAGGGTAGCGACCTGATCGCCGCCGAAGCAGCGATTGACGCGCACATCGCACTCGACGTCATCTTGCCCTTCAGCCGTGAGGTGAGCCGCGCAGACGGGCGCACCGACCCGGCAGGTCAGGCGCGCTATGATGCGGTCTTGAACAAGGCGCGTTCAACCCTGGTGCTGGATCTGCCCGACAATACAGACAAGCGCGCTGCTGCCTATGATCTGGCGGGGCGCATCCTGGTTGGACAATCCGATATCATGATCGCGGTGTGGGATGGCGGACCCTCTGGCGGGCGCGGCGGCACGCGTGAAATGATCGAGCGGGCGCTGCGCATTGGCCTGCCCATCATACATATCCATCCGGCGCAACCTCAGCGGGCGCAACTGATGTGGCAGCGGCTGCAACGCTTTAGCGAAAGGGAGTGCCATATCGACGATATGCAGGCGCACGCAGTCGAGCTGCACCTTGACGCTGATGACGGATGTGCGGAGCTGACGAAAATGGTCAGCCGGATTACTGAAGCCCCGCCCGAACTGCGGGCAAAAGGCGAACAGAACAAATCACCCAAAAGGCACGACACCGAGGCTGCCCGGCACTTTCTGGAAGACCAGAATCCAGCACCCGACGCCGGTCTACGTAATGAGGCAAAAAACCTGCGGGAGGCGATCGCGCCCTTTGGCGACGACGAATTGCAGCTGCCAGAAGACGAGCGCGACAGATCACCCCTGACGCGCATGCTGAACGCCTATGCGGCTGCCGACGCGACCGCCAACCGCTTCGGGAACGAGTTCCGCCGTACCGTTATCTGCATCTTCATTTGCAGCGCTGTCGCCATCATCGCAGCAGCGCTGGCTGCCGCCCTGCCACACATAATACCCCAGCATAGCGACGGCCCTTCCCATGGAAACTCTGACACCTACTGGATGTTAATCAGCCATCTGGTGTTGGCGCTGATCGAACTGACCGCGATAGGATTCATGATTTATCTGACACGGCATGGACGAAATCAGCAGATCCACCGGCGCTGGATTGATGCACGCGAAGTCGCCGAGCGCATGCGCCAGACGATCATCTTCTGGACACTGGGCATCTGGCCGTGGCCGCTGTCGGAGGCAAATGGCTGGATCGGCTGGTATGTGCGCGCGCACCAGCGCCAGCAGAGCCTGTGCGACAATGGTGATGGCCGCACCTGGAAAAGCGATATCCGGCGCATCCTGATAGAATTGATCGAAGGCAAGGAGATGGCAACAGGCGCGCGTCGAAAGGGCCAGATCGACTATCATAACGATAACGTCGCGCGGATGCAAAAGCTGATTGGCAGATATGAATTGGCGACCGCCATATCACTGTTTGGTCTGACACTGCTTCCACTGCTCACCTTTATCGCGCTCAGCCTGTTGCAGATCGTGTCGAATGAACCCACGCCGCATCGAGCGGGCGGGCTCTTGGATGTTCTGGAGGCCTATCTGGCGCCAGGTACAATTACTTTCGCCGCAGCCTCCTTTGCCCTGTACGGGCTCAAGACCACGCTTGATTATGAAGGTGTGCGCGAGCGCTCGCAACGCTCACTTGAGAAGCTGCAGAAAAAGCAGACCGAGCTGGCGACTATTGACGACATGGTTGAGCTTCACGCTTTTGCCGAACGCCTGAGCGACCTGATGCTGGAAGAACTGCACCATTGGCGCATCACGGCGGAAAGCCGTGTGCTCGACATGCCGGGCTGAGCCACTCAGTCCTCGTCGTCATTTTTCGGCAGCTTTGCCTTTGCCTTGTGAGGGACGGCGCGGGCGCGGACCTGGGTTTCCCATTGGCCAAGCTCGCCGCCCAGAATCTCCTCGCAGGCTTCCATGAAATGATTTTCTCCATCATCGCCGTCGAAAGGCGCCAGCCCTGCATCAAGCCGAGCCTTGATCGATTCGAGCGCCGCAGCCGTGCGGCGATAGCGCAACCATTCCTCGCGATGGCCAAACAGCGCCAGCAATCCCGCGGCAATCGTCGCCAGAACAGCGATGACGGTCGAGGCCGTGGTTGACTGAGTGAGCACATTGGTTGCGGGAATGGCTGCCGTCGCGCAGAGCTGGGCGGTGGAGAGAAACCCATGGCGCTGCTTGGCGCGGGCGGCGGCCTTCTCGAACCAGGCAAGCTGCGGGCGGAAGCGGTTGTCAAGATAGGTGTCAAGGCGCTCGGACATCGGACAACGATACGCAGCCGCACGGATTTTGAAAAGTAGCGCTGTGGCACCTGCCGGCTGCTGACGAGCGGTTTAAACCAATCATCGACAGGTCGCGGCTGCCTGCGACGAGGATGTGGTAAAGCGGAGCAATCTCGTCATTGCCTAGACAAAAATGGTGATTGCCAGCGCCGACTCAACGCGGACATCAAATCTGCACGGCAGTTCGCCAATAATGCACAAACTGGACACAGCCGGCCGATCTCTGATTGAACACAGATCCCTGAAACATCGTCTGGAAGCCGCGCTCAACAACTAAGGACACCGGCCCATGCCTCATCGCGCCATCTGCTTTGTCATCATGCCGTTTGGCAAAAAGCCCGACGCCAATGGGCGCGACATTGATTTTGACGAGCTTTATCGTGACGTTTTCGCGCCCTCGGTCGAAGCAGCCGGGCTGGCAGTCATCCGTGCCGATGAGGAGAAAGGCGCCGGCTTCATCCACAGGCTGATGTATGAACGCATCCTGCTCAGCGAATTTGCCATCGCCGACCTCACGCTGCTCAATGCCAATGTCTATTATGAGCTTGGCATCCGCCATGCGGTACGCCCGTCAACGACGGTGCTGACCATGGCCCTGGGCTCACCAATGCCGTTTGATGTCGGGCCCCTGCGGGCGTTGCCATATGGGCTCAACGATAGTGGTGCGTGCGCCGACATTCCAGCCGCGCGAGCCGCGCTGACGCAGCGTCTGATGGACGCCCGCGCGCATCGCGGCATCGATTCGCCACTGTTCCAATTGCTTGAGGGCTATGACGCCCCGCCCATCGACCGCACCAAAACCGACGTTTTCCGCGAGCAGGTCGCCTATTCGCGCCAGCTCAAGACGCGGCTGGCAACCGCCCGCGCCGAAGGCATCACCGGGCTTGATCAGGTGCGCGATGAGCTGGGCGAGATCGACGCCACCGAAGCCGGCGTCGCGATTGATCTCCTTCTCTCCTACCGCGCCATCAATGAATGGCAACGGATGGTCGATCTCATCGGGCGCATGGACAAGGCGCTGGCCCGCACCGTGCTGGTGCGCGAGCAGCAGGCGATGGCACTGAACCGCATCGGCCGCGACAAGGAAGCCGAGGAGCTTCTCACTAGTCTGATCGCCGAGCGCGGCGCATCGAGTGAAACCTGCGGGCTCCTCGGGCGCATCCACAAGGATCGCTGGAGGAAGGCGTCAGCCGCCGGCGAGATGATGATCGCGCGCGGCCATCTGCGCCAGGCGATCGCCGTCTATCGTCAAGGCTTCGAGAGCGATTGGCGCGATGCCTATCCAGGCGTGAACGCGGTCAGCCTCATGTCGATTGCCAATCCGGCGGACCCCGGCGTCAGAGAGCTTGCGGCCGTCGTGCGCTATGCCGCCAAACGCCGCTTTGCCGCGCTTCCCGATTACTGGGATCACGCCACCTTGCTGGAACTCGCGGTCATCGAGGGCAGGTTCGATGTCGCAGCCGACCATCTCGCCGATGCTCTCGCCGTGCTGGATGAGAAATGGAAGGCAAAGACGACGCTTGATAATCTCATCCCCATCGCTGAGGCCCGCCGCATGGCAGGCCTGGAGGTGGCGGAACTTGACGCCATCATCACTGAGCTCGGCCGCCACGCACCACAGCCGGATTGAGCAGAAGACCACCCCCCAGCCTGATATGTCACGGCAAAAATATTACCTTTCGCGACAGGTTTTTGCAGCGGTCGGCACCGACGGAAAAGGGCCGAAATCATGTACTCGGAGCAAAGTGAACCCGATCCAGCCCGTTCAGCCAAAACTTCATTTCGGCAAATTCGGCGAGGTCAGCCCCATCAAGCCGGGTAACATAGCGCGCTGAAAAACACTCATCCCTAGGACCAGCGACATCAGCCAGCGCAAGCGTTGCGCCACCAACGATTTCCCCATGACGATGTTCGTCAGCCCCGAGGTGGATTTCAGGACTTTTGCGGCAACAGGATGTCTGAGAGCCGAATAATCGCCCGTGCGATTTTTGTCGATCAGCCAGGCCAGCCAACAGGCATCTTCAATCCCGATATTCATACCACGTCCACCGACGGGAGAGTGAATATGCGCTGCATCGCCGGCCAGAAAAACAGAGCCCGTCTGGTACGTATCAACTTGGCGATAATTGATATGAAATTCCGACTGCCATGACACGCTGCGTATCTTTGCTTCAGGAGGCAATATGCTGAGTACATCGGGCCGCGACGACACGAACCGCCCAAATCCCGGACGTATCGGAATAAATCCCAATGCATGATCATGACGCAGAATGACGACCGCCATGTCCCAGGCAAACGGCCAGTCATCGAACACGACATCGGCGAGGCTGAATGTCTGAGGCTCTGTTTCACCACGAAAGGATTGTGCCATGGCTTTCCGTACCGTTGACTTTGCACCATCCGCCCCGACGAGCAGGTCGACGTCCGCCTGCGATCCATCCGACAACGAGGTCGTTATGATGTTCTCGTTTACTGAAAAACTGGTGAGAGACAGGTTGCGCTCGACGCTGCCGCCCAGCGTGTGAAGCGTCTCGGTCAAAATCCTTTCTGTTTCATGTTGTGGCAGGCACAGCAAAAAATTGAACCGGTGCTTCAGCAATCCGATATTGATCGTCGCCAGAACCTTGTTCTCGTAGCGAATAAGGAAGCGATTAATGCGATGCCCTGCGGCCAGCAACGCTTCCGACGCGCCAGATGGTTCGAGCAAACCAAGCGTTCGCGCATTGATTGCCAGCGCCCGCGATTCTTGTGCAGGAGTGAGATCAGGGTCGATGATCCGCGGACAGAAACCTCGCCGGTAAAGTTCGACTGCTGCGGTCAGACCAACCGGCCCACCTCCAGCAATCAAGATCTTTCTGGACACACACGGCATAGAGTCATTTTTAGCCGTTTGGCCGCCCGCCTTCAACAAGGCTGTCCATCATTTCAGCCGCGAGCAGGATCGCTTATCCCGCCAGCATAACCTTGACGCCGTTGCGCACGAGGGTGCTCAAGGCGCGGGTGAACGTCGCCGCGAAGGCCGGCTCGTGGCCAAGTTCTCCAAAGAGCGCCTGCACCTGCAGCACACGGCGCGCTGCAGAGTCGGGCGCTGCGCGCAGGTCGCCCAGCCGCGCTTTCATCTCGGCCGCGAGCGGATCGCGCACGTCGATCGCCTGTCCGCGCTCATCCTGCCCGCTTGCATAGACACAGAAACCCGCGACACCCAGCACCAGATGGTCGACCGGGCGACCAGCGGCCAGATTGTCACGGATTGTGTTCAGCAAGCGCTGCGGCAGCTTCTGCGAGCCATCCATGGCAATCTGCAGCAGACGATGGCGAATGGCCGTGTTCTGGAAGCGCGCCAGCAGGCGGCTGGTGTAGGCCCCGGCATCACGCTGCATTCTCTCCGGCAGGCTTGCCGCCGCCTCGCCCCACAGCCGCGCCAGGAAGCGCGTAAAGCGCGGATCGTTCGTCGCATCCGCGACCGTTTCATGCCCCGCCAGATAGCCGAGATAGGCAAGGCATGAATGGGCGCCGTTGAGCAGGCGCAACTTCATCAGCTCATAGGGCGCGACGTCGTTCACGAACTCCGCGCCGCCCAGTGTCCAGTCCGGTCGCCCGCCGGGAAACACATCCTCGATCACAAATTGCGAAAAGGGCTCGCTGACGACCGGCCATGCATCGCTGACCCCGAGCATACGGGCGATACGCTGACGGTCCTCATCGACCGTTGCCGGAACGATGCGATCGACCATGGTTGACGGACAGGCGACATCGTCGGCGATGTACCGGGCGAGACGATCATCCCGCAGTGCCGCGAACGCGCCGATCGCCCGCTTCACGGTGCGCCCATTGGCCGGCAGATTATCGCAGCACAGCACCGTGAACGGGGCCACGCCCTCCGCGCGTCGCGTTGCCAGAGCCGCCACCAGAAATCCTGGCACCGAGCGCGGCGCCGACCCATGGGCAAGATCATGCACGATATCAGGATGATCTGCATCGAGCGCGCCGGAGGCCGGATCGAGGCAATAGCCTTTTTCGGTCACTGTCAGCGAGACGATGCGGATGGCCGGATCGGCCATGGCAGCGAGCAATCGTTGAGGCGAATGCGGAGCAACTAAAACATCGCTGATGGCGCCGATCACCTGAAGGCGCTCGCCCGCCGGTTCGCGCACGCTTACCGTATATAGCCCGTCCTGCGGCATCAGCGCATCGCGCGTATCAGCGCTGCGCAGGCTCGCCGCGGTGATGCCCCATTCCCCTGCCCCGGCATTGAGGACCGCTTCGGTCGCCACCGCCTGATGAGCGCGATGAAAAGCCCCGACACCAAGATGGACAATACCAGGCCTGACCGTGCGTCGGTCATAGCGCGGACGCTCTACATCGCCCGGCAATCGCGCCAAGGTCGCATCCGACAGGCGTGGCCGCTCGCTCATGCGCGCGGCGTCTGCTTGGCGCGGGCAACGATCTGCGTCGGATTGACGAAGCGCAGCGCGATAAGAAGCCAGATGAGGCTCGTCACCATATAGATGACCGCCATCGCATCAATGGACTGCACGGCCCGCACGCCCGATGCAAAGACGGCGTAATAAAGCGAAACAACCAGCGTCTGGCTGGTTGGACCGGCGGTGAGGAAGGTCAATTCAAACATGGCGATTGTACGCACCAGCACCAGCAGCAGCGCCGCCAGAATGCCGGGCAACAGCAACGGCAACAATACATGGACGAAAAGCTGCAACGTGCTGGCGCCAAAAACACGCGCTGCCTGCTCGATGCGCTCATCGATCTGCTCAATGAAGGGGATCATCACCAGGATGACGAACGGCACGGTCGGCACCAGATTGGCAAGGACGACGCCTGAAAGTGACCCGGCAAGTTCGGCGCGGTAAAGGACAGTTGCCAGCGGAATGCCAAAAGTGATGGGCGGCACCAGAAGCGGCAGCAGGAAGAGGATCATCACCAGCTTCTTGCCAGGGAAATTGCGGCGCGCCAGGGCGTAAGCCGCCGGCACACCGATCAGCCCCGAGATCAGGACGACGAGGCCCACCACCTGAAACGTGACGACCAGAATGTCGGCGAGCTGGAACTCGTTCCACGCCGACACATACCAGCGCGTTGTCCACTCGGCAGGAAGCCAGGTGCCAAGCCAGCGCCGGCCAAAGGACGAGACGATAACGGTGGCAATCAGGGCCAGTAGATTGACAACGAAAAAGCCGATCACCGCCCAGACAGCGGCAGGCCACAGCTTTGCACCCCATGTTGTATCGCGGATCATCGCCTCAACCCTTCCCGCCGCCAGCCGGCCCGCGATAGATGAGGGTGCGCGCTGCCAGCACCGCCACAACAATGCCAAGCTGAATGACAGCCATGATGATGGCGATTGCCGAGGCCAGCGAATAATCGAACTGCTCGAAGGCCGCCTGATAGGCCGCAATCGAAATGACGCGCGTGGGTCCCGCCGGCGCGCCAAGCAACACGGCGGAAGGAAAGACCGAAAAGGCCTGCACGAAAGACAGGCAAAAAGTGATGGCGAGCCCCGGCAGGATGAGCGGAAACAGCACATGGCGAAAACGCTGCCATGAACCGGCGCCGAGCGTTGCCGCCGCCTGCTCCAGCGCCGCCTCGACACCCGACAGATAGGACAGCGTCAAGAGGAAGGTGAAGGGAAAGCCTGTAATCAGCAGCGACAGAAACACACCCCAGTAATTATAGGTGAGTTTGACCGGCCCACTCGTCAGATGAAGCCACAGCAAGACCCGGTTGAACCAGCCCTGCGGCCCGAAATAGGTGATCATTCCTTCGGCGACCAGCACGGTCCCAAGCGTAATTGGGATAACCAGAATGGTCGTCAGCAGGCGTTGACGACGCATCAGCCGGACCCTGAGCGCGATGGGGACGGCCATGACGAGGTTGAGCAGGGTCACCGGCAGTGACAGCCACAACGTCTTGGCGATCGTTTCATAGAGAAACGGGTCGGAAAAGAATGTCGCGTAATTGGCGAGTATCCCCCCTGCTTTGGGTGTCAGTGACAGCCACAGGCCATAGGCGAACGGATAGATAAACAATCCCAGCACCAGCAACAGCGCCGGCACCACCAGCAGCGTCAGCCCGTCGAGACCATGCCCGGACAGCAAGGCGAGAATCGACCGGCGCTCGGCGCTTTGGCTGGCCGGCACCATCACGACACCTCCGGAAAAACGACTGCCCGCATGGGATCGGCAGCCAACTGGATCCGCGCGCCATTGGTAAGGGGGTGATCAGACACAAATGCCAGCGCCGCCCCCTCCTCGCTCATTGCAAAGCCGACGAATTCACGGCCGCGAAATTCGCTGGATATGATCTTTGCCCTGATCGGCCCGTCTGGTGACGGTGTCATATCCTCGGGGCGCACCGCCATCACCGCTTTCTGTGACATCGCCAGGCGTCCGCGCGCCTGTCCCGATACCTGCTTGCCACCGGCAACCGTTAAGCCCGCCAGATCGCCATCCTGCCTCGACACCGTGCCGCTGATCACATTGCGAAAGCCCATGAACGCGGCAACGTCGAGATGATCAGGTCTGGCGTAGAGCGCATCCGGAGCGCCGACCTGGCGTACCACCCCGTCTTTCAGCACGACGATGCGGTCGGCCAGCGACAGCGCTTCCTCCTGATCATGGGTGACATAGATCGTCGTTGCCCCCAGCGTTTGATGAATGCGCTTGATCTCGGCCCTCATCTCAAGACGCAGCTTGGCATCAAGATTGGATAGCGGCTCATCCATCAGCACCAGTGGCGGCTCGATGATAATGGCGCGCGCAATCGCCACCCTTTGCTGCTGCCCGCCCGAGAGCTGCCCCGGCAATTTATGCTCCTGCCCCTGCAGATGGACGAGCGCGACCGTCTCCCCAACCCGCCGCGCGATCTCGTCGCGCGCTATTCCCCGCATCGCCAGGCCAAAGCCAATATTTTTAGCGACACTCATATGTGGAAACAGCGCGTAATTCTGGAAAACCATACCAAAACCGCGCTGCTCAGGTCGCAAGCTGTCGATGCGCCGCTCATCGAGAAAAATGCTGCCGCTTGTGGCAGCAAGCAGACCAGCCAATATGTTGAGCGTCGTCGATTTGCCGCAACCCGACGGGCCAAGCAGAGCGATGAATTCGCCTTGCGCAATCGACAGGCTGACATCGCGCAAGGCGGCGACGCCGCCAAAGGTTCTGCCAAGACGCTCAAGGCGCAGTTCGCGGAACTGGCCGGCATGGATGCTCATGATGATTTCCGTCGCAAGATGAGGCAGCGGGCGCCGGCATGTCGCGCGCCAGCGCCCTCAGCGTTTTCGGCCATGATCAGCGCCGTTTGGAGCCACCAACCTGCTCGTCCCACAGGCGGAAGGCCTGCACCATGACGTCCGGATCAAGCGGCAGCTCGACCGGGCTGCCGGCGATCATCGCGTCATATTCCGGCCGCCCGAATTCCTTCAACGCGTCCTGACTGGCCTTGGGCGCCATGGCGAGCGTCACCCCCTTGACCGCCGGACCGGGGTAGAAGTAGCCCTCATCATAGGCATAAGCCTGCTGGGCTGGCTGCAGCATGAAGCTCATCAAATCGAGAATAACCGCCAGCTTTTCCTCGCCGAGTCCCTTGGGAACGCACATATAGTGCGCATCCGCCACCCATGAGAAGCCAGCCAGCGAGAAGACCGCCGCTTCCTTCGGAACGATGCCAAGCACGCGCGGATTGATGTCCCAACCTGTCGTCGTCACCACCATGTCGCGGGTGCCATCACCGAATTCCTTCATCGTCGGCGTCGTGCCGGAAGGATAGTATTCGATGTTCTCGCCCAGCGCCTTCAGATAGGCCCACGTCTTGTCCCAACCCTTCACCGGATCCTTGGGGTTGGCATCCTTGAGAATATAGGGAAGCCCCATCATGAAGGTGCGGCCGGGCCCCGAATTGGCGGGACGCGCGTAGATGAGCTTGTTCTTGTTCTGCTTGGACCATTCCAGCAGCTCCTCCGCCGTCTTCGGCACGTTGCGCACGCGCGCCGGCATGTAGGAGAGCAGCGGCCCCGACGGGTAATAGGTCACAACCACCCCCTGCCCGCGCGCCAGTCCCTGCATGCGCGCCGCCGGTTCGAGATAGATATCCTGCAGTTTCGGCAAGCCGCCAGCGTGGGCTGGCAGCAATTCCACCCAGAGATTTTGATCGATGCCGGCAGACAGCGCATCGGTCCCTGTCAGCACCAGATCGATATCGACGCGGTTGGCCGCCTGCTGGGCCTTGAGCTTGGCCGGCAATTCGGGCGCCGGCGCCTTGGTGTAGGTCATGCGCGACACAAGATTGGGCTTTGCCGCACGATAGGCTTCGAGCGCCGGTTGGGTCAGTGCAAGATTGCCGGCCACATCGATGATATTGAGGGCCACAGGTTGCTTGGGCAAAGCCAGCCCCTGCGCCAGCGTCGTGCCATTGAAAAGGCCCGCTCCGGCCATTCCCGCACCAAGCACACCCAATCCACGCCGTGTGATCAAGTCCGTCATCGTAAATCCTCCCTTACGTTCTTGTTTTCAAGTCAAATTCAAAGGCGGTAGGCGTTTTCTGCCAGATGCAAGGCAAGGTCGGCAGCGACCTCATGCGCTTCGCTGATATCGAGCCGGTGTTCGCTCACGAGTTTAGACAGAAATGCGCAGTCACACCGCCTTGCCATGTCATGGCGTGCGCCGATCGACAGGTACGCGCGTGTATCATCATTAAAGCCGACAGTATTATAAAAGCCGGCGGTTTCGGTTGTCAGCTCACGAAACCGGCGCATGCCTTCGGGTGCGTCGAAAAACCACCAGGCAGGCCCAAGCTTCAACGCCGGATAGACACCGGCAAGCGGCGCGAGTTCCCGGCTGTAAGCGCTCTCATCGAGCGTGAAGACGATGATCGTCAGCCCGCGCTCATGGCCGACAGCATCAAGAAGGGGCTTCAGCGCCCGTACATAGTCACCTGGTGTTGGAATATCAGCGCCCTTGTCGCGCCCAAAACGCGCCAGAAGCTGCGGACTGTGATTGCGCATGGAGCCGGGATGAAGCTGCAATACGAGCCCGTCATCAAGGCTCATGCGCGCGAATTCGGTGATCATCTGTCCACGGAAAGCGTCGGCGTCATCCGCGCTGGCAGCCCCGCCGGCAACCTTGCGAAACAGCGCCTCGGCCGCCGCCCTGTCGAGGTTCATGGTACGTGCGGTTGCGTGACCATGGTCAGAGGCGGTCGCACCATTGGCGATAAAATAGGCGCGGCGCTGCCGGTGCGCGGCCAGGTACCCCGACCAGCTGCGTGCATCTTCGCCCGTCATCTCCCCCAGATGATCGAGCTGATCCTGAAAGCCAGCGAACTCAGGATCAACAACCGCGTCCGGCCGGTAACAGGGCACCACCCTCCCATGCCAGCCGGAGGCGCGGATCGTCTGATGATGGGCAAGATCGTCAAGCGCGCCATCCGTCGTCGAGATCGCCTTGATATTGAACCGTTCATAGATCGCGCGCGGCCGGCAGGCAGGGGTCACGAGCGCGTCTGCAATGCAATCAAACAAACGGTCTGCATTGTCAGGGCACAGACGCTCATCAATGCCAAAGACATCTTCGAGCGCCTGCTCGAACCATAACCGGGTTGGCGTGCCGCGAAAGAGATACCAGTGCGCTGCAAAGCGCCGCCAGATTTGACGCGGGTCCGTCTCCACCGGCCCTCCATCGACGCGCGCCACCCCCAAATCCTCAAGCGCCACACCTTGCGAATAAAGCATGCGGAACACGTAATGATCTGGCTTCACGAAGAGAGAGGCAGGATCGGAAAACGGCGCATCGAGCGCATACCATGCCGGGTCGGTATGCCCGTGCGGACTGACGATCGGCAGCCCCTTGACCTCCGCAAAGAGTTCTCGAGCGATGGCGCGCTGTTGCGGTTCGGCGGGAAACAATCGGTCAGGGTGCAACATTTTGCGCGGCATTACTCATTTGACGATCAATCAAACGATACATTAGTATATTAGTATGTCAATGTCGGGCGGTATCTCGCCCCGATCATTGGACTGATGGCGTCGGAGCATGTGAGGGATATGAAGAGCGCAACCGACATCACCCGCGCGCGCGCCGCGCGCCCGGCGCGCGAAACAGCGGCCTCGGTGATTCTGGCGCGATTGCGCACCGCCATCCTCGACCTGAGCCTGCCGCCTGGCACGGCATTGATCGAAAAGGACCTGACCGAGCGCTTTGGCGTCAGTCGTACCCCTGTCCGGGAAGCGATCATCCGGCTTGCCGAGGAACGCCTCGTCGATATTTTTCCCCAATCTGGCACCTTTGTCGGGCGCATCCCGCTGGCTGCCCTGCCTGAAGCAGTCATCATCCGCAAAGCGCTCGAAACGGCCGCCCTCGATCTGGCTGTCGATCGCGCCGATGCCTCGTCATTTGCAGCCTTTGATGCCTTGATTGCGCGCCAGACTGCCTTGGCTGACCTCTCTGACCAGAATGGGTTCCATGCCGCCGACGAGGAGTTTCATGAGCTGATCGCCCTCACCAGCGGTCACCCCGGCATCTGGCGCGTGGCGCAGCAGGCAAAAATGCAGATCGACCGCTGCCGGCGACTGACGCTCCCCGAACCGGGGCGCATGCACCAGGTGATCGCCGAACACCGCGCCATTCTGGCAGCCCTTCGCGCAGGCGAGCGCAAGGTGGCCAGAAATGCCCTTGATACCCATCTGTCTGCGGTTATTCCCGATGCCGACGCCATCCGCCGCCAATATCCCGATTACTTCACCTGACGGAGCAAATAATGCTGAGACAAGCCTGGCGCTGGTTTGGTCCCCGTGACCCGGTACCGCTCGACCATATCCGCCAGGCCGGCGCGCACGAGATCGTCACCGCCCTGCACGACATCCCCATCGGCGACGCGTGGAGCGACAAGGCCGTCTACGAGCGCAAGGCGTTGATTGAAAATCGCGCGCCGGGCCTGACGCCGCTCAGCTGGACGGTGGTTGAAAGCATTCCCGTTCCTGACGATATCAAGCGCCTGGGTGGGGCGGCCAAACACTCCATCGCCGCCTGGATCGCCAGCCTCGAGGCAGTCGCGCGCCAGGACATCAGGATCGTCTGTTATAATTTCATGCCGGTCGTTGACTGGGCGCGCACCGATCTCGACGCGCCGCTGCCCACCGGCGCCACCGCGTTGCAGTTTGATCATGTGCGCTTTGCTGCCTTTGAGCTGTTCATCCTCCAGCGTCCCGGTGCCGAACATGATTTCGACGAAGCAACAAAAATCGCCGCCAAAGCTGCCTATGAGGCGATGGAGCAGAAGGATGTCGACTATCTGGTGATGGTGATCGCCAGTGCGCTCCCGGGATCGACCACTGAACCGCTGACCATTCCCGCATTCCGGGACAGGCTGGCGCAATACCGTGATATCGATCACAAACGGCTTGCTGCAAATCTCCACGAATTTCTTGTTGAGGTTGCACCGGCTGCCGAAGGGCTGGGCGTGACGCTGACCCTCCATCCCGACGACCCGCCGCGCTCGCTCTTTGGCCTGCCGCGTGTCGCCTCGACAGCAGATGACTATGCTGCCCTGTTTGCTGCCGTTCCGTCACCTGCCAATGGAATGTGCTTTTGCACCGGCAGCCTTGGCGTGCGCCCCGACAATGACCTTGTATCGATGGCGGAGCGGTTTGCGCCCCGTATCGCCTTTGCTCATTTGCGGGCAACCCGGCGCGCGGATGACGGGCTGTCGTTCCATGAAGCCGACCATCTGGATGGCGATGTCGACATGATTGCGGTGCTTGGCGCGCTCATGCGCGAAAATGCCAGGAGGCGCGAGGCGGATCGTATTGTCATGCGTCCCGATCACGGGCACCGCATGCTGGATGACCTCGCCAAGCGCGTAACGCCAGGCTATTCAGCCATCGGGCGCTTGAAAGGGCTGGCCGAGCTGCGCGGTATCATGACGGTGCTCGATCAGGACATTCGCGGCGTCAGACGCTGATATCACAGCCGTACTCGCCGCACGACGAGGTGAGCCACGACCACAGGCTGCCGGCCGTGCTGGCTGCCGATATCATTTCAAACGTCGGTTTGTCGTCAATCAGCGCCAGGTGCAGCCCGATATGAGAGGCACTTGTCTGTGCAGCCGCGCCAACCTTGAAGGCGCCAGGATGCAGATCGATGGCGATGCCCTTGGCAAGCGCCGCCCGCGCCCGTGGACCTGAGATGTCCGCAAGAAAAAGTCCGTCGCCAAGTTCGGTGACCACCGCAGATTCCTGCAATTCGGCGATCGCCGCGCGCAGCGTCGCTTCGCTGTTGTGACCGCGCACCACCAACCGCCACTGACCGGGCGAAATACCGGTAATCGACAGCGTATCCCTCGCCACGCGCTGCGGCTGATCGGCAACCGGCGCGCCGACCATGCGGGCCAATACCAGAAGTAATGCCGCATTCTGGCCCTTGCGCGCGCTCACATGCGCAACCGCGATGTCGCCAACCACGCGAATGGTAACGCCCGCTTCACCGATGAGCTTGCCATGGCGGCCGGGCACCATGATGCCGGCAAGCGCGAAGCGCTTTGTCAACATTGCCTCAGCCATGGAGCCGCTCCCCCTTTGGATCAAAGAAGACCGGGTTGCATACCTCGACCTCGACCTCGCTCTGGCGCAGAAGATCGCAGGCGCGGATGATCTCGCCGTGACGCTTGTCGCCGGCCGACAGGAGACCAAGGCCGATCCATTGCTCGAGCATCGGCGAATAGCTGGCCGATGTCACATAGCCCTGATCATTGGCGGTGACGGCTGGCTCATGCCGGCCAACCAGATGCCCTCCAGCCTTGAGCCGGTGCGAGCGGTCAACCGGCTTCAGGCCTACCAGCTGCCAGCGCCTCTCATCACGCAGTGCCGGGCGCTCTTCCATGACGCGTCCGATATAGTGCTTTTTCGTCGACATCATGCGGCCAAGACCAAGGTCCCGCGCCGTCGTCGTGCCATTGAGTTCACTGCCCGTCACATGGCCCTTCTCGATGCGCATCGCGTTCAATGTCTCAAGACCATAGGGCGTGATGCCAAATTCACCGCCCGCCGCCATCAGCGCCCGCACTGTCGCATCGCCATAGCGCGCCGGAACCGCGAGTTCATAGGCAAGCTCGCCCGAAAACGAGATGCGATAGAGCCTGGCCGGCAAACCGCCTGAAATGGTGATCTCGCGCGCGCCCATATAGGGAAAAGCCTCATTGGAAATATCGTGCTGGCGATCGACCAGTCGTTGCAACACGTCCCGGGAGCGCGGGCCAGCCAGCGAATATTGCGCCCAATGCTCGCTCACTGATACCATGTGGAGATCAAGATCCGGCCACAGCGCCTGATGACAGAATTCGAGATGCTGCATCACCTTCGATGCATTGGATGTCGTTGTTGTCATGAGGAAATGGGCGGGTGCCAGACGCGATGTCGTGCCGTCATCCATCACGAACCCGTCTTCGCGCAGCATCAACCCGTAACGCGCCCGCCCGACCGCCAGTGTCGAGAAAGTGTTGCAATAGACCCGATCCAGAAACACACCGGCATCCGCCCCCTGAATGTCGATCTTGCCGAGTGTCGACACATCGCACAGACCGACTGACGAGCGTGTAGCCTTCGTCTCGCGGATGACACTTTCAACCCAATCGCTTTCGCCGGCCTTGGGAAACCAGGCAGCGCGCATCCACGCGCCGGCTTCCATGAAGACCGCGCCCTGCTCTTGCGCCCAGTGATGAGCTGGCGTCAGCCTTGTCGCACGAAAATCCTTGCTGCGATGATGGCCGGCAAGGGCGCCGAAACTGACCGGCGTATAGGGCGGGCGATAGACCGTTGTGCCGGTCTGCGCGATCGATTTGCCACGCGCTGCCGCCAATAAGGCCATGCCGTTGATATTGGCTGTTTTTCCCTGATCCGTCGCCATTCCAAGTGTGGTGTAGCGCTTGGCAAGCTCGGGCGAGGAATATCCTTCGCGCGCCGCCAGAGCGATATCCTTGGCGGTCACATCGTTCTGAAAATCGACAAAGACCGGGCCGGCAGCCGTGCGCGGCAAGGTTATCACGCCGACCGCCGCAGAGGTTTCAGGACATAGAATTGGCTCGGCCGCCGGCGCGCTGAAACCACAAGCCTGCGCGGCCTCGATCCCCGCCCTCTGCCCGGCCGCTATACAGGCGCCCAGCGCGAAATCACCGCAAGCTGCCCCCGCAACCGCCAGTCCCGCGGGAAGGTTCTGGCCAGGAACGAACGCCTGCAGCTGCTCATCCCATTGCGGACGCGCGCCCAGATGCGAGGTGAGATGGATAAGCGGACTGAAGCCACCCGACATCCACACCCCGTCGCAGGCATGACGCGTGTTAGAGCCAGTCGCATTGCGGATGGTAATTGCGCCAACGCGGTGGCCTCCATGCGCCTTGACGACGTCGCCGCCGCAATAAATCGCTGCCCCGCTGCGCCGGCCAAGGCTCAGCAGCGCCTCATCAACCTCGCTGCGCGTGTCGACAATCGCAGCGATCGCCACACCAGCCGCCAGCGCCGCATCGACGCTTGCCCAGCCATCATCGCATGAGGTCGCGATGACCACGCGCCCGGCAGGCTTCACCGCAAAGCGCTGGAGGTAGGTCCGCGCTGCACTGGCCAGCATGATTCCCGGCAGATCATTATTGGCGAACATGAGCGGGCGTTCGCCGGCGCCAGACGCCAGCACGGCGCGCCGCGCATGGATACGCCAATGGCGCTGGCGCGGCTCGAAGGCGGGTACCGACAAGAGATGATCGTTGACCCGCTCGACCGCGCCGTAGGTCGCCCCATCATAGACGCCGTAGATGGTTGTGCGCGGCATGATCTGCACATGAGGCATGGCGGCAAGCTCGGCGATCACGCCATTTACCCATGCCGCCGCCGCTGTTCCATTGATGTTGCCGCCATCGCCATGGAGTTGGCCACCGGCTGCAAAATCCTCATTGGCGAGGATAATTCGTGCGCCCGCCCGCCCTGCCGTCAGCGCCGCCATCAGCCCGGCCGGCCCGGCGCCAATCACCAGAATGTCGCAATGGGCAAACGATTTTTCGTAATGATCAGGATCATCCGCGCCGGCCGCACGGCCAAGCCCGGCGGCACGGCGGATCAGCGGCTCGTAGACCTTCTCCCAGAAGGATGCCGGCCACATGAAGGTTTTGTAGTAGAAGCCGGCCCCCAGAAATGGTGCTGCCCAGCGATTAAGCGACAGCAGATCAAACCCCAATGACGGCCAACGGTTCTGGCTCTGCGCCTCCAGCCCGTCGAAAAGCTCGATGGTTGTTGCCCGCGTATTGGGCTCACGCGCGGCGCCACGGCGCAATTCAATGAGCGCGTTGGGCTCCTCGGCGCCGCTCGATAACAGGCCGCGCGGGCGATGATATTTGAACGAGCGCCCGACCAGCGACACGCCGTTTGCCAGCAGGGCAGAGGCAAGCGTATCGCCAGCAAAGCCGGTATACTCGCGCCCGTCGAAGCGAAAGTGACAGGGGCGTTTGCGGTCGATAAGGCCGCCTGTCGCGAGGCGATACGGTTGAGCGCTCACGAGGCGGCCTCGATGTCTTGCGCTGCACACCGTGCCGTCTCGACACCATGCACCGCATGGGTCAACGTATCCCGGGTCACTACCAGCCATTGTCGGCATCCGCCCTGATGGTACCAGAGCTCACGATGGCGTCCGGCGGGATTATCGCGCAGATAGACGTAATCATAGAAGAGCGCGAACGTCGCCTCAGCCGGGTGCTTCATCATTGCGTCAGCATCGCCAAGAACGACGAATTCGTCATTCCATCGCTCGCCGCAATAAGGACAGCCGATACGCATCCTTATCTCTCCTTAATGCTGATTGGGCTGGGCGCCGGTGCCGCGCTCATCGATGAGATGACCGGTGGCGAAGCGATCAAGACGATAGGCGGCGTTCAGCTGATGCGGCTCGTTGCGGGCAATGGTGTGGGCAAAACACCAGCCAGACGCCGGCGTCGCCTTGAACCCGCCATAGCACCAGCCACAATTCACATAGAGGCCGTCAATCGGGGTCAGCCCGATGATGGGGGATCCATCCATACTCATATCCATGATGCCACCCCATTGCCGCAGCATGCGCAGACGCCCGAGTCCCGGCCACATCGCCATACCAGCCTCGAACACATCCTCGATGGTGTAGAGATTGCCGCGCTGCGCATAGGTGTTGTAGCCATCGATATCGCCACCGAAAACCAGTCCGCCCTTATCCGACTGGCTGATGTAAAAATGTCCGGCGCCATATAGGATAACCTGATTGATCAGAGGCTTGACCCCTTCGGACACGAAAGCCTGCAAGACATGGCTCTCGATCGGCAGCCGTAAACCGGCCATGGCGGCAACCCGCGAGGAATTGCCCGCGCAGGCAAGGCCGATCTTTCTGGAACGGATGAATCCGCGGCTGGTTTCAACCCCGACCGCCTTGCCATGTTCAACCTTGATCCCAGTGACCTCGGTATTCTGCAGGATATCGACGCCGCGCTGATCAGCGCCCCGCGCATAGCCCCAGGCCACCGCGTCATGGCGTACCGTCCCGCCGCGCCGCTGCAGCAGGCCGCCATGGATGGGAAAGCGCGCATTGTCGAAATCGAGAAAGGGCGCAAACGAGCGCACGCCCTCGCGGTCAAGATATTCCGCCTTTACCCCTTCAAACATCATCGCATTACCGCGACGCACGTAGCGGTCGCGATCTGAATCACTATGGAAGAGGTTGATGACACCACGCTGGCTTACCATGGCGTTGTAGTTGAAGTCCTGCTCCAGCCCTTCCCACAGCTTCAGCGAGTGTTCGTAGAAGGGGATATTTCCCGGCAGAAGGTAATTCGAGCGGATGATCGTCGTGTTGCGACCGACATTGCCCGAGCCGATATAGCCTTTTTCGATCACCGCTATGTTGGTGAGCCCATGCTCTTTTGCCAGATAATAAGCGCTCGCCAGCCCATGGCCGCCACCGCCAACGATGATCGCATCATATTCGGCCTTGGGCTCCGGATCACGCCAGGCAGGCGTCCAGCCCTTGCCTCCACTCAGGCCCTCGCGCAAAACCGACCACAGCGAATAATGCATCAAGGCAAGTCCCGAAATCAGAGAAAGTTCACCATCCCGCGTAGCTGATCCCTCGTTCCTGTTCAACCGGGCATACGCCGCTGCCGAACAACTCGACAGCACGAGGGAATGTACTAAATCCATTATAATGGACAATCGCGCATTCGTCTTTTATATAAGACAGATGATCGATGGCGTGAACCTCCTGTTGTCTGAGCGCTTGAAGATCGAGCGCATGGCGAAGGGCTGGTCGCTTGCACAACTCTCTGAAAAATCGCAAGTTTCGCGTGCCATGATTTCGCGCATCGAGCGTGGCGAAGTCAGTGCCACAGCCTCGCTTCTGGCCAAGCTTGCCGACGCTTATGGCCTGGCCCTTGCCGATCTTTTTGCCCCCCGCCATCCCCGCAACGTCGTTTCACCGCTGCGGCGGCGAAGCGAACAGACCGTTTGGCAAGACCCGTCCTCGGGTTATTCCCGGCGAGCGATCGTCAACAGCGCCCCCTCCTGCCCGCTCAATGTCGTCGAAATTGACTTTCCGGCAGGCGCGACCGTGTTATTCGACCATTCCGGGGATGGCGGGCAGAAGCAAAATGTCTGGCTCCTTGAAGGCAGTTTACGCATGACCATTGGCGAAGATATCTACGACATGTGCCCCGGTGATTGCCTGACCATGGCGCTTGACCGGCCCCTCGCCTTTCACAATCCCGGAAACAGGCCGGCCCGCTACGCCGTCATCCTGTGGTCTACAACGAAACCAGACGCTTTGACGCCATGACAGTCACCATCCATCGCCTCGATCACGAAACACCCGAAATAATTGCCGCGCTGGCCGATCTGCTGCGCGACTGTGTGGCCGCTGGCGCATCTGTCGGCTTCATGCAGGCGCTCGATCCGGCCGACGCACGTGTCTTCTGGCGCACAGCAATCGCAGCCGCGCTCGCAGGCGAACGCACGCTGATGATTGCCCGCCTGGACGACAGGGTCATCGGCACAGCGCAGATGATCCCGGCAACCATGCCCAACCAGCCGCACCGCGCCGATATCGCCAAGGTTCTTGTATCACCCGAGGCGCGGCGCCGAGGCGTCGGTGGCGCATTGATGCAGGCTTGCGAGGTGGAAGCCCTGCGCCAGGGTCGCTGGCTGCTGACGCTTGATACCGTCATCAACAGCGCCGGCGAAGCGCTTTACACCGCGCTTGGCTGGCAGCGCGCCGGGCCCATCCCCGACTACGCCCTGATGCCTGATGGTAGCCTGTGCACTACCATGTTCATGTGGAAGCGCCTGACTTGACGCAAAACAGCGTCAGCTCGGGATTTTGTCCTCGATGCCTTTCACATACCAATTCATCTTATGCAGATCATCATCGGCCATCGTCTGCCCGGCGGCAGCCTTGAGCGCCCCCGACTGATCCATGATCGGGCCGGTGAAGGGATGCAGCGTCTTGGCCTTGATGGCTGATTGAGTCGCGGTTGCCATCGCCTTGACGTCGTCCGGCATGTTGGTATAGGGCGCCATTTCGACCATGCCGCTGTCAAAGCCGCCCCACACCGATCCGCTCTTCCAATTGCCCTCGAGCATCGCTTTGACGCGCGACACATAATAGGGCGACCAGTTATCGATGATGGCGGTCAGTTGTGCCTTGGGTCCGAAGCGCTCCATATTGGAGGCCTGACCGAAGGCCTTGAGACCGCGCTGCTCGGCCACCTGCATCGGCGCCGGGCTGTCGGTATGCTGGGCGATCACATCAACGCCCTGATCAGCCAGAACTTTCGCGCCGTCTGCCTCCTTGCCCGGATCATACCATGAGCTGACCCACACCACCCGCATCTTGATGTCGGGGCGTACCGATTGCGCGCCCAGCATGTAGGCGTTGATGCCCTGGATCACTTCGGGAATGGGAAAGGCGCCGACATAGCCGATGATGCCGGTCTTCGACATTTTGGCAGCAATTTGCCCGGTAACATAACGGCCTTCGTAAAAGCGCGCATCGTAAGTGGCGAGGTTATCCAGCCTCTTGTATCCTGTTGCGTGCTCGAAGAGGACGCCAGGGGTGCGTTTTGCCACCGCTTCCGTCGGGTTCATAAACCCGAATGACGTGGTGAAGATCAGCTTGTGGCCGGTCCGCGCCAACTGGGCGATGACCCGCTCGGCATCCGGCCCCTCGGCGACCTTCTCGACAAAACTGGTCTCGACCTTGTCCTTGAATGCCGCCTCGATCGCGAGCCGCCCCTGATCATGCTGATAAGACCAGCCATGATCACCCACCGGGCCGACATAGATGAAACCGATCTTCGTTTTCGCCTGCGCCCAGGCGCCACCACCAAGACCAGCGCCCGCCAGCGCCGTTCCGCCCGCCAAACCCAGAAAACCGCGCCGTGCTATCATCACTCTGCTACTCCCTTTGCGAAAGCCAATATCACCAGACTAATCGACAAATCTGGCGTTGCGAAGCGATCATTTTAGGCAAATCACAACTCATCGTTTCCGCCTCAGCGCCGCCGCTTCGGCCGCGCTGACAACGCGGCACGGGCTGCTTCAACGATTGCCGTCTTGTCGATCCGGTGCAGACGGTAGGCATCAGCGATCGTGCCGGTCTGACCGAAATTCTCGACGCCGAGGCCATGAACGGCGTGGCCGTGAACACCACCAAGCCAGGCAAGCGTGGCCGGGTGACCATCGATCACCGTCACCAGCCGCGCATCGCTTGCAAGCGGCGCGAGCAATTGCTCGATATGCGCCGGCGCGTCAAAGGCGCCAAGCTGGCGCGCCCGCTGCGCTGCCGTCCACCCGGCATGCAAACGATCAGCAGACGTTACCGCAAGCAGGCCCGCACCAGGGCAAAAGGACAGGATCTCCCCCACCGCCGCTGCAGCATCGGGCGCGACAACGCCCTGGTAAATCACCGCCAGTGGCGAGCCCTCCACAGGCGGGCGCAGCCAGTACGCGCCATCGATAATCGAATTGCGCAGCGGCTCATCCATGGAACGGATAAGCTGGTCGAGCGGGCGCGTCGACAGGCGCAGATAGACCGAGCCCCCTTCCCGCTCATGGACCCAGTCGCCAGCCTTGGCTTTCCCTTCGCGCTGGATATAGGCAAAGCCCCATTCAAGGATGGCGGCCAGTTCGTCAACAAAAGCGGGCTCGAACGCCGCCAGCCCGTCTTGCGACATGCCGATGAGAGGCGTTGCAATCGACTGATGCGCCCCGCCTTCGGGCGCAAGCGTGACCCCCGACGGGGTGGCGACCAGGACAAAGCGTGCATCCTGATAGCAGGCGTAATTCAACGCATCGAGACCACGCGAGATAAACGGATCATACAGCGTACCAATGGGGATCAGGCGCTCGCCAAAAAGCGTATGCGACAGGCCAAGCGCCGCCAGCATCAAAAACAGATTGTTCTCGGCAATTCCCAGTTCGATATGCTGGCCGCGACTGCTCGCTTCCCAACGCTGCGGCGACATCAGCTTGCGCAGGGCAAAAATATCCTCGCGGGCATTGCGCGCGAAAAGCCCACGCCCGTTGACCCACGGCCCGAGATTGGTCGAGACCGTCACATCGGGCGATGTCGTGACGATGCGGTCGGCAAGGGCGGAATTGCTTTTGGCGATTTCAGCAAGAAGTTTTCCAAAACCCTCCTGCGTCGACATGGCGCCCCGAATGGCTGGTAGCGGCACTGTGCCAACCGGCACCAGCGGCGCGGACAAGCGCCGCGGTCCTTTTTGACTGAAGGGCACCGTGGTCAGCGCTGCTTCCAGATCGGCTTGCGCTCTCTGCATGCCTGAAAAACGCTGCCATTCAGCGCCATCCAGGATGCCCATGTCATCGCGCAGTTTTGCCCACTGGTCCTTTGTCATCAGACCGGCATGATTGTCTTTGTGCCCGGCAAAAGGCAGACCATGACCCTTGATCGTGTAGGCGATGAAGCACACCGGGCGATCGCTTGGCGCATTTTCGAACGCCTCGACGACCAGCGCCATGTCATGACCGCCGAGATTGGTCATCAGGCGATGCAACTCGCCATCATTATAGCCTTCAATCAGCTTCAACGTGGCTGTTTCGCCGGAAAGATCGGCCTGCAGCTGATTGCGCCAGGCCGCGCCGCCCTGGAATGTCAGGGCTGAATAGAGGAGGTTCGGGCATTCATCGATCCATTGGCGCAGCCGCTCGCCGCCCGCCTCCTTGAAAGCAGCCTCCAGGAGGTAACCATATTTGAGGGTGATGACCTCCCAGCCAAGATCGCGGAACACCGATGCATGCTTTTGAAAGAGCTGGTCGGAGACGATCGAATCGAGGCTTTGCCGATTGTAATCGATCACCCACCAGCAATTGCGGATATTATGTTTCCACGCCTCCAGCAGGCACTCGAAGATGTTACCCTCATCGAGTTCGGCGTCCCCCATCAACGCCACCATGCGCCCCGGCGCCCATCCTTTCATAAGCCCCTTTTCACCCAGATAATCCTGCACCAGCGCCGCAAAGGCGGTAACCGCAACGCCAAGCCCGACCGAGCCGGTCGAAAAATCGACGTCGTCGATATCCTTGGTGCGCGAGGGATAAGACTGAGCCCCGCCAAGGCCACGAAAATTCTGCAATTTCTCGACGGTCTGGTTTCCGAGCAGATATTGAATGGCATGAAACACCGGGCTTGCATGCGGTTTCACCGCCACCCTGTCCTCGGGCCGCAGGATACGCAGATAAAGCGCCGTCATCACTGTCACCAGCGAGGCGGAGGAGGCCTGATGACCGCCGACCTTTATACCATCATCATGGTGGCGAGCATGATTGGCATGATGGATAGTATGGGCAGCCAGCCACAGAATTTTTCGCTCAAAAGCCTCGAGTGTGGCAATGTCCATCACCCTATCAGCCCCCGCTCCGGCGGCCTGTCTTGCACGTGCTGGCATGAATTCCTCAAGTGTCTGGCAGCGTTGGGCTTTACAATTCGCGCTCGCCGGATGCACGCTTGAGCGCTTCGCAGCAAGCGCGTACCAACAACCGCCGGCCGATCATCCATGAACCTAACCGGAAAGTCCAAGGGGGCAAGGCATTGAATAACAGGACTATTGACGGCACGCGCCACTCACTGAACCGGCAAAAGTTGATCGGGCAGTTCACGCCCAAGCTCGTTTCAGTATTTCGCGAGGGCTATCGCTGGGATGATCTGCGCGCCGACACGTTCGCCGGCTTGACGGTGGCGATTGTCGCCCTGCCGCTCGCCATGGCAATCGGTATCGCATCGGGCACGACGCCCGACCGTGCTCTGATCACGGCCATCATCGCCGGAGGCCTCATCTCGGCACTGGGCGGCTCGCGGGTGCAGATCGGCGGTCCGACGGCTGCCTTCATCGTCGTCGTTTTCAATGTCATCCAGACGCACGGCATCGATGGGCTTATCCTTGCCACCTTTATCGCCGGCCTGATGCTGATATTGGTAGGCTTTCTGCGTCTAGCCGTTCTCATCAAATACATTCCCCATCCGGTGATCGTCGGCGTGACAGCGGGCATCGCCGTATCCATTTTTGTCTCGCAGATCCGCGAACTGCTCGGCGTCAACGTCAACATTCCCGGCGAATTCCTGGGCAAGATGGAAGTCCTTTGGGCCGCCCTCCCTCAGACGCGCCCGCAAACAGTGCTGGTTGCAGCGCTGTCACTGGCGCTGGTGCTGGGCATCAAACGCTACCTGCCGCGCCTGCCCAACATGTTGACAGCTGTTGTCATCGGCTCTCTGGCCGTCAGCATGCTCGGCCTTGACGCCGACACCATCGCTACCCGCTTCGGCGGAATTCCTTCGAGCTTTCCCTCGCCCGTTTTTCCATCGATCGATCTGCCCCGCATCATCGCTATCCTGCCAAGCGCTGGAACGATCGCCCTTCTCGCCGGTATCGAATCCCTGCTGTCGGCCGTCATCGCCGACGGGTTGACCGGGCGGCGCCACCGCTCCAATTGCGAATTGGTGGCGCAGGGCGTAGCCAATTGCGCCAGCGCCCTTTTTGGCGGCATCTGCGCCACCGGCGCCATTGCGCGCACCGCCACCAACATCCGCGCCGGCGGGCGAACCCCGGTTGCCGGCATCGTGCATGCCGTCTTCCTGCTTTTGTTTATGCTGGTCGCATCGCCCCTGCTGTCCTACATTCCTCTGGCGACCCTCGCAGCCATCCTCTCCGTCGTTGCCTGGAACATTGCGGAAGTACATGCCATTGGTGACATCCTGCGCCATGCCCCGCACGGCGACAGGCTGGCGCTGGTGGCAACCTTTTTTCTTGCCGTGTTCACCGATATCACCCAGGCGATTGAAATCGGCATCATCATCTCGGCGCTCTTCTTCATGCATCGTATGGCCGAGACTGTCGGCATCAGGCAGCATCGAGAAGACACCGTGCCGCCGGACCAAGAGCGATTTGATGCGGCGTTGACGAATAATGACTATGTCGTTTTTCGCATTCTCGGGCCTTTCTTTTTCGGTGCCGCCTCCAAAGTTATCCAGACGATGGAGGACACAGGCATCAGCCCCAGAGCCTATGTACTTGATTTCAGTGAGGTCCCGTTTGTCGATTCGACCGCTATGGCAGCCTTGACCGGGTTTGCCAGCAAGGCGCGCAAGAGCGGATCACGGCTGATCATCGCCGGCGCCGCGCCGGCATTGAGCACCAAGCTGACAACCATGAACGGCGAGCTGAGTGGAATGGAACATGCAGCCTCCGTGGCAAGCGCTGTTGCCAGCCTCCACCGCGCCGCCAGCCAGGCTTAAAACCCGTCATACCCTTCTACCGGCCCGACGAAGTGCCGGTATGTCTGTGCCACCAGCCAGCCGGCATCAACCGGCAGGGTATGCCCGGTGATGGCGGCTGACTGTTTTGACAACAGAAACAAAATCCCGTCGGCGATGTGCTCAGGCATCACCTGCATGTCGAGCGCATGCGCCCTGCGAATACGTTCACCATCACGCTCGCCCGTCTGGATCTTGGCCAGCAAGGGCGGCGTCATTGTGTAGGTCGGCGCCACCGCATTGACCCTGATGCGATGGGGACCGTATTCCACCGCCAGCAATTCGGTCAGGCCGCGTATCGCCACCTTGGACGGATTATAAGCCGGCAAAGGAAGAGGTTTGAAGGAATTGATCGAACCGACATTGACAACCGCCCCGCCACTGCCTGCCGCGATCATGCGCGGGCCGAGTGCGCGGATCATGATGTAGGTGCCACGGTAATTGACCCGCCAGATTTCATCGTGGCGGTCCATGTCCGATAACCATGACACCTTGGGCGCTTCCAGAATTCCGGCGCAGTTGACAAGACCATAGGGTACGCCGCGCTGGGCGATGATGGCTGAAACGGCCGCCTCGACGCTGGCATCATCGCGGACATCAACCGGCTGGAAAGTGACCTGCTCTCCCTCCCTGGCAAGTTCATCAACCGTCTGACGCCCGTGCGGCGTGTCGAGATCGGCCACCACAACGCGATAGCCTTCAGCCGACAGTTTTCTGACGGTTGCCAATCCGATACCGCTCGCTCCACCGGTCACCACCACCAATGCATCCTGCACCTGACCCGTCTCCTTGTGTTTGCCTGCGCCAACGCGGCACGTTGCGGGAACGCTCACTTCGTGGAAAACAGTAGCACATGGAGATTATTGGCAGGCAAGGGCAAAGCCCCGCGCCGACAAGCGAACCAAAGACCGACGATCACTTTGATTGTCTGGTGCTGGGCGGCGGCCCCACCGGCCTCGTTACCGCGTTGCTGCTGGCCCATCAGGGGTTGCGGGTTGCGGTGCTGCGCCCGGTGACCCGCGAGCCGGCGCAATTTGCCCGCACGACCGCCTTGCTGACGTCATCGATCACCCTGGTTCGTCATCTGCGTATCTGGCCGGCCCTTGCCGATGCGGTTGCGCCGTTGAAAAAAATGCGCCTGATCGATGATCGGGATCGCCTGATCAGAGCGCCAACGGTGACCTTTGATGCTGGCGAACTCGGTCTTGAGGAATTCGGCTTCAACATTCCGAATGCCGCACTCAATAGGGCGCTTGAAGCGGTTGCCGCTCAGACAGCCGGCCTCACGCTGATCGGAGGCGAAGCCACGGAGATTGCCAGCGACCGCGATAACGCGCACGTCCTTTGCGCCGATGGTCGCTCTCTTTCCGCAAATCTCGTCATCGGCGCCGATGGCCGGCAATCTATCGCCCGCAAGGCCAGCGCTATCGCGACCCGCTCCTGGCGCTATCCACAAACGGCATTGACGGTCAATCTTGCTCACAGCGTCGATCATCTTGGCATATCGAGCGAATTTCACACACGCTCAGGGCCTTTCACTCTGGTGCCCCTGCCAGGGCAGGCTTCAAGTCTCGTTGCCGTGGTATCGCCAGATGACGGTCAACGCCTGATGAGCCTTGAGCCGGATGTGCTCGCTCAGGAACTCACGCGTCGCGCGCATCATCTGCTTGGCCCTCTGACGCTGACGTCAAAGCCGGCGGCCTTTCCTCTCAGCGGCCATGCGGTGACAGGCTTTGCCCGCGGGCGCATCGCGCTTGTAGGGGACGCCGCGCATGGCCTGCCGCCGATTGGCGCACAGGGCCTTAATCTCGGATTGCGCGATGCCGTGCATCTGGCCGACGCTGTTCTGGCCGGACGACGCCACTCCAGTGACGTTGCCCATCCTGCCGTTCTGTCCGCCTATAACCGCTCACGACGCGCCGATGTGTGGAGCCGCACCGCCGCCATCGATATCGTCAACCGCAGCCTGCTGGCTACGCTGCTGCCCTTTGACGCCGCGCGCAGCCTGATACTGTCAGCCGCGCGTGACATTCCCCTGCTGCGTCGCCAATTGATGCAGGCTGGCCTGCCACCACCTGCCTTCGAAGCAGCGATGCGGCGCCTTGGCATTCGCGCTGATGATGCGAGCTGACCAGTTGCCGCGCTAAAGGCGCGGGCTGCGCGACACGTGCAGGTCAAGGTCGCGGATTTTCTTGCGCAACGTATTGCGGTTGAGACCCAGCATCTCGGCAGCCTTGATCTGGTTGCCGCGCGTCGCTTCGAGCGAAGCGGCGATCAACGGATATTCAAGGTCACGCAGGATGCGATGATAAAGACCGGGCGGCGGTAATTTATCACCAAACCCCACAAAGTAATTTGTCAGATATCGCTCGATGGCCGTCGACAGCGTCTCATCACTCTCACTGATGAGATCGCCAGCGCCAATGACGGTCGGCTGAGCCAGTTCCTGATCAATCAGCGCCGTCGTCACCACATCCTGCGGGTAGAGCGCGGTCAGGCGCCGGATCAGGTTTTCAAGTTCGCGCACATTGCCAGGCCAGCGGAAGCGCTTCATCCGCTCCAGAGCGGCAGCCTCGATGTCCTTGCGCGGCAATCCTTCCTCGGCGGCACGCGCAAAGAAATGACGCACCAGATCGGGAATGTCTTCCACCCTTTCGCGCAACGGCGGAATTCGGATGGGGACAACATTGAGCCGGAAGAACAGATCCTCGCGAAACAATCCCTGATTGATCAACTGACGCAGATCCTTGTTGGTCGCAGCGACGATCCGCACATCCGATTTGATCGGCGTGCGCCCGCCCACGCTGGTGTATTCGCCCTGCTGGAGGACGCGCAATAACCGGGTCTGAGCCTCCATCGGCATGTCGCCGATCTCATCAAGGAACAGCGTGCCACGCTCTGCTTGTTCAAAGCGACCCACCGAGCGCGCCTGCGCCCCGGTAAATGACCCCTTTTCATGCCCGAAAAGTTCCGATTCAATGAGATCACGCGGAATGGCAGCCATGTTGATGGCAATGAACGGGCCATTGCGTCGCTTGCCGTAATCATGAAGCGCGCGTGCCACCAGCTCCTTGCCGGTGCCCGATTCTCCGCTGATCATCACCGTCAGATCGGTTTGCATGAGGCGCGCAAGAATGCGGTAGATTTCCTGCATCGCCGGTGAACGGCCAATCAGCGGCAGCCGCTCGACATCCTCGTCAATTTCGGGCTTGCCCGCCTCGCGCCGCGGTTCGGCCAGGGCTCTGCCAACGATGCTGATCAATTCCTTCAGATCGAACGGTTTGGGCAGATATTCATAAGCGCCTTTTTCCGACGCACGGATCGCTGTCATGAAAGTATTCTGGGCGCTCATGACAATGACCGGCAATTCGGGGCGCAGCCGACGAATACGTGGCAGGATTTCAAACAGATTGTCATCTGGCATGACGACATCCGAAATCACCAGATCACCATCGCCATTCGAAACCCAGCGCCATAATGTTGCGGCGTTCGACGTCAGGCGCACATCATGCCCTGCCCGCGACAGCGCCTGGTTGAGCACCATGCGGATTGCCGCATCATCATCGGCTACCAGAATACATCCGCGCGACATGTGTTTATCCCTTGATTTCAGGAGCGGAACGACGAAATTTCGGCAACAGCACGCGAAACGTTGTGCGTGACGCCTGCGGATCAAGTTCGATCACGCCACCATGCGAGCCGATGATCTTGGCAACCAGCGCCAGCCCCAGCCCGGAGCCGGAGACCTTGGTCGTGACGAAGGGATCAAACAGACATCCCCGCATATCTTCAGCCACGCCCGGGCCGTTATCGCGTACACAAAATTCAAGCGGCAGGCTGACGCGCTCGCTCGATCCGGGAAGCGTCAGCCGCACACCCTGCCGGAAGGCTGATGACAACGTGATTTCCGGATCCTTGACGTCGCGCACCGCTTCGGCAGCGTTCTTCACGAGATTAAGAAAGACCTGCACCAGCTGATCGCGATTGCCCATGACAGATGGCAGCGACGGATCGTAATCCTCGACAAAACGCACACCTTTGGCAAAGCCCGATTGGGCAATGCGTTTGACATGCTCCAGCACCATATGGACGTTGACCTGTTCTCGTTCGATCGGTCGCTCGTCGGAGAAGACTTCCATGCGCTCGACCAGCCGGACGATACGATCCGCTTCCTCGGTGATGAGCGTGGTCAGGCTGCGGTCATCGCCTGAAACAGCCGTCTCGAGCAGTTGCGCGGCACCGCGAATGCCCGACAGAGGGTTTTTGATTTCATGCGCCAGCATGGCGGCGAGCCCCGTCACCGACCGCGCCGCGCCGCGATGCGATAACTGCCGGTCGATTTTTTCGGCAATTCCCCGCTCCTGCAACATGACGACAACATGATCGGGCGGCACAGCCAGCGGCGCTGCGTAGATATCGACGATCCGCCCCGCTCCCAGGCGCGGGCTGCCGATGTCGACGCGATATTCGTTGACCGGAGCGTGGCGCTGCCGTGCCTGCTCGACAAGTGACAACAACGGACTGCCGAAGGGAGCGATGTCATCGAGCGTCTGGCGGCGCAGCAGCGACAATGACGTCTGCAGAAAGCTTTGCGCCGCATCATTGGCCGTCACGATCAACGCTTGCGGGTCAATCAGCAGAACGGGATGCGGCAACGCATTGAGGATAGCATCGTCAAACGATACGAATGGAAAGGATACCAATTCACTGCTCGTCTGCGGTATCATGCAGCCCTCCTCTGTGGCGGGCTGTCAAACAGATCGTCGATGGCCTGCTGAACGCCGGCAGGGTCATCTGCGGACAATAATCGCTGCCGCACATCGCCCGCGATGTCATCGCGATGGAACAGCCGGTTCACATAAGCGGCAAGATGCTTGCGCACGATCCGCCGCCCCAGCACCGTGCCATGGTGCGCGAGACTGTCATCATAATGGGCACGCATGATCAACCTGATCTCGTTTGCTGTCGGTTGCACGCCTGGACCCTCTATGCCCGCCAGGCTTTGGGCGATGTTGCCAACCAGCCAGGGCTGACCGATCGATGCGCGCCCGATCATCACGCCATCGGCTTTGCTCAACGCCAACGCGTTCTGCGCGCTGGCCACATCGCTGACGTCACCATTGACGATGACAGGAACCGATACTGCGGCTTTGACCGCGCCGACCGCCAGCCAATCCGCCTGGCCCTGATAGAACTGCGCTCGCGTACGCCCATGAACGGTCAGGGCGGCAGCGCCTGCCTCGGCGGCGCGCCTGGCAATGAGCGGCGCATTGCGCGATGCGTCATCCCACCCCAGCCGCATCTTGACGGTGACGGGTATGGCGACTGCAGCAATCACCGCTTCCAGCAGGCGCAGTGCCTGGTCAGGCTCGCGCATGAGCGCCGCGCCCGCCCATCCATTGATCACGCGTTTTGCCGGGCAGCCCATATTGATATCGATGATGTCGGCACCCTCGCCTTCCGCCAGACGCGCCGCGCCCGCCAGGCTTGTCGCGTCGCACCCCGCGAGTTGAATGATTTTTATTCCAGCGCCGCTTGCCGCAATCTTGCGCCGCACGGCCGCTGTCTGCTGGAGCATCTCCCCACTCGCCACCATTTCCGCGACGACCGCCGATGCGCCAAACCGCATGGCGAGTTTGCGGAACGGCGCGTCAGTGACGCCAGCCATCGGCGCCAGCAGCACCCGGCCTGCCAATGCGATCCCACCAATTTTCAGCTTTGTGTCAGACAAACGCACCATCGACTGCTTAATTATTAATCATATCATCTACTGCCCAGACCTTAGCCATATCCCTTTTGCGCTGCAACATCATTTTAATCGTGATACGACAGCCCGTTTTTGTCTGTCGGGGTCCTTCATGAATGAGTCTTCTGCACAAGGCGCAAATGCGGCTCTGGTTGTCGCGGCCGGGCGTGGTGTCAGAGCCGGCGGTGGCCTGCCCAAGCAGTATCGCACCGTGGGTGGCCAGCCGATCTTGCGGCGCACCATCGAAAACTTGCTGAATATGCCTTTTTTTGCACGCGTTTTATGCGTCATTCATCCCGATGATGCCGCTTTATACGCGATGGCGATCGACGGCCTGAGTGGAGCGGAGCGGCTGCTCCCGCCCGTTACAGGCGGCGCCAGCAGGCAGGCATCGGTCAAGGCGGGTGTCGAGGAACTGGCAAGACTAGAATTCAAGCGGATCGTAGTCCATGACGCGGTGCGTCCCTTTGCCACTGCGACCTTGTTCGAGCGGGTTATTGAGGCCTTGGCAGGAGCGCCGGGGGCGATCGCCGCGCTGCCGGTGAATGACACATTGAAGCGCGGGTCAACCGGTCACATGATCACTGATACTATTGACCGCGCCGGATTGTTTGCCGCCCAGACACCCCAGGCCTTCCGTACCGATGCCTTGCTTGCGGCTCATCGTCTGGCAGCAACAGCCCAGCGCGAGGATTTTACCGACGACGCTTCGCTTCTCGAGTGGCAGGATCAGCCCGTCGCTCTGGTGGATGGTGAGGTTGATAATTTCAAGATAACCGCGCCCGCTGATTTTGCCCGCGCCGAGCGCCTGCTGTCGGCCCATGAGCGGCAGATCATCCGCACCGGCCTTGGCTATGATGTCCACGCCTTCACCGACGGTGATCACGTGACGATTGGCGGCATCAAAATTTCTCATAATCGCGGTGTTCTTGCCCATTCCGATGGTGATGTCGTCCTCCATGCCCTGACCGATGCCATACTGGGGGCTTTATGTGATGGTGATATCGGTCGCCATTTCCCACCATCCGATGAACGGTGGCGCAACGCACCCTCTGATCAGTTTCTTGCTTTTGCCGCCGCAAGAGTGCGCGAGAAAGGCGGTTTACTCATCAATCTGGACGCCACTTTGATCGCCGAAGCCCCGCGTGTCGGCCCGCATCGCGAGGCGATCCGTCGCAAGATCGCCGAGGCGGCGATGCTCCCGGTCAACGCCGTCTCGATCAAGGCGACCACCTCGGAACAGCTTGGTTTTGTCGGCCGACGCGAAGGTCTGGCCGCCATGGCGCTCGCGACCATTTCGCTGCCGGCCTCGGCGCCGAACGGCAATGACGCGGGCGATGAGTGAGGCCATGGACACAAATGAAGATATCGCTTCGCAGGTGATCACCCTTTGCCGGGCACAAAACATCAGGATCGCAACGGCTGAATCATGTACAGGCGGTCTCATCAGCGCCGCCCTTACCGCAATCCCGGGCTCATCCGACGTCCTCGACTGCGGCTTCGTCACCTATTCCAACCTGGCAAAAATGGCCATGCTCGGTGTTTCTGAAACCGCTCTCGCGCGTCATGGCGCGGTCAGCGAGGAAGTCGCGCGCGCCATGGCCGAGGGGGCGCTGGCGCGCTCGCCTGCATCCCTCGCCGTTGCCGTCACCGGCATTGCCGGGCCTAATGGCGGTTCGGCAGAAAAGCCGGTCGGACGGGTGCATGTTGCCGTTGCGCGCCATGGCAGGCCAACCATCCATGAGCGGCTCGACCTTGGCGATCTGGGTCGCTCAGCGGTGCGCGAGCGGACCGTCAACCGCGCCCTGGAATTGCTCAGAAACGCCGTTGCTTAGAAAATGCCGCGAAAAAGAGGAAAGCGGCTTTTCGCTAACAGCATGCGCTAGCGCTTCGACCACAACCGGCGATAGATGGCGGCTGGCAGATCGGTAAAATCATCGCTCCATGGCTTCACGTCAGCCACCGGCGCAAGTGACCACCATTTCGCGCGCTGTATCAGGTCATCAAGATCGGCAGGGGCGCGGGCAAGCGCGATCACATCGGCTGCTGACCGATACGTGTTCTTAAAATCATCGTTGGTGGATAAGCGCCTTGCGCCCGTCAAGCCCAGTACCTCGGCATTTGCGGCAACCACCGAGGCCAGTTCGAGATTACGATTGCTCACATGCATCAGGAGCAGCCCGCGCGGCGCCAGCTTGCGTGCATAAAGGCTCATCGCCTCAACCGTCAAAAGATGAGTGGGAATTGAATCGGAGGAAAAAGCGTCAAGTACAATCAGATCCTGCGACCCATCGCCAAGCGAGGTCAGCGTCAACCGTGCATCGCCGATCGAGATCTTGCGGCGATCGTCGGGGGACATGAACCCGAACTGCCGCTGATCAAGCGCGATTTCGACGACAGCGGGATCGATCTCGAAATAGCGCCAATCGTTCTGGTCGCGCCCGTACCACGCCAGCGCACCTGCGCCCAGCCCCACGATGCTGGCGGAAAACTGCGCCTTGCGACGCCGCACGCTGTCAATGGCATCGGCAAACGGACTTTCGGGATGATAATACGTCGTCGGCGGCGCGTCTTTGACTATCGCTCCAGCGCTGTCCGTCATCTGCCGCGCGCCATGCAGTGTCGTTCCGTGGAAAAGAAGGCGAAAGCGACCATCAGTGCTCGCAACCATCCGATGGACACCAAAAAACGAACGCACGCTCTCGGCCTTGCCATTTAACGGGCTGAGCCAGGCTTCACCCGCCAGCAGCGCTATCGCCACTGTCAGGGCAGCCAACATGTGCCGGTACAGCAGAACAAAACTCATGACCGCCATCACCAGACCCAACACCAGAACCGGCTCCCGCTGCGGGCCGGTGACGTCAGGAAAAGCATAGAGGCAGGAAACGATCGCGCCACCGATGACGATACCAAGCGCGAGCGCTTTGCCCGTCTTCGCCCAAGTCGGTGGTGCCAGAATGAGTGGAGTTGCGAGGCAAAGCAGCAGAGTGATCGGGAATTCGGCAATCGACGAAAACAACAGAGGCGCCAGTAATGCCGTGAAACTGCCACCCAGCACGCCACCAAGTGACATTGACAGATAAAACAGCGTCAGCCTTTCCTTTTCGGGCCGCAGAGCAACGAGCGCGGCATGCGCGCTCATTGCCGCGATGAAGAGAGCCGCCAGATCGAGCAGGACGCTCACTGCGATATCCGGCGTCAGCGCGAAGCTGCGCGCCACGATCACCATGCCGATGATGGCAAGTTGCAACCGGTGCAGAACCTCGGACGATACCAGCGGCGTTTTGCGGAACGTAAGTACAAACGTCAGCAGGAAGAGCGCCAGTGGCACCACCCACAGGAAAGGCGCGGCAGCAATGTCGGATGAAATATGCGCAGTCACCGCCACGAGCAGTGCTGAGGGAATAAAGGCGAGCGCGATCCATTGGCACACACGCCGGAACGCCAGCGGCGCAGCGCTTGTCACACGCGCGATAATCGCCTTGGATTGCGCCTGACCAGCGGTAATCCCCGCCGCCGCGATCAGGACCGCAAGCGCTGCAAAACCAAGCGACCACAGGCTGCTTTGCGCCACCAGCCCGAAATTTGGCTCAACGATCAGCGGATAGCTCAGAAGGCCGACAAACGACCCGATATTGGAGGCGGCGTAAAGATGATAGGGATCTTCACCCGCCGCGTGCTGGCTGCGCGCAAACCACGCCTGAAGCAAGGGCCCATTGCCGGCAACGGCAAGGAAGGGTACGGCTACCGCCATCAAGAAGATTGTCACGAACCACATCACCGACCCCTCGCCCGCCGGAAGCGCAGCGTTGCCTGGCAGGGCAATCGGCAGGAAGGCGGCAGCGGCGGCCATCAACGCGACATGGATCACCGTGGCGCGACGGATCGAGGCACACGACGACAGCGCGTGCGCATAGGCGTAGCCGGCAAGCAGGACGGCCTGAAACATCACCATCGCTACCGACCACACGGAGGGTGACCCGCCAAGAACGGGCAGCACCATGCGGGTGAACAACGGCTGGATGGAAAACAGCAAGGCGGCGGAAAGAAAAAGAGCCGCAACCGTCAGCGGCAACAAGGCAAACCGCACTGCAAAATTTGGCGATGACGCCGGTGAAAGGGTGGAAATAGCCATGGAGGACGCCCGCTGAGGTAAATCGATGGCATCACCTCACCACAAAGCTCTCAACAAAAGCTTGCGTCAGCCAGCAATTTTACGCGCACCGTAGACGGTGTCTGCGCGCTTTTCGAAGGCCTCGGCGAAGCGCCCGAACACCCTGTCGAAGACGCTGCCCATGACCATGGCAAGCGTGCGCGAGCGCAACTCATACGACAGTTTGAAATCGACGAGACATCCCTGTGGCCCATCGGCGCCGAACGACCAACAATTTTCGAGGCTCTGCAAAGGCCCGTCGACATAGGTGACGATGATCGTCAGTTGCGAGCGATCGAGAGCAACGCGGCTGGTAAACGTCTCGCGGAAGAGTTTGTAACCAATCGTCATTGCCGCGGTCACCAACTCACTGCCATCTTCCCTCTTGCGGCGCGAGCGGATGACGAGCTTCTCGCACAAGGGTACGAAGTGCGGATAACTTTCGATGTCCGCCACCAGATCAAACATCTGCTCTGGCGTGTAGTTGACGCGCCTCTGGCTGGTGATTTCCGGCATCAGACTTTGGCAGCACGCGCCTGCCGTGCCACCTTCAGACGGGCGAAATCCTCGCCCGCATGGTGCGAGGAGCGCGTCAGCGGCGACGATGACACCATGAGGAAGCCCTTGGTGTAGGCAATCGTCTCGAAGGCTGCAAACTCGTCCGGCGTGACAAAGCTGATCACCGGATGATGCTTGCGGCTGGGCTGAAGGTATTGGCCGATAGTGATGAAGTCGACATCGGCCGAGCGCAGATCATCCATCAATTGCAGAACCTCGTTCCGCTCTTCCCCAAGGCCGACCATGATGCCCGATTTGGTGAAGATCGACGGGTCAAGATCCTTCACCCGTTGCAGCAGGCGCAGCGAGTGAAAATAACGCGCGCCAGGGCGCACCGTCAGATAGTTCGAGGCAACCGTTTCCAGATTGTGGTTGAAGACGTCTGGCTTTGCCGCGACGACCGTTTCCAGCGCCCCCTCTTTGCGCAGGAAGTCAGGGGTGAGAATTTCAATCGTTGTCGTTGGCGAGGCGGCCCTGATGGCACGGATGGTCTGCGCGAAATGCTCGGCCCCGCCATCATCAAGATCGTCGCGGTCAACCGAGGTGATCACCACATGGCTCAGCCCGAGCTTGGCGACCGCCTCGCCCACATGCGCCGGCTCATGGGCATCCAGCGCCCCCGGCAGGCCGGTCTTGACGTTGCAGAAGGCGCAGGCCCGCGTGCAGGTATCGCCCATGATCATGAAGGTGGCGTGCTTCTTTTCCCAGCACTCCCCGATATTCGGGCAGCCTGCCTCCTCGCACACGGTAACGAGCTTGTTCTCCTTCACGATCGCCCGCGTCTCGGCATATTTGGGCGAGCCCGGCGCCTTCACCCTGATCCAGTCGGGCTTGCGCAGCACCGGACTGTCCGCCTTATGCGCTTTTTCAGGATGGCGCGGGCGCGGATCGGCATGCAACGTATCAATCAGATTTGCCATGGACCTACCGTCAGAACACTCACCCGTAAAACGGGTGCGGAAACAGCGCACGCAACGACAAAGGCGTCGGGAGCGACCGCCGATCCTGTCAGATCGCTGTCCGCTCCAGCGGCACGAACAGCACCCTATATCATTTACCCCCGCGAGCGAAGTAGCCCGCTGGCCCCTGAGACACCATGTCAGCCGACGGGCAGCAGATGAGGCCGTATCAATTGGCGTTCATCTGCAACGCCGTGACCGTACCGAAACGGCTGACATGATCGTCAATATGTGACGTGATCTGGCGGCAGACACACTGATCTTTGCCTGATGACTTGGCCGCATACATCAGCGCGTCAGCGACAGCGATGGCGCGGTATTCATCTTTCGGGGGCTGGGCGAACAGGGCCCCGCCCAGCGATGCCGTCGCAGAAAAACCGTTGATCAGCATATCATCCTTGATCGAAAGCCGTATCCGCTCGCAGATTTTGGCCAAGGCAGACAGCGTCGCAACATTGACAAGGCAGGCGAATTCATCGCCGCCCAGCCTTGCGACGCTGTCTTCACCGCGCACCGCTTTCGCAATCGCCTTCGCAGCAACCACCAGCAACCGGTCGCCAGCCGCATGGCCCTCCTGATCATTAACGCGCTTCATGCCATCAAGATCGATATAGACGATCCCGAACGGGTGCCCATCGCGCTTCTGTCGCTCGATCGATTTCGACATCTGCGATAGATAGGCCGTGCGATTGGGCAGTCCTGTCAATTGGTCCGACAATGCCAGCGTCCCGACGGCGCGCATCGTCTGGCGCAGATCAAGGGCGGTTACGATCGATTGCGCCAGCACACGCAAGGCATCCAGCTGGTAAGTGTCAATCGTCCGCGGTTTGGTATCAACCACGCACAACGTTCCAAGGGGAAAGCCCTGTTTGGTAATCAGCGGAATGCCTGCGTAAAATCGAATTCCAGGGGGGCCGACGACCAGATCATTATCGGAAAACCGGCAGTCCTGAGTGGCATCTGTCACGATCAGCGGTTGCGATGCATCAAGGATAGCGTGAGCACAGAATGACAAATCGCGATGCGTTTCGCTGACTTCCAGCCCAACCTTTGACTTGAACCATTGACGATCTGAATCAATCAAGGAAATAAGGGCCATCGGGCAATCGCACAAGCGTGCCGCCAACCGTGTAATGTCGTCGAAATTCTGTTCGCAAACGCTATCAAGGATCTCATAATTGTGCAGCGCCTTCAGGCGCATCGCTTCATTCAAGGGAATAGGCGCCCGGCTCATCTTGGTTTTCCCGCTTATGTTTTGCGGTAACATATATATGATTCGACACTTAATTAAAAATTAGCCGCGATTTCGTCGTTCGATTACATGCATCTTTATACTCTGCCGGGCTTCGATTATTGGTGTTGATGATGTGTTGATGATGTGTTGGTGATGCGTTGCTGAAACGATCAGCGTCGCAAATCCGCGGTATCTGCAAACCTGAGGAAATCAATTAACCTCGCGCGCGGCCGTTGACGAAATGCAGTATTCTTTTAGGCCGCATCTTCGGGACGACAGGGATGGACACGCTCGCCTCCGTCGATCCGGCGGGTGGTTGATCAAGCCTGATGACGATCCCGCCCTTGATCTGCTCTACCGATAACGGTCGCGGTGCGTTCTGCGCGTCGAATGCCAGTCGCGGTTGCGTGTTGGAGGCCGAGATGTGGACCTGCCAAACGGTCCCGATCGTGCCGCCGCATTGCGCCTCCTGGATACGCCAGAACATCCCGTCGCTGAAATAGCCATCGGCCAGCGTCACGCGCGGACAGGCATCCTGCACCGCCCACCAGCGCACCAAAAGCGGCGCCACGCTCAAACCCAGCGCCACCAGCCCGAAAGCCAGCAGAACGGCGCGACTTCTGGTCAGTTGTGGCATTGCTGGGACCGCCTCGCCAAAAGCGACCAGACCGCGCCGCTCAATCGGCGCACGCTCAAGCGTTCAGCACCCTGCCATAGGCATCAAGCACGCTCTCCTTCATCATTTCCGACAGTGTCGGATGCGGGAAGATGGTGTGCATGAGGTCTTCTTCCGTGGTCTCGAGGTTCATCGCCACCACAAAGCCCTGGATCAATTCGGTCACTTCCGCGCCCACCATATGCGCACCCAGCAATTCACCGGTTTTCTTGTCGAAGATCGTCTTGATCAAACCATTATCCTCGCCAAGGGCGATCGCCTTGCCATTGGCGGCAAACGAGAAGCGCCCGACGCGTATCTCGCGGCCCGCTTCCTTGGCCCTGGCTTCGGTGAGACCGACAGAAGCCACTTGCGGGTGGCAATAGGTGCAGCCGGGGATCTTGTTTTTGTCCATCGCATGGACCGGCAATCCCTTGATGTGCTCGATGCAGATCACCCCTTCATGTTCAGCCTTGTGGGCCAGCATGGGTGGTCCCGCAACGTCGCCGATGGCATAAACACCCGGCACATTGGTGCGCCCGTAGCCGTCAATGACGACGCAGCCGCGCTCGCTCTTCACGCCCAGCGCTTCCAGCCCGAGATTCTCAATGTTGCCAACGACACCCACCGCCGAGATCATACGCTCCGCCGTGATGGTCTGCTTGTTACCCTTGTCGTCTTCGACATGCGCCGTGACGCTGTCCTTGCCTTTCTCGACCTTCGTGACTTTGGTCGAGGTGAGGATTTTCATGCCCTGTTTCTCGAACGCCTTGCGGGCAATCGCCGACACCTCCGCGTCTTCAACCGGCATCACCTGGCCCAGCACTTCCACCACCGTCACCTCCGCCCCCATGGTGCGGTAGAAGGACGCAAACTCGATGCCGATCGCCCCGGAACCCATAACGATCAGCGATTTTGGTATCGCCGGCGGCACCATTGCCTCGAAATAGGTCCAGATGAGCTTGCCGTCTGGCTCCAGCCCGGGCAGCACGCGCGGACGGGCACCCGTGGCAACAATGATGTGCCTGGCCGTATACGTACCGGCTCCCTGCGTGCCCTTGGGTATCGGATTTTGCGGCAGCATGGGTGCCTTCTTGCTATCCGCAACGATGATCTCGCCGGGCTTGGTGAGCTTTGCTTCACCCCAGATGACGTCGACCTTGTTCTTCTTCATCAGATACCCGATGCCGCCGTTAAGCCGCGCCGAGACACCGCGCGAGCGCTTCACGACATCGGCTGCCTCGAACCCGATCTTGCCCTCGATCTTGAGGCCGTAATCCTTGGCATGCTGCATGTAATGATAGATTTCAGCCGAGCGCAGCAGCGCTTTGGTCGGAATGCACCCCCAGTTGAGGCAGATACCGCCCAGATGCTCCCGCTCGACAATCGCCGTCTTGAAGCCAAGCTGGGCTGAGCGAATGGCTGTCACATAGCCGCCCGGTCCCGAACCGATAATGATGACGTCATAAGCGGACATGGGGGCGACCTCTCGTCTGGCGGATCACAACAGGCGACGTTGCGCTGATTTCGCGCAATCGTCGTTCAGGGTGGTGAATGTTTCGTCGATCGACGCAAACAGGCTTGCAAATTCATCCGGTGACAACGTTTCGGCTTCCTTGGCAACCCGCAGCATATCCCAGGACAGCTTGGCATAAAGCCCGCGGACATCATCTTCACGAAAATTGGCAAGGAAGGTGCTGAGTGCGCCGAAATGGTAGGCAAGCGTGCGCAAATCAGTCGGGCGCGACGCATCGGCGAGCCTGGCGTTGGCATCTTCTGCCTTCAGCCGAAACTGAAAAAAGACATCGATGATGTCGCGGCAGGTGCGCAGATTTTCTGCCCGCAGCACGTTGCGCTGGACCGAGTCGATGCTGCGGGAATAATTCCATGACTGATAGGCTGAAGACAGCACCGAGCACAGCGCGACGACGAGTGAAATATTGGTCGCCGTAAAGATTTTCCGCAATCGCCGCGCCAGCAGGAAGCGCGGGCGATCACCAGCACCCTTGCGCCCGGCTTCCGGCGCTTCGCCAGACCCCGAGAAGCGTTGTCCGGCACCTGGAATGGGATCCTCCGACATCAGGCCTCGACGGTCGTCAGACAAGCATGCTCATCGGCCGTTCGATGAACCCTTTGAAAGCCTGCAACAGCTCGGCTCCGAGCGCTCCATCAACGGCGCGATGATCGCATGACAATGTGACCGACATGACGGACGCTGCGGTCAACTGGCCATTGCGCACCACGGCGCGCTTTTCGCCAACTCCCACGGCCAGAATCGTCGCGTGCGGCGGATTGATGACAGCCGTGAACTGCTTGATGCCGAACATGCCGAGATTGGAGATCGCCGTCGTTCCGCCCTGATATTCGGTTGGCAGGAGTTTGCGGATTTTGGCACGTGCGGCAAAATCCTTCATGTCAAGGGAGATCGCCGACAGGGATTTGCGCCCGGCATCGCGCACGATGGGCGTGATCAGCCCGTTGGGGATCGCCACCGCCACACCGACATCGGCCCGTTTATGTTTCAGCATCGCCCCTTCGGTGAAGCTGACATTGGCATCTGGAATGGCATGTAGCGCCATCGCCATCGCCTTGATGACGAAATCATTCACCGACAGCTTGAAAAGCGGCTTGCCATCCCTGAGCGGCGCGCCGGCATTGGCCTCTTCACGCAGACTAAGAAGCAGATCGAGATCGCAATCAGCGGTCAGATAGAAGTGCGGAACATTCTGCATCGATTCAGTGAGGCGCCGTGCAATCGTGCGTCGCATATTGTCGTGCGGAATTTCGTCGTAGCTGCCTGGCTCGAAGAATTTCTTGATCTGCTCATCCGGCGGCAGGCTGGACACCGCCTTTGCCGGCGCGGGCGCGACGGCGGCGCTTGCCGGTCGTGCTGTGCCGGACGCCATGGCGGCGCGCACATCGCGCTCCACGATACGCCCGTGCGGGCCGCTCCCTGCAAGCCCCACCAGGCTCAACCCGGCATCTTTGGCAATGCGTCTGGCAAGCGGCGAAGCAAACACCCGGGCGCCGGTTGCTGCCATTGCCGCGCCGGTTGCAACCGGGGCCGAAGGCGCAGCCGCGACCGCGATTGGTGCGGCAGACGCCGCAGGCGCACTCACGGCTGCAGGCATTGCAGCAACGGGCTTCTCGGCCGATGGAGCGGCGACGGCGGTCACATCTTCCCCCTCGCCCGCAAGCACCGCGATCAACTGATTGACCGGAACGTCGGCTGTACCTTCCGGCACCACAATGCGCGCCAGCACGCCTTCATCGACCGCCTCGACTTCCATCGTCGCCTTGTCGGTCTCGATCTCGGCGATCACATCGCCGGATTTGATCTTGTCGCCTACTTTTTTCAGCCATTTGGCAAGATTGCCCTTTTCCATCGTCGGAGAAAGGGCGGGCATCAGGATGTTGGTTGGCATGACCCGCTCCCCTCAACGATAGGTGATGGCGCGAACCGCCTGGACGATCTCGGCTATCGTCGGCAACGCCAGCTTTTCGAGATTGGCGGCATAAGGCATCGGCACGTCCTTCCCCGAGACACGCAGCACCGGTGCATCCAGGAAATCGAAGGCATGCTCGACGATGCGCGACACCACTTCCGCGCCAACGCCCGATTGCTGCCAGCCTTCCTCGATGACGACACAACGCCCCGTCTTGCGGACCGAGGACAAGATGGCGCCGGTGTCCATGGGCCGGATGGTGCGCAAATCGAGGATCTCCGCATCGATCCCGAGCTTTTCGAGTTCAGCGGCTGCCTTGCTGGCATAGGTCATGCCAATCGACCAGGCAATCAGCGTCACGTCCTTGCCCGCCCGATGGAGGCGCGCCTTGCCGATCGGTTCAACAAAATCATCATTCTTCGGCACCGGCCCGCTGACGCCATAAAGAATTTCATTTTCCAGGAACACCACCGGATTGGGATCGCGGATGGCTGCCTTGAGCAGGCCCTTGGCATCCGCTGCATTCGACGGCGCCACCACCTTCAGACCCGGCACATTGCTGTACCACGGCGTGAAATCCTGGCTGTGCTGGGCGGCAACACGGGCTGCCGCGCCATTGGGGCCGCGAAAGACGATCGGGTTCTTCACCTGTCCACCCGACATGTAGAGCGTCTTGGCCGACGAATTGATGATCTGGTCGATAGCCTGCATGGCGAAATTGAACGTCATGAATTCGATGACCGGTTTCAGGCCCGCCATCGCCGCGCCCGCGCCCAGGCCGGCAAAGCCGTGCTCGGTGATCGGCGTGTCAATCACGCGACGCTCGCCGAATTCCTGGAGCAGCCCCTGGGTGATCTTGTAGGCGCCCTGATATTCCGCGACCTCCTCGCCCATGACGAACACCAGCTCATCACGGCGCATCTCTTCTGCCATCGCATCCCGCAGCGCCTCGCGCATGGTGATGTCGGACGTCTCGGCACCCGCTGCCATCCATGCCCAGGGTTGGGCTTTATCCCACGACCACGGACGACCATCATCGCTCGCAGCATCCATAGCCGGTTCATGTTCGGCTGATGCCATGGCAGGCATGATCGCCGGGGCAGCGATCGGCGCCGCTGAGGCGGCTGCCGGTGGCGGAGCGCTTGCAGGCGCTGCAACCTGAACGTCGCCAGCGCTTTCCCCTTCACCGATCAGAACGGCGATCGGCGTATTGACCAGAACGTTCTCTGCGCCTGCTTCGATCAGGATTTTTCCCAGAACCCCTTCATCGACCGCCTCGACCTCCATGGTCGCCTTGTCGGTCTCAATCTCGGCGATGACATCGCCCGACTTGACGCGGTCGCCTTCTTTTTTAAGCCATTTGGCGAGTTTTCCCTGCTCCATCGTCGGGGAAAGCGCCGGCATCAGGATGTTGGTTGCCATCTCTCTTCTCTCCCCTTACGCGTACACATCCGTCCACAATTCGGACGGATCAGGCTCAGGGCTGGTCTGGGCGAATTCAGCTGCCTCGGTGACGACCGCACGCACCTCAGCATCGATCTTCTTCAGATCATCTTCGTTGGCGACCTTGTTGGCCAGAAGCCGCGTTTTGACCATCTCGATGGGATCGTGCTCGTCACGCATTTTCTGGACTTCATCCTTCGAGCGATATTTGGCCGGGTCCGACATCGAGTGCCCGCGATAGCGATAGGTCTGCATCTCGAGGATGATCGGTCCATTGCCGCCGCGACACCATTGGGCGGCACGCTCGACGGCATCCTTGACGGCGCGCACATCCATGCCGTCAACCTGTTCACCGGGAATATCAAACGAAATGCCGCGGCGCGAGAAATCCTTCTGCGCCGAGGCGCGCGACACCGCGGTTCCCATAGCATAGCGGTTGTTTTCAATCACATAGATAATCGGAAGCTTCCACAGCTCCGCCATGTTGAAACTCTCGTAGACCTGCCCCTGATTGGCCGCGCCATCACCGCACGAGGCGACGCACAGATTGTCATTGCCGCGATACTTGTTGGCAAACGCTAACCCGGTGCCAAGCGAAATCTGGGCGCCGACAATTCCATGCCCGCCGAAAAAGCCCTTCTCGATGGAAAACATATGCATCGAGCCGCCCTTGCCACGCGAATAGCCGCCGCTGCGCCCGGTCAACTCGGCCATCACCCCCTTGGGGTCCATACCGCATGCCAGCATATGGCCATGGTCGCGGTAGCCCGTGATCACCTGATCGCCGGGCTTCAGCATCATCTGCGTGCCGGTGACAACCGCTTCCTGCCCGATATAGAGGTGACAGAAACCACCAATGAGCCCCATGCCATAGAGCTGGCCGGCACGCTCCTCGAAGCGCCGGATCAGCAGCATCTCGCGATAGGCAGCCATGTCTTGCTGATGAGTCCACGAGCCGACGCTTTTATGACCAATGCGCGGACTGTCCGCTGATTTTGCATTCGTGCTGGCTTGAGATGCCTTTTTCGCCGCGACTGCCATCGTTCCTCCCGCAACCGTGAACAAACATGACTTAACCCAATAACCGAACTTGCCGGCAAAAGCGAGCCGTCAGCGCTGCCTGACGATTAATCACAAATCCTTACAGGCTTTGACAAATTAACCTTCTGGCGCCACTTCAGTTTGTTCAATGCCCACAGGCGGATGCTAGCGAGACTGCGACGAATGCGCGTCGCGCTCAATGATCACAACATCGTTGCCATGAGACCAGTTGAGGGCGTCCCGGGCCTGCTCCTCGAGAAAATCAGGATCGAGCTTGTCAGCGCTCAGAAGGTTGACGCGCCGCTCCCACAAGGCGCGTTCGCTACGAACCAGGCCGTGCTCGTTCTTCAACTCAGCGATCCGCGTGATCAGCTCTCCGCGCGCCTTCAGGCCAAAACGTCCATGGTAGGCATGGTAGACAAAATAGCCGCTACCCCCTGCAAGCACGACAAGCAGGATCGCAGCAAGCTGCCATTGGCGCATCGAACGGCGGACCATCGCTCTCTCTTTTCATGTTAGCACTTCGATATTGGCGTGCGCATTATTGAGAAAACGTTGACGCAACCGGGCTGACTTAACGCAGAACCGTTTTTCCCGGATAAAGCGCGCTCGCACCAAGCCCTTCTTCGATACGCAGCAACTGGTTGTATTTGGCCGTCCGGTCAGAGCGCGCAAGCGAGCCGGTCTTGATCAGTCCGCAATTGGTGGCAACCGCCAGATCGGCGATCGTCGCATCCTCGGTCTCGCCCGAGCGGTGTGACATCACCGAACGGAAGCCTGCCTTATGGGCCATGTCGACTGCGGCCAGCGTTTCGGTCAGCGTGCCGATCTGGTTGACCTTGACGAGAATGGCGTTGCCCATTTTCTGCTCAATGCCCAGCGTCAAGCGTTTGGTATTGGTGACGAAGAGGTCATCGCCGACCAGCAGCGCCTTGTCGCCGACCGCCTGGGTGAGTGCCGCCCAGCCAACGAAATCGTCTTCCGACATGCCATCTTCAATCGAGACGATTGGATAGGAGGCGACGAGCTTTGCCAGATACTTCACTTGCGTATCGATGGAGCGCGTCTTTTTCTCGCCCTCATAGACATAGGCGCCGCTCTTGAAGAATTCGGTGGACGCACAGTCGAGCGCGATGGCGATATCCTTGGCCGGCTTGTAACCGGCGGCGGTGATCGCCTCGAGAATGAAATCGAGCGCGGCTTCCGCATTTTTCAGATTGGGAGCAAAGCCGCCCTCATCGCCGACGCTGGTGCTGTGCCCCTTGTCGTGAAGCTTCTTCTTCAGCGTGTGGAAGATTTCTGAGCCCCAGCGCAGGCCTTCGGCGAAGCTTTTCGCTCCCACCGGCATGATCATGAATTCCTGGAAGTCGATGGGATTGTCAGCATGCGCACCACCATTGATGATGTTCATCATCGGCACCGGCATGGTGCGTGCGCTGGTGCCGCCGACATAGCGGTAAAGCGGCAGGTTGGCACTTTCGGCAGCCGCCTTGGCGACAGCGAGCGAGACACCGAGAATGGCATTGGCGCCTAATTTTGATTTGTTCGGCGTGCCGTCAAGCGTGATCATCGCCTGGTCGATAGCCACCTGATCATCAGCGCCAAGCCCCACCAGTTCGCTGGCGATCTTGTCGTTGACGGCGGCCACCGCCTTCTGCACACCCTCGCCAAGATAGCGCTTGCCGCCATCGCGCAGCTCAACCGCCTCATGTGCGCCCGTGGACGCGCCCGACGGCACCGCCGCCCGGCCGAACGCCCCATCCTCCAGCACGACGTCGACCTCCACCGTCGGATTGCCCCGGCTATCGAGAATTTCGCGGGCGTGGATGTCAACTATGGCGGTCATTTCAAGCTCCTTGCGCAAGATCGGCGTCGTCCTTTTAGCTGAGATGACGAAGATTTCCAGCCATGCGTGATTGCTTTGCCGCGCTCCCTGACCTATCGAGGCGCCGCATTGCCAAGCGTGCCGGGAGACAGAGATGAGCGAGACCACCCAGTTGCAGCTAGGAAAATCGGTGGCGCTGCCGGCCTCGCCTGATGAGGCAATTCTCGATCGCGTCCCCAATCCGCATGCTGACACGGCCTATCTCGCGCGTTTTACGTTTCCTGAATTCACCTCGATATGCCCGGTCACCGGCCAGCCTGATTTCGGCATTCTCGTCATCGACTACGTGCCGGGCGCATGGCTGGTCGAATCGAAATCCCTCAAGCTTTATTTTGGCTCCTTCCGCAATCACGGCGCCTTCCACGAAGCGTGCACGGTTGGTATCGGCAAGCGGTTGAACGAGCGCCTGGCGCCGAAATGGCTGCGGATTGGCGGTTACTGGAACCCTCGGGGCGGTATGCCGATTGATGTCTTCTGGCAGACCGCCGCCCCGCCGGAAGGTCTGTGGCTGCCCGATACGGGCATCGCCACCTATCGCGGGCGCTGAGAAATTCCAAGCAGGGCGGGCGCCGCCAGACCGATGATGATAAGGGCGCAGCCATAAGCGATGAGCGAACTGGCCGCGCCGATAAAATGATAAAGCGCGCCAAACATCGCGGGACCCAAGCCGTTGCCTACAAAAAAACTGGCCGCGAAGAGACCAACAGCCGCGCCGCGATGTGTCGTTGACAGTTCGGTACTGTAGGTCTGCAGATTGTTGTGCAGCAGGTAGAACGAAAACCCGTGAACGAAGAACAGGCCAAGCGCCGTCCACCACGGCAGCTCCAGGCTGAAGGCGAGCAGCGATAATCCCATCAGAATTCCGCCGAGGCGCGTCATCAGGCGCACCCCGAGCGTGTGGACAATACGGCGCACCATGATGGCATAAAGAATGCCACCGACGCCGGCCATGCCGATGACCAGACCTGCTTCGCTTGGTCCCGTCCCTGCCCGCTCGCCAAGAATGCCGGCGATATAGGGGAAGAACCCGTAGGCAACCGCCCCCTCGACCATGACCAGGAGATAAAGTGGCACCGTGCGCGGATTGGCAAAGATGCCGCGATAGCCGCGCATGACCGGGCCAAACTGCGGCATGGTGCCGCTCGCTTCCTTTTGAGAGGGAAGGAACAGCGTCGCCAGCGTGCCGGCTGCCAGCGCCATGAGGGCAGCCAGAACAAAAACCGCGCGCCAGCCAAAATGGTCGGCAACGAACCCCGACGCCGTGGCACCCATCATCTGCCCGAGAATGATCATCGCCAGGAAGCGGCCGATGGCAATCTGGCGTTCAGCAAGCGGCACCGCGTCCCCGATCGCTGCCAATGCGAGCGGAATGATCCCGCCCCCGACCGCGCCGGAAACGGCGCGCAGGAAAAACATGAGCGAATAGCCGGAGCTAAACGATGTGAGCAGGAGCAGGCCGGCCAGCGCGAAAACTGAAAAGCGGATCATCCGCGTCTTGCCGATCGCGTCACCAAACGGGCCGAGGATGGGCTGGCTCAGCGCATAGCTGAGCGCAAAGCCGGTCGAAAAAATAGCGATGTCGCCAAGCGGTCGCTGAAATTCCAGCGCCAGCTCCGGGACAATCGGATCAAGAAGACGCATGGTGAAGGTCGAGGCAAAGCCGCAGGCGCCGAGCACGGCGATGATCCTGCCGATCGGTGCGGCGGGGCTCGTGCTCACACGTTTAACGGCCGCGCCTTGGCGAGCGCATCAAAGGCCATGAGATCAGATATCAGCGCTTCAAACTGCGACAGCGGCACCATATTCGGCCCGTCGGACGGTGCCGTTTCAGGATTTTCATGCGTCTCGATAAACACTCCCGCCACCCCGACCGCGACTGCCGCGCGCGCCAGCACCGGCACAAAGGCGCGCTCGCCGCCAGAAGTCCCCCCCTGCCCGCCCGGTTGCTGGACCGAATGGGTCGCATCGAAAATGACTGGCGCGCCATCACGTTTGAGGATCGGCAAGGCACGCATATCCGACACCAGCGTGTTGTAGCCAAACGAGACGCCACGCTCGGTCACCATCACATCCACGCCACCAGCCGCAGTTACCTTGGCCACGACATGGGTCATATCCCACGGTGCGAGAAACTGCCCCTTCTTGACGTTGACACAGCGTCCCGTACGCGCCGCAGCCACCAGAAGATCGGTCTGCCGGCTGAGAAAAGCCGGGATCTGCAGAATGTCGACAACCTCGGCCAGAGCAGCGCATTGAACCGGTTCATGCACGTCGGTCAGCACCGGCAGGCCGAATTTTTCCTTGATCTCGGCGAAGATCGGCAGCGCCTGCTTCAGGCCAATGCCGCGCGCTGAGCCGGAGCTGGTGCGGTTGGCCTTGTCAAAAGAGGATTTATAGACGAGGCCAATGCCAAGCCGGCGGGAGATATCGTGGAGTGCTGCGGCCATCTCCAGCGCATGCGCCCGGCTTTCCATGGCGCACGGGCCGGCGATCACTGCCAAGGGCAGATGATTGGCAAATGCCACCTTGCCAACAGTAACGATCCTGTTTGGACGCACGCTTCTTGGGCCTTTCTCGACGCCTTCGCGAGACTTACATAGGCTTTGCCGTTCGCGCAAAGTGGAATTCGCTCGCCAGCGCTCAGACGAGACGCGATTGGTCCTTTGCTGCCGCAATGAACGAGCGAAAGAGCGGATGCGGCTCAAACGGCCGCGATTTCAGCTCGGGATGAAATTGCACGCCGATAAACCAGGGATGATCCTCATACTCGATGATTTCCGGCAAGAGGCCGTCAGGTGACAGGCCCGAAAAACGCATGCCCTTTTTCTCGAGTTCATCACGATACGCGGTATTGACCTCGTAGCGGTGGCGATGGCGCTCGCTGATCTGCCGTGCCCCGTAAATCTCGGCGACCCGCGAGCCTTCGCCAAGAAGGGCGGTGTAGGCGCCAAGCCGCATCGTTCCGCCAAGATCGCCACCACTGGCCCGCGTTTCAAGCTCGTTGCCGCGCATCCATTCGGTCAGCAATCCGACAACCGGCTCCCGGCAGGGGCCGAATTCTGTCGAGCCCGCCTCGGCGATGCCCTGGAGATGGCGCACGCCTTCGATGACGGCCATCTGCATGCCAAAGCAGATGCCGAAATAAGGCACCTTGCGCTCGCGCGCGAAGCGCGCTGCCAGAATCTTGCCCTCCGAACCACGAACGCCGAAGCCACCCGGTACCAGAATACCGTTGACGTGTTCGAGGAAGGGGCTTGGATCTTCGTTCTCGAAGACTTCCGATTCAATCCAGTCGATCTTGACCTCGACCCGGTTGGCAAGCCCGCCGTGAACAAGCGCCTCGATCAGCGATTTATAGGCATCCTTGAGCCCGGTATATTTGCCCACAACCGCAATCGTCACGGACCCTTCAGGGGCATGCAGCGATTGCGTGATCCCCTGCCAGCGCTGGAGATTGGGCTGCGGCGCCGGCTCAATGCCAAAGGCACGCAATACCGCATCATCAAGGCCCGCATTGTGATATTGCTGCGGCACATCGTAGATCGACGCTGCATCGCGCGCCTCGATCACCGAATCTTCCCGCACATTGCAGAACAGGCCAAGCTTGCGCCGCTGGTCGGCAGGGATTTCACGATCACTGCGACACATCAAAATATCGGGCTGGATGCCAATTGAACGCAACTCTTTCACCGAATGCTGGGTAGGCTTCGTCTTCATTTCCCCCGCCGAGGCGATGTAAGGCATCAGCGTCATATGGATGTAGATCGAATGCGCGCGCGGCAGATCGTTGCCGATCTGGCGGATCGCTTCGAAAAACGGCAGGCCCTCGATGTCGCCGACCGTGCCGCCGATCTCGCACAACACGAAATCGATGCCCTCATTGCCATCGAGCACGAAGGCCTTGATGGCGTCCGTCACGTGCGGGATGACCTGTATCGTCGCGCCAAGAAATTCGCCGCGCCGTTCCTTGCCCAGGATATCACGGTAAATGCGTCCGGCCGTTACATTGTCCATGCGGTTGGCCGGGCGCCCGGTGAAGCGCTCATAATGGCCCAGATCAAGGTCGGTCTCCGCACCGTCATCGGTGACGTAGACTTCGCCATGCTGATAGGGGCTCATCGTGCCCGGATCGACGTTGAGATAGGGATCAAGCTTGCGCAGACGCACCGAATAGCCGCGTGCCTGCAACAATGCGCCCAAGGCGGCGGCGGCAAGGCCCTTCCCGAGAGAAGAGACCACGCCGCCGGTAATGAAAATGTACCGTGCCATGGGATGCCATCAGTAGCCCCCGTCCATCGATTCGACGAGAGGCATGTTGCGTGAATTCACGGAAAAAAACCGGACTGCAACAAATCCGTCACAGCCCGGCGAAAATAACTGTTTTTACCTTGAAAGCGGTGCCTGCGGTCCCTGGTCAGGCTGCGGCGCGGGAGCTGCCGGCTGCTGCGGACGCAACTGGTTCAACTGATCAAGGATGCCTCCGCCCTGACCGGAAGGCGCTGTCTGCCCGGCCGGCCGCGGCGCGCTGTCGAGAATCGAACGCGGCTGACGGCTTTGCGATCCCAGTACCGACAAAATGATCGAGGTAAGAAAAAAGAGCCCGGCGAGAATGGCCGTCGTGCGCGTCAGCACATTTGCTGAACCGCGTGCAGTCATGAAGCCGCTGCCGCCGCCGATACCCAGACCGCCGCCCTCCGATTTCTGCAACAGAACAAGCCCGACAAGGACCAGTACGATCAAAAGATGAATGACGATAAGGACTTCGGCCATTGTTATGTTGCTTTTCCCTGGAGATTTCGCTGGCTGACTACACGATCCACGCCGGAAATTCAATCAATCAGCTGACAATCGTCCTCACTGAACGTTGGCAGAGCGAATGATCTCCAGGAACTCGACGGTTTTGAGGCTGGCGCCGCCAACCAGCGCGCCACCAACATGGGGCAAGGCCAGAATCCCGCGCGCATTCTGAGGATTGACTGAGCCACCATACAAAACCGGCTTGGCCGCAAGCTCCGCACTGATTTTTGTCAGACATGTGCGGATGAAGCTGTGCGTTTGCTCAATTTCCTCATTTGTCGGTGTCTTGCCGGTACCAATAGCCCAGACCGGCTCATAGGCGATCGTCAGGTCGTCTTTGGCAATTTTGTCATCCAGAACGCTGTCGAGCTGTCCCGACAGTACGCGCAGCGTCTCGCCTGCCTCGCGCTGGGCAAGCGTTTCGCCGATGCAAAGAATCGGATGAAGACCGGCGCGCCACGCAGCTTTGAGCTTGGCGGCGATCAGATCATTGCCCTCATGATGGTATTGGCGGCGCTCGGAATGGCCAATAATCACGAAGGTCGCGCCCGCATTCTTCAGCATTTCAGCCGAGATATCGCCAGTAAAAGCACCTTTTGCCGCGTCATGACAATCCTGCCCCCCCAGATGCACCTTGCCGCGACCGGCTGAGGCGAATGTGGCAAGCAGGCTCACGGGCGGACACAGAAGGACATTGGCTGGCGGCTCCTCCTTGTCGAGCGTGGCAACCAGCGTCTGAAACCCGCTGAGACTGTCCACCAGCCCATTCATTTTCCAGTTGCCGGCGATCAGCTGGCGGGAGTTCGTTTTCATCACTCGACCTTCGGTGCAACGTCATGTGCTGGATGTTATACGGGCAATAACACGGAGATCGTGGCGTTAAAATCGTAAAAAAGGCCGTGCCATGCTTGAATGTTGATGCCATGCTTTGCTATGCCGCAGGCTCTTTCTCTGATGGAGGCTCAATAAATGTTGGACGCATTGCGTCGGGGCGCTGCCTCCTGGGTGGCGCGCATCTTTCTGGGCATCCTCGTTGTCAGCTTCGGCATCTGGGGTATTGGCGACATTTTCCGTAATGTCAGCCGGGAAAATTTCGCCCGGATCGGCGCCACCCAGCTGTCGTCTGAAGCATTTCGTCTCGCCTATGATCGCGAGCGTCAGCAATTGTCCCGTCAAAGCGGTCGGGCCGTGTCGCTGGAACAGGCGCGGGCTCTGGGCCTGCATACCGAACTGGCGCGCCGCATGGTGACGGAGGCGCTTTTTGACGAAGAAGCCCGCAATCTGTCGCTTGGCGTGAGCGAGCGCGAGATTGCCCGCGCGATTGTCGATGATCCAAATTTTGCGCCCGCCGGCTCCGGCGGTTTTTCGCGCCCCTATTTCCAGTCGCTGCTGCGCGAGAACGGTCTGACAGAAGCAGGCTACGTGACCCAGCGCCGCTCCTTGACCCTGCGCCGGCAGATTGCCGACGCGCTGACCGGGAGTTTCCTTGTTCCGGCCATCTACAACGACATTGCCAACCGCTTTACCAATGAACGGCGCGCAGCCGTCTATTTTATCCTGCCGCAAGCCGAATTTGCCCAAATCGAGGCGCCTGATGAAGCAACGCTTGCGACCTATTACGACATCGTCAAAGGAGCGTTCCGCACGCCGGCGCGGCGCATCGCCGAAGTGTTGCGCGTATCGATTGCCGACATCGCCGCCAAGATCGAGGTGAGCGACGATGACGCGAAAACCATCTACGAAAACCAGAAAGCACGCTTCGGTCGTATCGAGAAACGCAACCTCGCCCAGATCAGTTTCGCCACGCCCGAGGCGGCAAGCGAGGCACTGGCCCGCCTGAAAGAGGGCAAGTCATTTGATGAACTGGTTGAATCGCTTGGCAAAAAGCCGGCGGACGTCGATCTTGGACTTGTGAGCGCTGAGGAAGTGATCGATCCGGCAGTGCGTGCGGCGGCATTTGCTCTGGCCGAAGGTGCCACCAGCGAGGTTGTCGCCGGCAGCTTCGGGCCCGTCATCCTTGCTGTTAGGGCAATCGAGGCGGGCACCGTCAAATCGTTCAGCGAGGTTGCCAGTGAGATCAAGGGCGATCTGGCGCGGGAGCGCGCGCGCAAGGCCGTGCTCGACCTCGTGGACAAGGTCGAGGATGAGCGCGCCGGCGGCGCCCGCCTGGGCGAAATAGCAACAAAACTCCAGATCACCTTCCAGGCGCTTCCAGCGATTGATCGCAATGGCGTTGACGAGACCGGTAGCGATAAGGCCTCACTTGCCGGCGGCCGGCAGGTGATCGATGCCATTTTCCGCGCCAGTGCGGGAAATGACGCTGACGCCGTCCGCCTCGGCGATGGCGGCTATGTCTGGTTCGACGTTCGCGAGATCATCGCTGAAAAGGAGCGCCCTCTCGCCGACATCCGCGATGACGTCATCGCCCGCTGGACGGGTGAAAAACAGCGCGCCGCCTTGCTCGCCAAGGCTGATGAGCTGATTGCGCGCCTCAAGGCCGGCGAACTGATCGACGTGGTCGCAACTTCTGTATCGCAGACAACAAGACAATCAGCGCTGGTCACCCGCAACGGGACGCTCGCTGAATTTTCCCGGACGGGCGCTGAAGAACTGTTTCGTGTCACCAAGGATGGCTTTGGGACGACGCTCGCCGAAAATGGCAGCGATCGCATCGTCTTTACCGTCAACGATCTTGAAGCCGCCGGCACCGCGCCACCAGACGAAAAACTGATGAAGGACCTGCGCGAAAGCATGCGCAATGACGTGTTGACGGGTTATATCGCAGCCCTTGAGCCGGAAATCGGCGTCAGCATCAATCGAAGCATCGTCGACCGTCTGGCGAGCGCTGGCGGTTCGTGATGTCGCTGAAGCCTGAACGCGATGAATTTGCTGCCACCTATCAGTCAGGAAAGCCGCAGATCGTCTGGACGAAACTGGTTGCAGACCTTGAAACGCCGGTCAGCGCCTTCCTCAAACTCTCGGCTGGCCGCACCATGCCGTTCCTCCTGGAATCGGTTGAGGGCGGCACGACGCGCGGGCGCTATTCGATCATCGGTTTTGCCCCCGATGTGATCTTTCGTGCCGATGGCGACCAGCCCAGCATCAACCGCAAGCCAGCAAGCGATCCCGATTCGTTTGAAGCTATGCCCGGCGGCACGCTGGCAGCGGTCCGCGCGCTGCTGGAGGAGAGCCGGATAGATCTGCCGGCGACGCTTCCGCCCATGGCGGCCGGCGTTTTTGGTTATCTGGCTTACGATACGATCCGCCTCATCGAGCGGATCGGCTCGCCAAAACCCGACCCGCTGGGTGTGCCCGATGCCATTCTCATACGCCCGACGATTATCGTCATCTTCGATGCCGTCAGCGACGAGATCACGATTGTAACCCCCGTGCGCCCAAAACCCGGTATCGGAGCCACGGCCGCCTATGCGCAGGCGTCCGAGCGATTGTCGCAGGTGGTGGACGCACTTGATCGCGGCATTTCAAAGGAACTCGACCAGACGAGCGCGATGAACGCGGTGCCGGCCATCTCGAACACAAGCCCGGCCGAATATCTGGCCATGGTGGCACGCGCCAAGGACTACATCGCCGCCGGTGACGCCTTCCAGATTGTGCTCTCGCAGCGCTTCGAAACGCCATTCGACCTGCCGCCCTTTTCCCTCTATCGCGCGCTACGACGCGTCAATCCGTCGCCCTTTCTCTATTTTCTCGATTTCGGCACGTTTTCGATCGCCGGCTCATCGCCTGAAATCCTCGTGCGCGTGCGCGATGGCGAGGTGACGATAAGGCCGATCGCCGGCACCCTGCCGCGCGGCAAGAGCGAGGCCGAGGATCAGGCCAATGCGGCGCGCTTGCTGGCCGATCCCAAGGAGCGGGCCGAACATCTGATGCTGCTTGATCTCGGGCGCAATGATGTAGGCCGTGTCAGCCGCATCGGCACGGTGAAAGTAACCGACAGCTTTTTCATCGAGCGCTATTCCGAGGTCATGCACATCGTCTCCAATGTCGTCGGACGCCTTGCCGAGGGCTGCGATATTCTGCAGGCGCTCTTTGCGGGTTTTCCGGCCGGGACGGTGTCCGGCGCCCCCAAGGTCAGGGCCATGCAGATCATCAACGAGCTGGAAAAGGAAAAGCGAGGCATCTACGCCGGCTGCGTTGGCTATTTTTCTGCCAGCGGCGACATGGATACCTGCATTGTCCTGCGCACCGCCATCCTCAAGGATGGCAAGCTTTACGCGCAGGCGGGCGCCGGCATCGTCGCTGACTCAGTGCCGGAAAGCGAGCTTGCCGAATGCGTCAACAAGGCCCGCGCCCTCTTTCGCGCCGGCGAGGAAGCAATCCGTTTTGCTGGCAGCGCCAGACGCGGCCAGTGAACGCGCGGGGTTGACGCTAGGAGCGGCCCGTCGGATAGGTATGTCATGATCCTTGTCATCGACAATTACGACAGCTTCACCTTCAATCTCGTCCATTATCTGGGCGAACTGGGCGCTGAGACGCGTGTCGAGCGCAATGACGCATTGACCGTCGATGAGGCGATGGCCCTCGACCCCGAGGCGATCGTTATCTCGCCCGGCCCCTGCACCCCATCTGAAGCTGGCATTTCACTACCCCTTGTCGCTCGCGCCGGCGCAAAGATTCCACTGTTTGGTGTTTGCCTTGGCCATCAGGCGATCGGCCAGGCCTTCGGTGGCTCCGTGGTCCGCGCCCCCCGACCAATGCATGGCAAGACCAGCCGCATCCTTCATCGCGGGCGCGGCGTGTTTGCCGGCATCAACGGCCCCTTCGAGGCCACCCGCTATCACTCGCTCATCGTTGCCCGCGATAATCTGCCGACTGATCTGGACATTACCGCTGAAAGCGATGATGGCATCATCATGGGTTTCTCCCATCGCCATCTGCCCATCCACGGCGTGCAGTTCCATCCCGAGAGCATCGCCTCCGCCCACGGCCATCGCATCCTCAAGACATTCCTCGAATTAGCCGCGCGCTGGAATGCCGAGCAGCGCGTCGATGTCTCCGCCTGAGGTCGCGATGATCCAGCCCGCCGCAACCGATCTCAAACCCTTCATCGCCAAAGCCGCAGCCGGCCTCGCGCTGACCCGTGACGAGGCTCGCCAGGCCTTCAACGTCATCATGTCGGGCGAGGCGACGCCTTCGCAGATCGGCGGCTTCCTGATGGCGCTTCGCGTGCGCGGCGAAAGTATCGACGAGATCGCCGGCGCGGTCGAAGTCATGCGCTCCCGGATGCTGCGGGTGAGCGCGCCTGCCGGCGCGCTCGATATCGTCGGGACCGGTGGCGATGGTTCAGGCTCACTCAATATTTCAACCGCGTCAGCCATCGTCGCGGCAGGATGTGGCGTACCGATTGCCAAGCACGGCAATCGCGCCCTGTCCTCACGCTCCGGCGCCGCTGACACGCTGGCCGCCCTCGGTGTCAAGATCGAATTGGGGCCGGAGGCTATCACGCACTGCATCCGCACCGCTGGTATCGGCTTCATGTTCGCACCTGCCCATCATGCGGCGATGAAACATGTCGGCCCGACGCGCGTTGAACTTGCAACCCGCACCATCTTCAACATGCTGGGGCCCTTGTCGAACCCTGCCGGCGTCAGGCGCCAGCTCGTCGGCGTCTTTGCTGAAACATGGGTTGAACCGCTGGCAATTGTTCTGGGCCAGTTGGGCGCAGAGCATGTGTGGGTGATGCATGCCAGCGACGGCCTCGACGAAATTACCGTGAGCGGCGAAACCTCCGTTGCCGAGTATCGCGACGGCACTGTGCGTCTGTTTTCCGTGAAGCCCGAAGATGCGGGGCTCAAACGCTATCCGCGTGGTGCGCTTGCGGGCGGAGACGCCAAGCATAATGCCGAGGCCATCCGCGCCATGCTCGATGGCGACCCAGGTGCCCATCGCGATGCCGTGCTGCTCAATGCAGGCGCCGGCCTCATCGTCGCTGGAAAAGTCAGCTCACTTGCCGAGGGGGCGGCCATGGCAGCGCAGGCCATCGACAATGGCAACGCGAGCGCGGTCCTCGCCCGCCTCATTGCCGCCTCGCAGGAGTGAGCGATGGGCGATATCCTCACCCGCATCGAAGCCTATAAGCGCCGTGAGATCGCCGCAGCAAAGCTTGCACATCCACCTGCCGCACTACGCGAGGCTGCTATCGCCGCCGCCGCTCCGCGCGGTTTCGTCGCAGCCCTGGCCAGGCGCAAGGCCGCCGGTTCGACCGGCCTCATCGCCGAGATCAAGAAGGCAAGCCCGTCCAAGGGCTTGATCCGTGCTGATTTTGATCCCCCTTCCCTCGCCGCAGCCTATGAGGCGGGCGGTGCTGCCTGCCTGTCGATCCTCACCGATGCGCCCTCGTTCCAGGGCGCGCTTGATTTCATGACAGCCGCCCGCGCGGCGACAAACCTGCCGGTGCTGCGCAAGGATTTTCTCTTTGATACCTACCAGGTGCTGGAAGCGCGCGCCGCCGGTGCGGACTGCATTCTGGTCATCCTCGCAGCCGTCGAGGACAGGCTGGCGGCTGATCTTCTGAACTCGGCTGCCGAGCTTGGAATGGACGCGCTGATTGAAATCCATGATGCCGAGGAAGCGCGCCGCGCGGTTGATCTCGGCGCCACCTTCATCGGCATCAATAATCGCAATCTGCGGACGTTTGACATCTCGCTTGCAACCACGGAAACGCTGGTGCCGCTGCTGCCGCCGGACGCGCTCATCGTCAGCGAGAGCGGTATTTTCAACCCTGCTGACATTGCCCGCATGCGAGCCTGCGGCGTCTCGACCTTTCTGGTCGGCGAAAGCCTGATGCGCCAGAGCGACGTGGCCGCAGCAACGCGGGCGCTGCTGACACCGATTTCTCATCCGGCGTTGATCTCATGACGAACCCAGCCCTCTCACATCTCAACGCCGCCGGCGAAGCTCACATGGTCGATGTCGGCGCCAAGCCCGTCAGCGAGCGTGTGGCGATTGCCAGGGGCCATGTGGTGATGGCCGCCGCGACCATGGCAATCATTGCCTCCGGCAACGCCAAGAAAGGCGATGTGCTGGGTACCGCGCGCATTGCCGCCATCATGGCCGCCAAGAAAACCCATGAGCTGATCCCGCTCTGCCACCCCTTGCTGCTGAACGCCATCACCGTTGATCTGGCCATCGATGAGAATCTGCCCGGCATCAGCGTCACGGCGAGCGTCAAAGTCGCCGGCCAGACCGGTGTCGAGATGGAGGCATTGACCGCCGTCTCGCTTGCCTGCCTCACCATCTACGACATGGTGAAGGCGGTTGATCGCGGCATGCGGATCGAGGGCATTCATCTTGTTGAAAAGAGTGGCGGGCGCTCGGGTCATTTCATCGCCCAGGATCAGTCCGCGTGCTGAGCGTTGAGGAGGCGCGCCGCCGCATTCTGGCCGGCGTCAACCGTCTGCCTGCCGAAATCACGTCAATCGACGACGCGCAGGGACGCGTTCTCGCCGACCCTCTACTGGCCCGGCTGTCGCAACCTCCCTTCGTCGCTGCCGCGATGGATGGTTACGCGATACGAGCGATGGATGCAGCTCAGGACGCCTCGTTTCGCGTCATTGGTCAATCGGCGGCCGGAAGCCCTTTCGCCGGCAGTCTTGGCGAACGTCAGGCGGTGCGCATTTTCACCGGCGCGATCGTCCCCGCCGGTGCCGACAAAGTCATCCCGCAGGAGTTCGCCAGCCGCGAGGGCGATGACGTCCGTTTTCCTGCGCTGCCATCCTCTCCCTTTGTCCGCGCGCTCGGACTTGATTTCAGCCTCGGTGATGTGGTCCTGGAGGCTGGCCATCAACTGGATGCGGCCGCCATCGGTCTGGCAGCGGCGGCCGATCATCGCCAGCTCGCCATCGTCAGACGCCCGCGCATCGCCATTCTTGCGACCGGCGACGAGATCGTACCGCCCGGAGCGATACGGGCCGACGGCCAGATCCATTCCTCCTCACTCTATGCCGTGCGCGCTGCCTGCCTTGCCGCCGGCGCCGAGGTGATCAATCTTGGTATCGCTCGCGACGAGAGAGAGCTGCTGGCACAGCGTTTTGCGGCAGCAATCGCCATACCAGCCGATGTGATGATCACGCTTGGTGGCGCGTCGGTCGGCGATCATGATCTGGTCCAGGAAACCTTCGCGCGCGCTGGTGGCGAACTCGGTTTCTGGCGTATCTCCATGCGCCCCGGCAAGCCGCTGATCTTTGGCACTGCCGGGTCGCTCCGCCTTCTTGGACTGCCCGGCAATCCGGTGTCGTCGTTTGTATGCTGCTGGCTTTTCGTTCTGCCACTGATACGCGCCCTCCTCGGGCTTGCATCTGAACCAAAGCAGTGTCTGGCCCGCCTCAGCGCCGATCTGCCTGCCAATGACGAGCGCGAAGACTACTTGCGCGCCCGCCTGGTCAGCGATCCGCACGGCACCATCACCGCCACCGCCTTCTCCAGACAGGATTCCTCGCTGCAATCTGTTCTTGCAGGCGCCAACGGCCTCATCCGTCGCCCTCCCCACGCGCCCGCTGCGCGGGCCGGAGAGATGTGTACCGTCCTGCCATTATCCACCTGAGAGCGCGCTTTTGATCGTTTGATCAATCTTAATTCTTTCTTTACGCTTGCGGAACACAACTAGAACAGGTACAAAAAGTTCCTGATTTGTTTCGCTGTGAGGAATCGCCAGACATGCTGACGCGCAAGCAATTTGAGCTGCTGATGTTCATTCACGAGCGCTTGAAGGAACAGGGCGTTCCCCCCTCTTTCGATGAAATGAAAGAAGCGCTTGATCTGCGCTCCAAATCGGGCATCCATCGCTTGATCACAGCGCTTGAGGAGCGAGGTTTTATCCGCCGCCTGCCGCATCGCGCCCGCGCTTTGGAAGTTCTGAAACTGCCGGATTCGGTCGCGCCCGGCCTCGGCTCTCCGCGCGGGCGGGGCTTTTCGCCCTCGGTTGTTGAAGGCGGTCTTGGCAGGGTGCCAGCGCCACGCGCCGCCGCGCAACCGGTGGAAGACTTCGCCAACAGCGTGATAGCGATCCCGGTCATGGGGCGGATTGCCGCTGGCACGCCCATCAGCGCCATCGAAACCCATTCGCACACGATCTCGGTACCGGTTGATTTTCTGACCAGCGGTGATCATTTCGCGCTCGAGGTACGCGGCGATTCAATGATCGAGGCGGGTATTTTCGACGGAGATACAGTGCTGCTGCGTCGTCAGGACGGCGCGGATAATGGTGATATCGTGGTGGCGCTGGTCGATGATGAGGAGGCAACCTTGAAGCGGTTACGCCGGCGTGGCGCCTCCATTGCCCTGGAAGCAGCAAACCCGACCTTCGAAACCCGTATTTTTGGTCCCGACCGCGTGAAGATCCAGGGCAAGCTTGTGGGCCTGCTGCGCCGCTATTGATCGGCGCGCCGCGCTTTGCCTCGCATGAGGGCATACTGCAAAAATGAAGGAATCGGTTTTCTGTAGCAGTACGTAAAAACAATAAGATAAGTGAAGATTGCGATGCTGTTTGAACGCAGTCTGCCCTAGCTGCCGGGACGCCGCCACCACACGTCACGCGAGCGCAGATCGCTTGACGGACACCACGCTCGCTCACCGCAAGTCTGCGCATTTGATACGATGCGCGGCTGACCGTTGCGCCAGTAGATGACCATTCCAGCAGCCTTGCGGATCACCTGACCGTCGAGGATCAGGCGTGGAAAGGCGCATGACGATGGCGCCACACCATCGGGAATGATCAGGATATCGGCACGGCGGCAATCCTCCTCCACCGCCTCAGGTGTCTTGGCTATCGCCACCAGATGATCACGACCGAGAGGCAGCGTACAACCCAGCGCGTCACATCGCCTGCCGCCGCTCAGTGTCGCCGCCTCAGGCTGGCGCGTATCGCCATCTGCTTCCAGCCAGCGCGACAGTGCAAATCGATCAGCCGGCACCCCATCAGCCCGCAGGATAGATCCGCCATCGCGGACCGCGACAAGCCGACCGCTGGCCGACACATACAGATCAGGTTGTGGCTCGATGAGCCATAGAGCGACGCCAGCCAGATAAAAAACCATGCCGAAAAGGGCTATGCGGGTCTTCCAGAAGCACATCCACATGGTGCCGAAAACCGCACAGAGCATGGCCGCGACGCTGAAGCCGGGAAGCAATGATGTGGCGTGGGGAAAGGCAGCGACAAAACGCGCGATATCAAGCATGCGCGCCACGCCAAACCCGAGCGCATCAATGGCAAAGCCCGCCGGGCCGATGTTGAGCATGATGAGCGTCAACACTGCCATCGGCATGACGAAGATGTCGACGATCAGCATCGCCAGCACATTGCCAACGACGCCAAACCAGGCGATGCGATGGAAATGATGGAGGGTGATCGGCAACATGGCGATCTCAACCAGAATACTGACGATGGCCGTCGCCAGCACCGCTTCGGCGAAGCGGCTGGCAAAGCGCAAGCCGCGGGACTGCTCTCGCGTCGCCAAGCGCGGCAGCAATTTGTGCTCATAAACAGCAATCAGCGTCGCGGTTGCTGCAAACGACATCTGGAAGCTCGGCGAAACGAGGGATGAGGGGTGATAGGCGAGCAGTATCAAGGCGGCCAAAGCCAGATTGCGCATCGTCAGCGCCGGCCGGTCCAGCAGGACTGCGGCGAAAACGATGCAGATCATGATAAAAGAGCGGGTCGTCGCCACTTCCGCCCCTGACGCCACTTCGTAGAACGCAGCCGTCACCAGTGCCACCACCGCCGCGATCTTTTTCAACGGCAGACGCAGCGCCAGCGGGCCAAAACCGGCCAGAACGGCCCTCACCAGCCAGAATGCTCCACCCGCCACCAGCGCCATGTGCAACCCTGAAATCGACAGCACATGGAGAAGGCCCGACGCATTGAACTCGCGATTGATGTCATCAGGGATGGCGGTGCGCTGCCCGGTCACCAGCGCCGCCGCGATCGGCCCGAGTTTCGCGCCAAGACGCTCCACGATCGCCATCGTCATCCGCGTCCGCCAGGCCTCGACTGCCAGCGCCACACGCAAACGAATCCCCGGTTGCGGCAGGTCGATGATCTGCGGTTTGCCACTGACAAACGCATAACCGCCGATACGATCAAAAAATCCGGCAAACCCGGAAGAATAAGCGCCGGGATGCGTTGGCAATGGCAACGGAGCAAGACGCGCCGAAAAGGCGACGGCCTGCCCGATCTTCAGCCCGGCAAGCGAGCGCCCGACCGCGATCAGCCGCCGTGGTGGCGCTGCCTTGGCGCCGATACTGACAATCTCGATCATCAGACGCGGCGCCTTTTCCGACCGCTCCTCGATCCGGCGGACATATCCCGTCACTGTCGCCTTCGGGATCACGCTCTCGATGCGCGGGCCGTCAACCAGGCGGATGGAGATATCCGTGCTGAGAAGCCCGCCCGCCAGCGCTGCCAGGATAAATCCGACATTGGCCAGATGCGGCAGATCGCGCATGGCAAAGCCAAGCGCGAGCGCTGCACCAATCAGCGGATAGAGGAGCATGGCAGGCGGATGGGCGGGAAGCGCCAGGTGCACCAGCACCCCGATCCCCATTGCTGGCGCCAGCCAGAGCGCCGGGCGGCCATAAGCCGTTTCGATATGCCACTGCGCGGCAACGAACCGGCGCCAGTCGAGACCATGCCAGCGTTGTCGCGCCTCGACGCCCAGCGCTTTCGCCAGACCTGCTACACTGACCGGACGCGCTCCTGACTGCACTGGCTGATTGCCTTATCTTCGAATTCGTCCTTTCTCATGCTACCAGACCTCGCGACCGCGCGGCAGCCAGCCGCGAAACGATTCTTTTGCTTGTGGATGAGCCGATGTCCGATGCTGTCATTACGCGTTTTGCCCCCTCACCCACCGGGTTTCTTCACATCGGAGGCGCACGGACCGCACTCTTTAACTGGCTTTTCGCCCGCGCGACCGGCGGTAAAATGCTCTTGCGCATCGAGGACACCGACCGCCAGCGCTCAACCCCGGAGGCTATCTCGGCCATTCTCGACGGGCTGAGCTGGCTTGGTCTCAACTGGGATGGCGACACCATCTATCAATTCGCGCGCGCCGAGCGCCATCGCCAGGTGGCGCATGACATGCTCGCCAGAGGTCGCGCCTATCGCTGCTATGCCACGGCTGCCGAACTCGACGAGATGCGCGAGCGCGCCACCGCCGAAGGGCGCCCGCCACGCTACGATGGCCGCTGGCGCGACCGCGATCCCGCCGAGGCACCCGCAGGCGTCGAACCCGTCATCCGCCTGAAGGCCGAGCGCGATGGCGAAACAATCGTCGATGACATCGTCCAGGGGCGTGTCGTCATTCCAAACAAGGATCTCGACGATCTGGTGCTGCTGCGCTCGGATGGTAACCCGACCTATATGCATGCCGTGGTTGTCGATGATCACGACATGAACGTCACCCACATCATTCGCGGTGTCGACCATCTGACCAACGCCGCACGCCAGATCCAGATTTACCGGGCTCTTGACTGGGTGGTGCCGCAAATGGCGCATATTCCGCTCATTCACGGGGCTGACGGCGCCAAATTGTCAAAGCGTCACGGCGCGCTTGGCGTCGATGCCTATCGTGCCATGGGATACTTGCCGGAAGCGTTGCGCAATTATCTCGTGCGGCTGGGCTGGAGTCATGGGGACGACGAAATCTTCTCAACCGAGGACATGACGCGGCTGTTCACCCTGCCGGCTATCGGCAAGTCGGCGGCGCGCTTTGACGTTGCCAAGCTTGAGAATGTCAACGGCCATTACATCCGCACGACCGGCAATGAGCAGCTTCTGGAGACGATCGAGCAGGCCCTTCCCCACCTGCCGGCTGGCCCGGCCTTTCTTGCGGCCTGGACGGACGAATTCAGGCGCCGCTTCCTCAAAGCCCTGCCCGGCCTCAAGGAGCGGGCAAAAACGCTGAACGATCTGCTTGATATGGCGTCCTTCATGGTGGCGCCCCGCCCCCTCAGGCCAGATGAGAAGGCAGCCCGGCTGCTCGACAGCGATGGCCGTGATCGCCTCAGCGCCATCGTTCCGGTTCTTGAAAGCATTTCCCCGTTCGATGCCGCCACCATCGAGGCAAGGCTTAAATCCCATGTCGAAACAACCGGCATGAAGCTCGGCCAGATTGCCCAGCCTCTGCGGGCCGCATTGACAGGCCGGGCGATGTCACCGGGAATTTTTGATGTTCTGGAGGCACTGGGGCAGAGCGAAAGCCTCGCGCGTATCAAAGATCAGGCCGCATAGTTGTCGCCCGGTCCGGCCATCATGCGCCAAGCCCCATCCGTAACCGGTCGTCTTGCGAGCAGCGGTCAAATCAGTTACCTCAGTGGGGATCACCGACAGAGTTTTTGACGTCATTTTCGTGACTTATCGATTTTCACGTGAGCCTCGAGCCCACCGCATCGATCAGTCGTGATGTATCGCGAGAATAGGGAAACAGGCCATGACACCAAAAAGCGTGCAACTGACCGCAGGCACTCAGACGCTGGATATGCCGGTCAAGGAGGGCAGCATCGGTCCGGCTGTTGTTGATATCGGAAAACTACTGTCGAAAACGGGCATGTTTACCTATGATCCCGGCTTTACTTCAACCGCCAGTTGCGAATCCAAGATTACCTATATCGATGGCGATGCGGGCGTCCTTCTTTACCGTGGTTATCCCATCGATCAGCTCGCCGAACACGGCGACTTTGTCGAGACCTGCTACCTGCTGCTTTACGGAGAATTGCCGACAAAAGCGCAATATGACGACTTCAACTACCGCATTACCCGCCACACCATGGTTCATGAGCAGATGAGCCGCTTCTTCCAGGGCTTCCGGCGTGACGCCCACCCGATGGCGGTCATGGTCGGCAGTGTCGGTGCCCTTTCAGCCTTCTATCACGACAGCCTCGACATATCGGACCCCTACCAGCGCATGGTGGCGTCCATCCGCATGATCGCCAAGATGCCGACACTGGCCGCCATGGCGTATAAATACACGATTGGCCAGCCCTTCATTTATCCGCGTAATGAGCTGGATTATACCTCGAACTTCCTGCACATGTGCTTTGCCGTGCCGTGCGAGGAATACAAGGTCAATCCGGTACTCTCGCGCGCGCTTGACCGCATCTTCATGCTTCACGCCGATCATGAGCAGAACGCCTCGACATCGACCGTTCGTCTTGCCGGCTCGTCGGGCGCCAACCCCTTTGCCTGTATCGCCGCCGGCATTGCCTGCCTGTGGGGACCAGCCCATGGAGGGGCGAACGAAGCAGCCCTCAAGATGCTGGAGGAGATCGGTTCGGTTGATCGCATTCCCCAATATGTGGCACGCGCCAAGGACAAGAATGACCCGTTCCGCCTCATGGGTTTTGGCCACCGCGTCTACAAAAATTACGACCCGCGGGCCAAGATCATGCAGCGCACCACGCATGAGGTCCTGAAAGAGCTTGGCATCAAGGACGACCCGCTGCTTGATGTCGCCATCGAACTCGAGCGCATCGCGCTTCATGATGACTATTTCATCGAAAAGAAACTCTATCCCAACATCGATTTCTATTCGGGCATCACGCTGAAGGCGCTGGGTTTCCCGACATCAATGTTCACCGTGCTGTTTGCCCTGGCAAGAACCGTCGGCTGGATCGCCCAATGGGCGGAAATGATCCAGGACCCGGCACAGAAGATCGGCCGTCCGCGCCAGCTCTATACCGGTGCGCCGGAACGCGATTACGTACCCGTTTCAACCCGGCGCTGATAGGCCTCGATCACCACACGGGCCGCCCGTTCCGATGGGCTGCCCGTGCCGATCCCCATGAGGTGATCAAGCCCGGTGAACGCTTCAATCTGCACATCGCGAGCCGGCCCGCCTGAAATCAGTTGCGATAAAGCTGCGGCCATCAGATCGGGCCGGGCACGCTCCTGCAGAAATTCCGGAACGGCGTTGCGCCCGATCACCAGATTGGCGAGCACCACGGTCGACGTTTTGATCAGACGACGCATGATAATGGCGGACCAGGGCTCAACCTTGTAGGCGATGACCATCGGCACGCGGGCAAGCGCCAGCTCCAGCGATACCGTACCGGACGCCGCGAGCGCTGCCCTTGCCCGGCGAAAGCCTTGCCACTTCTCGTCTTCACCACGCAGGATCGTCACTGGCACCGGCCACGCGGCGGCGCGGCGCGTGATGTCGGCTTCGAGATGGGGGACGGCTGGAATCAAGACCTCCAATGGCCCCAGCTTATCGCTGACCTGCTTTACGGTTTGAGCAAAAACCGCCATCAGATGGTCGATCTCGCTGCGCCGGCTGCCTGGCAGGACAAGCAAGACCGGGCGAGCACTGTCCGGCAAGGTATTGCCACCTTCAGGAGCGCGCATCAGCCCCACCTTCTCGATCATCGGATGACCGACATACGTCGTCTCCGGTCCGTTGAGGCGCGCATAAAATTCCGGCTCGAACGGCAGGAACGCCATGATGTGATCAAGATGGGCCCGCATGCGTGGAACCCGCCCGGCCCGCCACGCCCATGCTTGCGGCGCCACATATTTGATGATCATGATGTCAGGCCGTACCCGCCTAACCCGTCTGGCGATCCGCTGGGTGAATTCCGGGCAATCGATCAGCACCAGCACGTCGGGCGGATTATCGAGAATGAACCGCACGCTTTGCTTCAGGCGCCGCCACAGATGCGGCAACCGCGGCACGACGGCCGTTGGCCCGATAATCGCCAGCTCCGAGCTGGGAAACAGGGAGTGGAGCCCCTCGCTCTCCATCAAGGGCCCGCCAATACCGGTAAAGAGAACGTCACCGGTTGCCTGCTGTCGCAGATGACGCATCAGACCGGCACCAAGCCCATCGCCAGAGCTTTCGCCAGATGCAAGAAAAACCCGGAAAGGATCAGGAAGCGGCCTCAAGCGGATACCCAATTGCCAGATGGGTCGCATCCGACCAGAAAAATACCAGCCTCGTCGGCAAGGCGCGCCAGCTCGGCGCAATCAGCCAGAGCAACGCCGCCGGCCGCGACCGCAACACCTTCCAGACCCGCATCGCGCGCCGCCTCGATCGTAAGACTTCCAATCACCGGCATGTCGTTGCGCAATTCCTGCGATGCTTTCGGCATCTTGACCAGGATGCCGGACGGTGACTTCACCGGAAAGCGGTTATTCCGGCGCAGATCACCGATCCGCGCGATCATCGCATTAGTGCCTTCAGCGCCTTCAACCGCCAGCACGCGACGCCCGTGAACCACGGCCGCCTGTCCGACGTCGAAAGGCGACATGGCCTTGAGAAGGGAAAAACCGCGCGCAATGACCTCGGTTGCTTGGCGGGAGGGCGCATAACGGCCAATGAGACCCAAGGGCGCAGCAAGGCCTGGCGCGACGTCCCGCAGGCTCACAACCCTGAAGCCTGCGTCTTCAAACGTATCGGTCAGCAAGCGCATGGCGGCGTCATCACCGCTGTGACGCGCCTTGAACACCAGTGCCAGCCGCCTGATGCCGCCCCAATCGAGGCGCAAATCGCGCAGTCGCGGGCGCTTCACTTCTCCAACCATCACCACATCGCGGCAGCCATGCGCGCGCAGGATGGAAAACAGCTTGCCGAACTGCCCCCCGTAAATCGTCACGACCTCATGCGGGCCGGGGTCGCTGTCAAAGAAGCCTTGCAAGGCGATCATCAACGGCTTGCGCCCGTCTGCTGCCACGACATCAGCGAGCAGACGCGGCAGGCGCCCGCTGCCGGAAATGATGGCAAGGCGACCCGATGTCGCTGCGTCAACCATCACGAGTGCCGCGGCCGCTACCAGGAGTGAGAATTGCCCGTTCGCCACCTTCGCGAATGAACTGGATGACTTTTTGCACCAGCATGTCGTCAGGAAACAGCGCGGCGACATCATCGACGCGTTCGCGCAGGGTCCCTTCATCATTGGCAAACAGCAAGCGGTAGGCACGGCGAAGCGCGTGGATGCTCTCGCGTTCGAAACCGCGGCGCTTCAAGCCTACCAGATTGAGACCGTTGAGCATGCTGCGGTTGCCGATCGCCATGCCGAAAGGAATGAGATCATCGGTAAGACCGGTCATCGCCGCGACAAACGAATATTCGCCGATGCGGACAAATTGATGCAGCCCGCAATGGGCCGAAACAATCGCGAAATTACCGATAACGCAATGACCTGCCAGCGTCGAATAGGCAACGAGTGTCACCGAATTGCCAACCTTGCAGTCATGGCCGACATGCGCGCCCTGCATCAGCATGCAGTCATCGCCGATTTCAGTCTTGCCGTCACCCTTGTCGGAGCCGGTCGAAATCGTCACATATTCGCGTAATTCACAGCGCGCGCCGATGACCAGATCGCCCGGCGTCCCCCGATAGGAATGGATGAGGGCCGGCTGGCCGATGGAAGCCATGGGATAGATGATGGTTCCTTCACCGATATGCGTGCGCCCGGATATGACCGCATGCGACAGCAGCTTCACGCCATCAGCCAGCCGCACCTCGGGGCCGACGACGCAATAGGGACCGATTTCGACACCATCGCCAAGAACGGCACCATTTGCGACACGTGCCGAGGGATCAACAGAAACCGTCATTCTTCCCGCACCAATTTGGCGCTGACGATACCTTCAGCCACCAGCACACCATCGACCTTCGCCTCTCCCTGAAACCAGTGCATGTCACGCCGCGTCTTGATCCGCGTCATATGCAATTCCATGCGATCACCAGGCACGACCGGACGGCGGAATTTTGCCTCGTCGACCGTCATCAGAAACACCGATTTCGGCTTCGCTCCCTCACTCTTGTAAATAATCACGCACCCCGCCGTTTGCGCCATGGCTTCAACGATGAGGACGCCCGGAAAGACCGGCTGTCCGGGGAAGTGTCCTTGAAATTGCGGCTCATTGATGCTGACATTCTTGATGCCGATGCAGCTGTCGATACCGTTGATGGCGACGATACGATCGATCAGCAGAAACGGATAACGATGCGGCAGGCTTTTCAGGACTGCGTAGATATCGGCGCTTTCGAGTTTATCGGTCGAGTCAGTCGTCATTCTTTTCCCCTTCGCCGCCGCGAGCTTTACCTCCTTTGCCGTCCGCTGCAAGTTTGGAGAGTACGGCAACTTCCCGGAAAAACATTTTCATCGGCTTTGCCGGCGCACCGAGCCAGGTTTCACCCGCCGGCACGTCGTGCATGACCCCCGCAGCTGCACCAATCCGCGCCCCTGCCCCGATCGTCAAGTGATCCGCCAGGCCCGCGCCACCGCCAACCGCGACGAAATCGCCAAGCCGGCACGATCCCGAGATCCCCACCTTGGCAACAATGATACAGTGACGCCCAATCACCACATTATGGCCGATCTGGACCTGATTATCGATCTTGGTGCCCTCGCCGATGATGGTGTCGTCAAGCGCACCGCGATCAATGGTCGTCCCCGCTCCGATTTCCACCTTGTCTTGAATAATCACGCGACCGATTTGTGGAATTTTGGTATGCCCCTGACGGCCCATGACATAACCAAAACCATCCTGCCCGACATAACAACCGCCGTGAATAATGACGTGATTGCCAACCAATGCATGCTGAATGACGCTGTTCGGACCGATATAGCAATTGCGGCCAATCCGGACACCCGGCCCGATGAGCGCGCCCGGCGCGATGATGGAATCACCGCCGATCTGCGCACCGGGACCAATGATTGCCCCACGTTCAACAACAACGCCCGGTTCGAGCTGCGCTGAAGGGTCAACCTGGCCGCGGACGGCACCCTCTCCCGCGAGCCGGCCGGGCGAAAGAGCGTACGGATAAAACAGACCGGTAATCACCGCGCGCGCGCGTGCTGGCTCATCAACGACAAGAGCCGCCATGCCGGCGGGCACACTGTCCCGCTCGCCTGTCTTGACCAGACAGGCACCCGCCTTCGACTGGGCAAGTGTGGCGCGCCGCTTGCGATCTTCCAGGAAGATGATGTCCCCGGCCTGCGCGAACGCGATAGAGGCGATGCCGTAAATCAGACGTCCATCATCGCCTGAAAGCTGTGCGTTGACGGCTTCCGCCAGATAGATAAGCGAAAATGGACCAGAACGCCTGAAAAATTCCGGCTCATCCATCTTGCGCCCTGCTTATTGAACTGGACCGGCAGCAGTATCGGAACCTACTGCCGCGCCATCATCACCCGACCCGCTTAGAACGACGAACCACCCGAGAAGCGGAATGTCTGGATACGGTCATACGTCTCTCTCTTGAGCGGCAGCGCAAAGTCAAAGCGCAACGGACCAAGCGGCGACTGCCAGACGAGCGATGCGCCCACCGAGGCACGAACCGAATAGGCATCGTCAAAGTAATTACAACCAATAAACGATCTCGTCAGACAACGAACATAGCCATTGCCTGCGCCCAGATCACCCGTTCCGAACAGGGTTCCCGCATCAGCAAAGAAGGCGCCGCGCAGACCGAATTCGTCAGGGAGATAGGGAATGGGAAACTGAATTTCACCAGTAACGCCAAGAAAGGTGGTGCCACCAAGAGAATCCGCGCGGATATTCGAAATGTCACGAGGTCCAAGACCTGATGTCTGGAAGCCACGAACCAGATCGCCACCCTTGAAGAAGGTATCGATGACACGCAGGGGCTTGTTTCCCCATCCGCTGATATGGCCACCCTGCAGCTTCACATAGGCGACCAGATCCTCGTAGAAATTGTAATAACCGCGAACCTCACCGGTGAAACGGGCATAATTGACATCGCCACCGACGCCAGCCAGATCAAAACCAAGCTCACCATAAACGCCGTTACGCGGGTTTTTCTGTTGATCAAGCCGATTATAGGCAAGCGTGAAGCCAATCTGCGAGACAAACACCCGCCCGTTTGCCGAAATGATCGCGCGCGTCGCCTCGCCATCGTTGAGGCAGGATGCAACACCGTTTGCATCAATCGTATCGCCAGCCGACACGCGGCCGGGAACAATACAATTGCGGAACTGCAGCGGAATATCGATCAGCTGAGAGAAGCCGCGATAGCGCGCCTGGCCGCTCAGCTCTTCCGAGAACTGGACGCCGGCACGCAGACCACCGCCTAAAATCTGTTGATTAAACGCGTTGGTGTTTGAAATCAGATTCTCGCGATAGAAGAAATCAACACCAAACGAAAGGCGGCGATCAAGAAAATAGGGCTCGGTAAACGACAGATCGACGTTACGTGTCCGCTGCCCGGCCCCAACGGTCGCTTTCACAAACTGTCCACGGCCAAGGAAATTTCGCTCCGAGATCGACACGTCACCCAAAATACCATCATTGGTTGCATAACCGACACCAAACGACACTTCGCCAGTCGACTGTTCCTCAATGTTCACATTGAGCGCCACACGGTCAGGATCACTTCCCGGCTCGCGTGTGATCTTGACTGATTTGAAGTAACCCAGCTGGTTCAGCCGGCGCTCGGCCCTGTCCACCAGAACGCGATTGAGGGCGTCACCCTCGGCGAGATCGAACTCACGACGGATGACGGAATCAAGCGTGCGTGTATTGCCGCGGATATTGATGCGATCGACATAAAGACGCGGCGCGTCCTCGATCACATACGTCACACCCACCGTGCGCGTCTTGGCATCTCGGTCGCCGCGCGGGCGCACCTGCGCGAACGGGAAGCCGCGCTGCGAGATTTCCACCGACAAATCTTCAAGCGATTTGTCGATCAGGTCGGCATTGTACACCGCTCCTGGCTTGCTGCGCACAAAATCGCGCAATGTTGCCGCGTCCACCTGGGGAACATTTGATTCAATTTCAACGACGCCGAAATTGTAACGCTCGCCCTCGTCGAGCGTGAAGGTAATGAAGAAGGCATTGCGATCACGGTCAAAATCAGCGACCGCCGAGACGACGCGAAAATCCGCATAGCCGTTTTTCAGATAAAAACGCCGCAGCAATTCCTGATCGACATTCACGCGATCAGGATCGTACACATCCGACGTTTTCAGGAAAGACAGGAAATTCGACTCAGTCGTCGTGACGATGTCACGCAAGCGCCTTGTCGTGAAAGAATGATTGCCGATGAACGTAATACGCTCGACCTTCGTCTTGTCGCCTTCATTGACCTCGAAGACCAGGTCGACGCGGCCGCGCTCAAGCTCGATGACTTTAGGCTCGACGGTTGCATCAAAGCGACCCTGGCGGCGGTAGACATCGACGATGCGTTGGACATCCGCCTGCACACGGGCGCGCGTGAAAATGCCCCGTGGCTTGCTTTCAACTTCCTTCGTCAACGTTGCGGAATCAACCTTGCGATTGCCTTCGAAGGCGATGCGGTTGACGACCGGGTTCTCAACCACGGTGACAATGATCGTGCTCCCCTGGCTCGAAATATTGACGTCCTGGAACAGGCCCGTTGCAAACAACGCCTTGATCGCGTCGTTCTGGCGCGTTTCGTCGAAAGCCTGCCCTTGCGTCAGATTCAGATAGGATTTGACCGTGCTCTCTTCCACACGCTGGTTACCTCTGACGACAACCTGCTGCGCAAAAGCCACCGAGCTGCCGGCAAAGCACACCACAAGCGCCAACACAAAGGCGGCTGCCCGAACTTGTCGCGAGGAGAAAAGAGACATCAAAATCATATGTTCCCAAAATCCATCTTTATGTCGCGATTTCAATCTCATATGAACCACGACGCATGAGTCTCACGATGCTTCTACAGGGTAATTTCCGCGCTGCAAACCTTTTCCTGCCGCTGACAAGCATTTCTTTACCGCCGTGGCAAACCAGTCACGATGACCAAAGCCGCGCCAGGTCATTCCACGTCGCCATCACCATCAGCATCAAAACCAGCGCAAATCCGATGCGAAGTCCGATTTCCTGCGCCCGTTCCGAGAGCGGACGCCCCAGGATAGCCTCGATACCATAAAACACGAGGTGCCCTCCATCCAACATCGGAATGGGAAAAAGGTTAAGAAGTCCGATAGAAACCGACAAAACGGCGGTGAGCGAAATGAGGGCAGCGAACGAAACGGTCGCCGCGTCGCCGGACGCTTCGGCGATACGGATCGGCCCGCCAAGGTCTTGCGTCGAGGCATAGCCGGCAAACAGGTCGCCGATATAGGAGAACGTACGGTCGATGACAAACCACGTCTCGCGCGTGCCAAGCCACAAAGCCGTCAGTGGATCGCTGCGCTCGATCTGAACGTTTTCCGCAGCAGGCTGCGTGCGCAGGCCGAGGACAAAACTGCGATGCTTGCGACCCGAGCGATCGACATTTTCCTGTTCGCGGGCCGCCGCCCGCAACGATTGCGGCAGGCCGCCACGACGCACCATGATCTCAAGCTCGCGGCCATTGGAGGTTGCAATCAGGCGTTGCATTTCGCCAAACGTGGATACGTCGCGACCATCCACACTGATGACAACATCGCCGATCCTGAAACCGGCGGCTTCGGCCGGGCTGCCGGCAACGATGGCGTCAATACGCGCTTCGGATGTCGTCCGTCCGATTGTCGCAAACAAGGTGGCAAAAATCACAATCGACAGCATGAAATTGGCGAGCGGCCCCGCCGCCGCAATCAGGCTGCGCTGCCAGACCGACTTCGCCTGAAACGTCCTGGCGCGCATTTCGGCAGGAATACGCTCCAGCTCAGCCTGGCTCACACCGGCGCTGGCGACGTTATCATCGCCCAGAAACTTCACGTAGCCGCCGAGCGGGATCCAGGCGATTTTCCAACGCGTGCCATGACGGTCGGTCCAGCCAACGATTTCGCTGCCAAAGCCGATCGAAAAACTTTCGATCGCAACCCCACACCATCGTGCCACCAGAAAATGGCCAAGCTCATGAACAAATACAACGATGATGAGGACAAAAATGAACGGCAGAAAGTAGGTCGCAACGAAGCTGAAGGGCGAAAGCAGGGTGGACAAGATGTCCATTGAGCAACCTCGGCTGGTTCGAGATAAAGACGACTACCAGCTTCTCGCTGCAATATGCGGCAAGAGCTGGGCGGCAAGACGGCGCGCTTCGACGTCAAGCGTCAGAACCGCGTGAACATCGGCCGGTGGCGCAGTCATGCCCCGCCCGGTGCACAGATCCAGTGTTTCGGCGATGAGATCGGGAATGCCCATGAAACCAAGGCGCCCCTCGAGAAACGCTTCCACGGCGATTTCGTTAGCCGCGTTGAGCACACAGGGCGCCCCCCCGCCAGCGATCATGGCGTCCTGGGTCAGTTTAAGCCCGGCAAAACGCTGCAGATCGGGAGCCTCGAAGGTTAACGTCGCGACCTCGCTCAGATCAAGGCGCCGGGCGCCGCTGTCAATGCGCTGTGGCCAGGCCAGGCACGAGGCAATCGGCACCCGCATATCGGCTGGTCCGAGATGGGCCAGAACCGATCCATCGGCAAAGCGCACGAGCCCATGGATAATCGATTGGGGATGCACGAGAACGCTGAGTTTGTCAGGTGCCACGCCGAACAGATGATGGGCCTCGATCAGTTCCAGCCCTTTGTTGACCAGGGTGGCGGAATCAATCGTGATCTTGGCGCCCATGGTCCATGTCGGATGTTTGAGCGCATCCTGAGGTTTGACAAGGCGCATCTGCGCCGGCGAGGTAGCGCGAAACGGGCCGCCTGAGGCCGTCAGGATGATTTCCTCGGCGTGCCTGGCATCAAGCCCGTTCAAGATCTGGAAAATCGCGTTATGCTCGGAATCGGTCGGCAGCATGATACCGCCCGACGCGCGCACAGCCTGGTTGAGCAGTTCGCCCGAACAAACAAGCGATTCCTTGTTGGCCAGCGCCAACGCTTTCGCAGCCCCTGCGGCGGCAAATGTTGCTTTGAGGCCAGCCGAGCCGACGATGGCCGCAACGCAGATGTCAACAGGCCTGGCCGCCGCCTCGACGACCGCCTCATCGCCGGCCGCAGCCTCGATGCCCGACCCGCTCAGCGCTGCCTTAAGCGCGCCATAAGCCGTCGCATCGGCGACAACCGCGACCTTGGCCTTCAGTTTTCGTGCAATCGCCGCAAGCTCGTCGGCGCGACGGTGAGCGGTGACGGCTTCGACGCTGTAGGCGCCGGCATGGCGCAACAGCAGATCAACCGTGCTCGCGCCGATTGACCCGGTGGCGCCAAGCAACGACACGCTGCGTGCTTGTGCCAGCCCTGAGGGTGCAGCCATCGCGAACGGAGCGCTCACCATGACAACAGGCCGCCGGCACAATCATGGAGCCCGCCCCGCGCCACGCCAATCACCATGGCAAGCACGAACGCCGCAAGCAGCCCGTCCATGCGGTCCATGATCCCTCCATGTCCAGGAATGAGCTGGCCGGAATCCTTTTTGTCGAAATGACGCTTCACCCAGGATTCGTACAGATCGCCGCCATGCCCGGCAAGCGACAACGCGAAAGCCAGTAACGCCAGCGGCAGCGACCAGACCAGGCCGAGAATAAGGCTCATGACGCCACCCGCTATCACGCCGCCAGTCAATCCGGCGATAAACCCCGCCCACGTCTTCTTGGGGCTGATCGCTGGCCACAGCTTCGGGCCACCAATTCCCTTGCCGGCGAAATAGGCAAACACATCTGTCGTCCAGATCACGAAGCAGATGAAAACGGCTGCCTCAAACCCCCATCGCGCACTGTTGAGCAAGATGACGATCGATAATGGCAGCGACAGCGCATAGATGAGCCCACCGGTTGCCCAGGCGGCGTTCGACCCACGCAGCGCCAGAAATACCGTCAGACAGGCGACAGCGACCAGACCGAGCAACGCCACCCATTCCCATCTGGCGATCAGGGCGATGGCCGTAAAGGCAGCAACGGCAATCTCGAAGGCAAACCAGCCCCGCGCGCGCCCGTCGCTGGTGACATCGTTCCATTCGCTCAAGATCAGCATGGCCACGAACGTGGTGATCACAACCGCAAACCAGCCGCCGAAAAAAGCCACCGAGAAACCCAACGGAGCAAGCAAGAGAGCGGAGATCACCCGCTTCTTCAACTCGTCGGTCAGCGGCGGAAAGCGCGGTATTTTCTGCGCGGCCGGGCCGGTTTCAAACATTGGTCACATCCCCGCCTTTGACGACACGCCACCAAAGCGGCGCTCGCGACTGGCATATTCAGCCAGCGCCGTCTCAAACCATGTCTGATCGAAATCAGGCCACAAGACCGGCAGGAACACAAACTCAGAATAGGCGGATTGCCACAGCAGAAAATTGGAGAGGCGTTGTTCGCCTGAGGTGCGGATCACCATGTCCGGATCGCCGATATCATGGGTGTGCAGCCCCTCGGCGAGCATATCTGCCGTGATCGCTGCCGGATCAAGCGTGCCAGCCGCCACGCGACGCGCCAGAATGCGTGCGGCCTCGACCAATTCCTGCCGCCCGCCATAGTTGAAGGCAACCACCAGCTTGAGACGGGAATTGTTGCGGGTCAGCGTTTCCGCCTCATCGAGCAACGCGGCAATATCTGGATCAAGTGACAGGCGTTCGCCAATGATGCGGATCTGCACGCCACTGGCATGAAGCTCCTGCAAATCGCTGCGAATGAAGCGCTTCAGGAGCGACATCAGCTCTGATACTTCGTCGATTGGCCGCGACCAGTTTTCAGCTGAAAACGAGTAGATCGTCAGGATTTCCACCCCGAGCGCGCTCGCCGCCTTGACGGCGCGACGAACGGCCTCAACGCCGCGCTGATGACCGACCACACGCGGCAGATTGCGCTGGCGCGCCCACCGTCCATTGCCGTCCATGATGATGGCAACATGGCGCGGCAGGCATGCCTGTGCCGGTGCAGCGACATGTTGGCGGCGCGGCGCATCGACCGTCATGGGTGTGATCCACCAGCCCGTGTCATACCTGCATGACGTCCTTTTCCTTGGTGGCCAGCGATTTATCGATCTCGGCAATGGCCTCATCCGTTGCCTTTTGCACCTGGTCCGAGAGGCGCGCGATATCATCCTCGCTCTTGTGCCCGTCCTTCTCCAGCTTCTTCAGATGGTCCATGCCATCGCGCCGCACGTGGCGCACCGCCACCCGCGCTGCTTCCGCGTAGCGATTGGCAGCCTTCACCAGCTCCTGCCGGCGATCCTTGCTCAGTTCAGGGATAGGGATGCGCAGCACCGCCCCTTCCAGCATCGGATTAAGGCCGAGATTGGATTCGCGGATCGCCTTGTCGACCGCTGGCGCCAATCCCTTGTCCCAGACCTGCACCGACAGCATGCGTGATTCAGGGACGCTGACGGTTGCCACTTCCTTGAGCGCCATCTTTGACCCGTAGGCGTCGACCATGATCGGGTCGAGCAATCCCGGCGATGCCCTGCCCGTGCGAAGGCCGGCGAACTCGCCCTTGAGCACATTGAGCGAGTTCTGCATCTTGCGCTTGACCTCGGCGATGTTGAATTCCTGAACCGCCATATTTTCTCTCCCCGGTTCGGCATCCGCGACACGATACGCGGTGAACCCTGTTGCATTCTACAGCCGCTGCTTACCGCAGCGATCAATCAGTCCTCACGGCGTCACAAGAGTGAACCGCCCCTCCCCTTTGAGTGCAGCCGCAATCGCGCCCGGCTCATGGATGGAAAAGACGATAATAGGCAGACCGTTTTCACGCGCCAACGCAAACGCTGCCGTATCCATCACCTGCAAACGTCGATCAAGCGCCTCCTGCGCCGAAATAGTGTCAAAGCGTTTCGCTCCGGCAATTTTTTTCGGATCGGCATCATAGATGCCATCGACATTGGTTGCCTTGAGGATGACGCTACACGAGGCTTCGGCCGCGCGCAAAACCGCCGTCGTATCGGTTGTGAAGAACGGATTGCCAGTGCCGCCGGCAAGGATGGCGATACGGCCGTTTTCAAGATGATGAACCGCTTTTTGCCGGGCATAATCCTCGCACATCGTCGGCACCGAAATCGCCGACAACACGCGGCTCTCCACCCCGATCGCGGTCAGCGCGCCTTGCAGGGCCAGTGCGTTCATGACGGTTGCGAGCATCCCCATGTGATCACCGACGACACGATCAATGCCCTTTTCGGCGATCTTGACGCCGCGCACCAGATTACCACCGCCCACCACCACGCCGATCTCGACGCCCGTCGAATGCGCATCCGCCAGGTCGCGGGCGATACGCGCCATCGTCTCGGGGTGAAAACCGAATGCATCCGGCCCCATCAACGCTTCGCCGGAGACTTTGACCAATGCGCGTTTCCAGCCTGCCATGTTGTCTCCCAGCCCTTATGAAAAAGGCGGCCTTGCGGCCGCCTTGCAACGTTGCTGCATCCGCGCTCAGCGCGTGCCTGCCGCCGCGGCCACTTCAGCGGCAAAATCGTTTGACTGTTTCTCGATGCCCTCGCCGAGCGCGTAACGCCGGAAGGCGGTCAGCTTGACTGGCGCGCCAACCCGTCCTTCGCATTCCTTGAGCGCCTGTCCGACACTCTTGGAAGGGTCAACGACGAAAGGTTGATCGAGCAGACAAACTTCCTTGTAATAGCTCTTCAGCCCCGATTCGACGATCTTGTCGATCACATTTGCGGGTTTTCCCTGCGCGGTGGCTTTTTCAGCGAGGATTGCGCGCTCACGAGCAACCGTGTCAGCGTCAATGCCGGCGGGATCCACTGCCAGCGGATTGGCAGCGGCGATATGCATGGCAATCTGGCGACCAAGCGTCAGCAATTCATCGCTCTTGCCGCTTGACTGAAGCGCCACCACCACGCCGATCTTGCCCAGCCCGTCGGCAACCATGTTGTGTATATAGCTCGCCACCGCTCCCTCATCGACGCTCAGCACGCCGGCGCGGCGCAACGTGATGTTCTCGCCAATCGTCGCGATGGCACTGGCGATCGCATCGGAAATCGTCCCGCCAGCAGGTGCTGCGGCAGCAAGAATAGCTGCGACATCTTCCCCCACCTGCTCCGCAACGCCGGCAATCACCCGCACCAATTCCTGGAATTGCTGGTTGCGGGCAACGAAATCCGTTTCCGAATTCACTTCCACCACTGCCGCCCGCTTGCCGGCAACCTTCAGGCCGACAGCCCCTTCGGCGGCAATCCGGCCCGATTTCTTGGCAGCCTTCGACAGACCCTTCTTGCGCAGCCAGTCGACCGCCGCCTCGATATCGCCGGCATTTTCGACAAGTGCTGCCTTGCAATCCATCATCCCCGCGCCGGTCTTCTCGCGCAAATCCTTGACTGCCGCAGCCGTGATCTCAGCCATTGCTGTTCCCCGTTTCGTTCATGCCATGAGGGCGGGCACCTTGCCCGCCTGTCGGAAGTACACCACGCCCAGTATCGCCGTTGATGACGGCGTGTCAGGCGCCGGCTGCCATCGCCTCTTCGCCGGCTGGTTCAGCCATGGCGCCGATATCAACGCCTGAATCGCCCTGCCCGCGGCGAATGCCATCCACCACGGCGCGGCTGACGATGTCGCAATAATAGGCAAGCGCCCGCCCGGCATCGTCATTGCCTGGAACCGCGTACTGGATGCCGTCAGGATCGGAATTGGAATCGATGATCGCCACCACCGGAATGCCAAGACGCGTCGCCTCCTTGATGGCAATATCTTCCTTGTTGGTATCGATAACGAAAATGATTTCCGGCACGCCACCGAGGTTCTTGATGCCGCCCAGCGACGAATCAAGCTTTTCCATTTCGCGCTGCAGCGTCAGGCGCTCTTTCTTGGTGAAACCCTGGGCCTCGCCCGCGAGCATTTCTTCAAGCTTCTTCAGGCGCGAGATCGAATTCGACACCGTTTTCCAGTTGGTCAGCGTCCCGCCGAGCCAGCGGCGGTTGACGTAGAACTGACCACAGCGCTTGGCAGCTTCCGCCACCACGTCCTGCGCCTGGCGTTTCGTACCCACGAACAACACACGCCCGCCACCCGACACCACGTCCGAGATCGCCTGGAGCGCGCGATGCAGCATCGGCACCGTCTGCGACAGGTCGATGATGTGCACCCCGTTGCGCACCCCATAGAGAAAGGGCGACATCTTGGGATTCCAGCGATGCGATTGATGGCCGAAATGAACACCTGCTTCCAGCAGGTTACGCATAGAAATTTCCGGCAGAGCCATGGCTCATTCTCCTGTAATTCCGGTTGGACCGCCGCGACGCCAGCCGACATGATCGGCACCGGTGGAGTTGGTAACGGGTAACCCGTCACCATCCCCGTCGCGTGTGAGATGGCGCGCTCCTAGCCTGATTACCCGCAAAGCGCAAGGTCCGACATGACATTGCCTGCCCGATCACGCCTGCTCGACGCTGACCACGCCGGGAACCGCCTTGATGGCGCTCGCGATCTGCGGCGAGACGTCAAAGCCGCCGGGCAGCTTGATCTCGACCTCGCGCGCGCCATCAAGCAGCAGGACGAACGACACCTGCGCCCTGCCACGCCCCGCCAGCCGGCGCGCGACCCCGTCGAGAGGGCGCTCGTCGCGACAGAAAATACGCAGAGACTGACTGCTGGCTGCCTGGCTTGCGACATCATCAAGCCGCTCCACACTGCGCAGGCGCAACCTCACCTCATCGCCGCTTGCCTCCGCACCAACCATGAGTTGCAACCGGTTGCCGCTCTCGAACATATCGCGCGCACTGTTGAGAAGATCCTGAAAACACACCACTTCATAGCTGCCGGAGGCATCCGATAACGTCAGAATGGCGATTTTATTGCCAGTTTTGGTTCGCCGTTCCTGCTTTGCCAACACCACGCCCGCCAGCTTGCCAACGCTCGCCCCGGCCCGCGCCGCCTTCTGGAAATCCGCGATATTCTGCACCCGCAGCCGTTGCAATATCGGGCGATAATCATCGAGCGGATGGCCGGACAGAAAAAAGCCGATCGCGTCATATTCCTTCTGCAGACGCTCGCTGGGCAGCCATGGTTCGGCTGCAGGCAGACGCAGGCGTCGCCGCGCGCTGTCATCGCTGAACAGGCCGCCCTGCCCGCTCTGCCCGTCATCCTGCGACTGGATAAGGGTCAAAATGCGCTCCGCCCCGGCAAAGGCCGCAGCGCGATCAACATCAAAACAGTCAAATGCCCCGGCCGCCGCCAGCGTCTCCACCATCCGCTTGTTGACGGTACGCGGGGGGATGCGGCTGGTGAAATCATCCATGTCGCGAAACGGCCCGCCGCTGGCGCGGACTGCCATCACCTGCTCGACGGCCGCCTTGCCCACCCCCTTGAGCGCTGCCAGCGCATAAATGATCTCGCCTTGCGCCACGTCGAAAACCGCCCCCCCTTCATTGATATTTGGCGGGCGGATCCGAATTCCCAGCCGGCGCGCTTCTTCGCGAAATTCCGACAGCTTGTCCGTGTCGCTGCTTTCATGCGTCATGGACGCTGCAAGAAATTCAACCGGGAAATTGGCCTTGAGATAGGCTGTCTGGTAGCTGATCAACGCATAAGGCGCCGAATGGCCCTTGTTGAAGCCATATTCGGCAAATTTCGAGCAGGCATCGAAAATTGCCTCGGCATCGCCGCGCGGCACATTGCGCTCCACCGCGCCGCTGACAAAGCGCCCGCGCTGGGCGTTCATTTCCGCCTGGATCTTTTTACCCATGGCACGCCTGAGAAGATCGGCTTCTCCAAGGCTGTAGCCGGCCAGATCACGGGCAATCTGCTGCACCTGCTCCTGATAGGTGATGACGCCAAAGGTCTCGTTGAGGATCGGCGCCAGCACGGGGTGAATATATTCGATCGGCTCCTCGCCATGCTTGCGCATACAGTAGATAGGGATGTTCGCCATTGGTCCTGGACGGTAGAGGGCAACGAGCGCGATGAGGTCCTCGAAGCGATCAGGCCGCATGTCGAGCACGGCACGGCGCATGCCCGAACTTTCAAGCTGGAAGACGCCAACCGTATCGCCAGCCGACAGCATGGCAAATGTCGGGGCGTCATCAAGCGGTATGGCCGAAAGATCAATGGCCACACCACGCTTGCTCAGCAATTCAACCGCCGATTGCAAGACCGTCAGCGTTTTCAACCCCAGAAAATCGAATTTGACGAGCCCCGCCTGCTCCACCCATTTCATGTTGAACTGGGTCACCGGCATGCTGGATTTGGGGTCGCGGTAAAGCGGTACCAGCTGTTCGAGCGGCCGATCGGCAATCACCAGCCCGGCGGCATGGGTGGAGGCATGGCGATTGAGGCCCTCAAGCTTGCCGGCGATGTCGAGCATGCGCCGCACCACCGGATTGTCGGCAGCCTCCTGCGACAATTTAGGCTCGCCTGCAATCGCCTGCTGCAGGCGGACCGGGGCCGCCGGGTTCTGCGGCACCAGCTTGGTCAGCTTGTCGACCTGGCCATAGGGCATTTCGAGAACACGCCCCACATCGCGCATGACGCCGCGCGCCTGCAACGTACCGAAGGTGATGATCTGCGCCACCCGGTCGCGCCCATAGCGCTCCTGCACATAGCCAATCACCTCATCACGCCGCTCCTGGCAGAAATCGATGTCGAAATCCGGCATCGACACGCGCTCGGGGTTGAGGAAGCGCTCGAAGAAAAGCCCGAAGCGCAACGGGTCAAGATCAGTAATTGTCAGCGCATAGGCAACGAGCGATCCCGCGCCGGACCCACGCCCCGGGCCGACGGGAATGCCGCGCGCCTTCGCCCATTTGATGAAATCAGCGACGATCAGGAAATAGCCGGGATATTTCATCCGCTCGATCACTTCGAGTTCGAAATCAAGACGCCGGTGATAATCGGCCACGGCAAGACCAGACGCTGGTCCATGCCCGGCCAGCCGCCGCGCCAGTCCATCCTCCGCCTGCCGACGACATTCGCTGGCCTCACTCGCCAGCCCGTCGCCCTCCCCTGCGCTGGTGAAGCGCGGCAGGATCGGCGGGCGCACCAGCGGGCGCACATGACATCGCCGGGCGATCTCGACGCTGTTGGCGAGCGCCTCCGGCAAATCGCTGAACAGGGCCACCATCTCAGCCCGGCTCTTCAGATAATGCTCCGGCGTCAATTGCCGGCGATCCGTTTCGGCCAGATGCCGGCCTTCGGCAATGCACAACAGCGCATCATGCGCCTCGTAATCCTCGCGGCGGGCAAAATGGCAATCATTCGTCGCGACAAGCGGCAGGCCCGCGGCGTCAGCAAGCTCGACCAGTGGCCCCTCGACCCGCCGCTGGAGCGCCAGGCCATGGCGCTGGATTTCCACATAGAGCCGCCGTTCGAAAAGTGCCGCAAGACGCGCAAGCCGCGCGCGCGCCTCTTCATGGCGCCCCTCTTTCAACACCTCGTCAATCGGCCCGCCAGCCCCGCCAGTGAGGGCGATCAATCCGCTCGCATGGGCTTCAAGCACCGCCCAGCCAACGTGAATGTCGCCCCCGGCGGGCGAATCAAGATGGGCGCGGCTCGAAAGGACCATGAGATTGCGATACCCTACCTCGTCCTGAGCCAGCACAACGATATGTCCCAAACCCGGCAATCGCCCGTCGCGCGCAGGTTCACGATCAGCAAAATCAACGCATAGCCGCATGCCGATGATGGGCTGGACGCCGGAACCCGACGCCTTTTCGGAGAATTCAAGAGCACCGAAGAGGTTATTGCCGTCGGCAACGGCGATTGCCGGCTGATGATCCGCTTTGGCAAGGTCAACCAGCACACCGACCGGCAAGGCGCCTTCCAGAAGCGAATAGGCAGAACTCACCCGTAAATGAACAAAGCCCGGTCCTGATCTGGTCTTGCCTGCTGGCTGGGCCTGCCGTGCCAATCTGCGCTCCTCTTGCCGTGAGCAGCCAAACTGACGTCCTGATCGGCTAAAGGCAAGACATGCATCCGCAGCACGTCGTCATCATCCCCCGGCAAAGGTCGCCAGCCACAGCCAGGTCGAGGCGGTGAACAACCCGACACACACCAATGCTGCCGCTTCATCGAAAATCGCTTGCATCATTTTTCTCTCCCTTGGTAGATGACATCTTATTGTTCTTGTTTTGTTCTTTTGTCAAGTGACAGAGAAAAACAGTAGATAACGCCTTCATTCAGAACGTATTTTTCCATCCAGCAAGGAGACGCGGCGGTCCATTTGCGCGGCGATATCCATGTTATGGGTGGCAATCAGCGCCGCCAGAGAACTGTTGCGCACCACGTCACGCAGCGTGTGGAACACGTCCTGCGCAGTTTTCGGATCAAGATTGCCGGTCGGCTCATCGGCAAGCAGGATTGCCGGTCGGTTGGCGATGGCCCGCGCAATGGCGACGCGCTGCTGTTCGCCGCCTGAAAGCTCGCCGGGGCGATGGTGGAGGCGCTTGGCCAGCCCCAGCATCGCCAGCAATTCATCGGCCCGCAGCCGCGCCCGGCCAATCTCTTCGCCGGCAATCTGCTGGGCGAGAACCACATTTTCGCGCGCCGAGAATTCCGGCAGGAGATGATGGAACTGATAGACAAATCCAATGCGATTGCGCCTGAGCCGCGTCCGTTCGCCGTCGGCCAGTCGCGCGGTTGCGACGCCATCAATCAGAACATCCCCGCTATCGGGGCGCTCCAGCAATCCGGCCATATGCAGCAGCGTCGATTTACCCGCGCCTGATGGCGCCACCAGCGCCACGATCTCACCTGCCGCAAGGCGCAGGCTGGCGCCATCAAGAACGGTGAGCGCGCCAGACCCTTGCGCGTAGCGGCGCACCACATCGGTGATGATCAGGGGGGCGATCGCCGTCATTCGTAGCGCAGCGCGTCAATCGGATCGAGCGCTGCTGCCCGCCATGACGGGTAGAGCGTCGCCAGCAGAGACAGGGTGAGCGCCATGCAGATAACGGCAACCGTCTCACCGCGGTCGATATCGGCGGGAATCTGGGTCAGAAAGCGCACCGTCGGGTCCCACAGATTGGTGCCCGACGCCCAGGAGACCGCATCCTGGATGGACTGGATGTTGGCGCAGACGAGAAGGCCAAGCGCCAGACCGCCAAGCGTGCCGACCACACCAATCGAGGCGCCGACAATCAGGAACACGCGCAGGATCGTCCCGCGCGTTGCGCCCATGGTGCGCAGGATGGCGATGTCATGGGCCTTGTCCTTCACCAGCATGATGAGGCCGGAGATGATGTTGAGCGCTGCCACCAGAACGATCAGCGTGAGGATAAGGAACATCACGTTGCGCTCGACCTGCAGCGCATTGAACAGCGCCCCGTTGCGCTGGCGCCAGTCACCGACATAAATCGCGCGCTCGACCGCGTTGTTAAGCCCCTCGCGGACCTCGTTGAGCCGGTCGGGATTGCTGGTATAAACCTCGATCGCCGTCACCCGTTCCGGTTGATTGTAGAACGCCTGCGCTTCGCCAAGCGGCATGAAGACGAGCACCGTATCAAGGTCCGACATGCCGATTTCGAAGATCGCCTCGACGGGATAGGTTTTGCGCCGAGGTGTCGCACCAAACGCCGTGCGCGGGCCGTCAGGTCCAAGCAAGGTCACATTATCCCCGACCTGCACCCCCAGCGCATTGGCCAGCCGCCGGCCGATGACGATGCCGCCGCGCTCCTCGAAGCCTTCCAGCGTACCCGCCCGCACATTGCCGCTGATGCCGGGAAGCTGCCTGAGTTCAGCCTCGCCAACCCCGCGCACCAGCACGCCCGAGCCAAGCCCGGCAGCCTGCCCGCTGGCAAACCCCTGCCCTTCGACAAACGGCACGACCTGGGTCACGCCCTTGACCTTCCTGAACTGCTGAACAATCTCGTCGTAATCCGTAAAGGGCTTGTCGATGGGCTGCACCAGCAAATGGCCATTGACGCCAAGAATTTTCGACGTCAGCTCCTTGCGAAAACCATTCATCACCGCCAGCACGATGATGAGGGCCGCCACGCCCAGCAGGATACCGACAAAAGAAAATCCGGCGATCACCGAGAAGGCACCTTCCTTGCGCCGTGCCCGCAGGTAACGCCAGGCAAGCAACCACTCGAATGCCGCGAAAGGTGAGGTCTTGCGGCCATCCGCCTCGCGCGCCGGCACCATTGTGGCAGCGGCCATCGTCATTGCGTCAACCTGGCAAGCGCGCTCTCGACGCTCAGAGTGTGGCGCTGGCCGCTGCGCCGCTCCTTCAGTTCGACCTCGCCACTGGCAAGCCCCTTGGGGCCAACGATCACCTGCCAGGGAATGCCGATGAGATCAGCGGTCGCGAATTTTCCGCCCGGCCGCTCCGCGCTATCGTCGACGAGGCTCTGCTTGCCCGCTGCGCCGATCGCCTTTTCGACGGTGGCACAGGCTGTGTCGGTTGCCACATCACCCGCCTTCAGATTGAGGATCATGACATCAAAGGGCGCGACCGCATGCGGCCAGATGATGCCGTCCTTGTCATGATTGGCCTCGATGAGGGCGGCAACCAGACGCGTCGGCCCGATGCCATAAGACCCCATATGGAGCGGTGATTTGCTGCCATCTCCCGCCGTGACGCTCAGTCCCATCGGCGCGGAATATTTGGTGCCGAAGTAGAAAATATGGCCGACTTCGATGCCGCGCGCCGACACGCGGTCCACCACGCCGATCTGCTCGTAGGCTTCCTTGTCATGCATTTCCGACGTCGCCGCATAGGCGCTGGTGAAGCGCCCGACGATTGCCTGCAGGCCGGCAACGTCCTTGTAATCGACCGTGTCAGGCGGGGTGGCGAGATCGAGATAGCTGCGATGGCAGAATACCTCCGACTCACCCGTTTCCGCCAGAATGATGAATTCATGGCTGAGATCGCCGCCGATCGGTCCGGTATCAGCCCGCATCGGGATGGCGGTTAAGCCCATTCGCGCGAAAGTGCGCAGATACGACACGAACATGCGGTTGTAAGAATGGCGCGCGCCTGCCTCATCGACATCAAAGGAATAGGCGTCTTTCATCAGAAATTCGCGGCTGCGCATGACCCCGAAACGCGGGCGCACCTCGTCGCGGAACTTCCACTGGATGTGATAGAGAATTTTCGGCACATCGCGATAGGACTGGGCGGAGGCGCGGAAGATCGCCGTGATCATCTCCTCATTCGTCGGCCCATAAAGCATGTCCCGGCCATGACGATCAGCAATGCGCAGCATTTCCTGCCCGTAATCATCATAGCGCCCCGATTCCTTCCACAGCTCGGCCGATTGCAAGGTCGGCATTTTGAGCTCGATGGCGCCCGCGCGATCCTGTTCCTCGCGCACGATCTGCTCAACCCGCGCCAGAACCCGCAAACCGAGCGGCAGCCAGGTATAGCTGCCCGCCGCTTCCTGTCGGATCATGCCCGCACGCAGCATCAGCCGGTGCGAGACGATTTCGGCTTCCTTCGGTGTATCTCGCAGGATCGGGAGATAGAATTCGCTCAGGCGCATGCGCGGGATCTCTTTCATGAATCGATACAGCGTTTGTCGATCAAGCGCACCCGTGGGCGAAACGCAAGCCTGACCGGCTATTCTTTGCTCTTGACGTCATGCAATCGACATAGTGACAAGCGGTCAGGAATGCGCTAAGTTTCGGTCACTCGAAAGGGGGCAATGCCGCGCTCGTGAGCGCAGCGTCCCATCAAGTCGAGGGAGGAAACCGGGCCGACGCACGTCAGTGCATAAGAGCTTGGATAAAGGTTGGGCGTGAAAGAAGAGCGTAGAGTGCGTTAGCCCCTCGGGCATGGCGCGTAAAGCGACGAAATTGCGTAACTTTGCAAGGCCGAGAGGCCTTGTTTTGTTTTGTGGACACACGTTCGACCCTTAGCTGGCAAAAATCCGAAAATGGATCGCCAGCCACACGACAAAAAGAATAATCGCCGCCAGGACGCTGGTGATCATCGCCTTGCGCAGCAGAAGTGGCCTGATGGGCGCTGCAGCCTCGCTGCCGGGCACCACCGCCCCGTCCTCGGCCTGCGAGCGAACGCCGAAGGGCAGAACAGCAAACAGAATCGTCCACCAGATGACGAGATAAAGACCAAGAGCGATGCGCCAGCTCATCGTCTCATACCTGTTCAAGCTCGACGAGGGTTCCGCAGAAATCTTTTGGATGCAGAAACAGCACCGGCTTGCCATGAGCGCCGATTTTTGGCGTTCCATCCCCCAGCACCCGCGCGCCCTGCCCTTTCAGCTGATCGCGCGCCGCAAGAATGTCATCAACTTCATAGCACACGTGATGAATGCCGCCTTCGCCGTTGCGCTCCAGAAATTTCGCAATCGGGGAATTCTCGCCGAGCGGTTCAAGAAGCTCGATCTTGGTGTTCGGCAATTCGATGAAAACGACCGTCACCCCGTGTTCGGGCTGGGCAAGCGGCGCGCTCATCTTGGCGCCGAGTGTATGACCGTAAACAGCCATCGCCTCCGCCAGACGAGGAACCGCAATCGCCACATGATTAAGCCTGCCGATCATACCGCCTGACCTCACCTCTCCAGAAGATGCTGATTATACGATGACCACCAGCACGTGGCACACCGGCTTTTTGCCCCATTCCTCGTTGACCGCCGAGCGTACCGCACGCGCAATCGCGTCCTCGACTGCCGCTGCATCCTTACGACGACTTTTGGGCAGCCGCGTCACCGCCTCGACTGCGGCTTCCGCAACGACATCTTCCATGTCTTCATCCGAAAGACCGGCCTCCGGCACTCCGGTCAGCGCAATTTCCGGATCTCCCATCATCTCGCCCTTGGACGACATGGCAATGGCAATCGACACCACGCCGGAAAACGCCAGACGGCGACGCTCGGCAACCACCGGGCTGTCGCTTTCGGAAATGAGCAACTGGCCGTCTTTCAGCAGCCTGCCGCTTGGCACCTTGTCGATGATCGCCACGGGACCGGGCGCGAGGTTGAGCATCAGCCCGTTGCGGGCCCGATCAAAACTGTCATAGCCCCATTCGCGCGCGAGCCTTGCGTGCTCGCCCAGATGCAGCGCCTCGCCGTGAACCGGAACGACCGTTTTCGGCTTGATCGCCTCATAAAGCTCGCGCATTTCATCCGTGCGCGGATGACCCGACACATGCACCATATGGGTGCGGTCGGTGATGAGTTCGACCCCCTGGTTGACCAGCCCGTTCTGCAGCGCGCCAACGCCGCGCTCATTGCCGGGAATGGTACGCGAGGAAAAGATCACGCGGTCACCCTTCGACAGCGCGACATGCGGGTGCTCGCCGCGCGCCACGCGCGCCAGCGCCGAGCGCTCCTCGCCCTGACTGCCCGTCATCAGCGCCAGGCAGTTTTCGCGGGGCAGATAACCGAAGGCATCCATGCCTTGAAAGGGTGGCAGATCGGCAAGATAGCCAAGCCCGCGCGCAACGCGAATATTGCGCTCAAGCGCCCGGCCAATGACAACAATGCTGCGCCGCGCCGCAATACCCGCCCGGGCGATCTGGTCGATACGTCCGATATTCGAGGCAAACAAAGTGACCGCCACGCGCGCCGGCGCCTCGCGAACCAATGTTTCCAGCACCTTGCCGACATCAGCTTCCGATGGCGAGCGCCCCTGGCGCACCGCATTGGTTGAATCGCCAATAAGCACGTCGACGCCGTCGCGCGCCACGGCTTCAAAGCGCTCGATCTCGGTGCGCTCGCCCAGGGGCGGCGTCTGATCAATCTTCCAGTCGCCCGTATGGATGACATTGCCGGCCTTGGTGCGGATCGCCAGCGCGTGACTTTCGGGAATCGAATGGGCAACCGGCAGGAATTCAACATCGAACCCTGCGATTTTCACCCGCCCGCCAGCCGCAATCACCTTGAGCGGCAGATCAGGCGCGCCGCGCTCTTCCTCGGCCTTTGCCGTCAGCAGGCCGGCGGTGAACGGCGTGCAGTAGATATCACATCCCAGCCGCGGCCACAGATCGAGCAGCGCACCGATATGGTCTTCATGACCATGGGTCAGGACAATGGCGGTAAGCTGGCGTTTGCGCTCTTCGATGAAGCGCGTGTCGGCCATCAGAACGTCGATGCCTGGAAGGCCCGCCCCCTCGCCGAAGGTGACACCGCAATCTACCATCAGCCAAGAAGTCTTATTTCCCTCCTTCAGACCGTAAAGCGCCAGATTCATCCCGATTTCGCCGACACCGCCGAGCGGGACGAACAACAATTGCGCATTAGACAAAGACAGGAACTCCTGGCAAATCGATTATTTAAAAAAGGGATTTTGCGGCCGCCGATGCGGCGGAATAAAGGGGCCCGGGATAGAGGGCAAAGAGCACAACGAAGGCACCACTGACGCCCAACACCAGCTTGACCTCGGAGGGAACCGGGCCAAGCGACTGTTTTACCTCATCAAAATACATGATTTTGATAATGCGCAAATAGTAGTAGGCACCCACAGCGCTGGATAGAACGCCAATGATCGACAAAGCGTAAAGCTTCGCCTCGATGGCTGCAAGGAAAACCAGATACTTGCCAAAAAACCCGGCGAGTGGCGGCACGCCGATAAGCGAGAACATCATCATGGCCAGGATAAACGCCATCATCGGGTTGGTCTTCGACAAGCCAGCCAGATCCTCGACGTTTTCGATCATGCCCTGCGGGCCACGCATCGCCAGCACGCAGGCAAAGACCCCGAGCGTCATGAACAGATAGATGAGCATGTAGACGAGGACACCCTCGATCCCAGCCGACGTGGCGCTCGCCAGGCCAACGAGTGCAAAGCCCATATTGGCGATGGATGAATAGGCAAGCAGGCGCTTGATGTTGGATTGGCCGATTGCCGCAAAGGCGCCAAGCAACATGGAAGCGATGGCAATGAAGACCACCACCTGCTGCCAGGCGGCGATCGCCTGGGGGAAAGCGCCGATCATGACGCGGGTAAAGAGCGCCATGGCGGCAAACTTCGGTGCGGCCGAGAAGAATGCCGCAACCGGTGTCGGCGCGCCCTGATAAACATCCGGCGTCCACATGTGGAACGGCACAGCCGATACCTTGAAGGCAAAGCCGGCGATAAGGAAAACCAGTCCGAAAACCAGCCCGAGCGGTGGCCGCGCCCCTTGCGTGACGGCGGCGGCAATGCCTTCGAACGCCGTCGTGCCGGTGAACCCGTAAACGAGCGAGGCGCCATAAAGCAGAAGCCCGGACGAAAGCGCTCCCAGTACGAAATATTTGAGCCCCGCTTCGCTGGAGCGCGCATTGTCGCGATCAATGGCGGCGATGACGTAAAGCGACAGCGACATCAGTTCCAGCCCGACATAGACCGCCAGCAGGTCATTGGCCGAAATCATCATTCCCATGCCAACGGAAGCGAGCACGACGAGGATCGGATATTCGAAATGGACGACCTTGATCTCGCGAAAGTAGGTGCGGCCAAGAATGATCGCCACTGCACTGGCAATAAAGCTTGCCGATTTGACGAAGCGGGCAAAGCCATCGAAGACAAAACCGCCTGAAAAGATGATGATACGCTCATCGGGCAGGCTTTCGACGATCAGTGCCGCCAGGACCAGCAGCCCGACCGACAGCGCGGTGATCAGGTCGCCCGCGCGCTCGCCACGCACCGCCCCCAGCATCAGCAGCAGCAAGGCCCCCAGGGCCAAAACACCTTCCGGCAGAGCCGGCCACAGGCTGGAAAATTCACCCAGGCTTTGCATGGTTCACGGCACTCCGTCAGTAGGCCGCAAGAAGCGGCAGGCCGGTTTTGACGGCAAGATGGGTGTTGAGCAACAGCGCCTTCACCGACGCAGCGGTGATATCAAACACCGCGCTTGGATAAATGCCAAAGCCGATCACCAGAACAACCAGCGGCGCCAGCACCAGGATTTCCCGCGCTGTCACGTCGTTCAACGCGGCAAGGGACGGCTTTTCGAGCGGTCCGAAGATCACGCGCCGATAAAGCCACAGCGCGTAGCAGGCCGAGAGAATAACCCCGGTGGTCGCAAACACGGCGACCCAGCTATTGGCAATGAAAGCACCCGTCAGCGACAACACCTCGCCAACAAAGCCTGACGTGCCCGGCAGGCCGACATTGGCAAGGGTGAACACCATGAAGAAGACGGCATAGACCGGCATGCGATGGACAAGCCCGCCATAGGCGTTGATCTCGCGGGTGTGCATGCGGTCATAGACAATGCCAACGCACAGGAAAAGCGCGCCCGATACCAGCCCGTGCGACAGCATCTGGAAGAGGGCGCCCTGCAAACCCTGTTCAGTGAAGGTGAAAATGCCGATCGTCACGAAGCCCATATGAGCGACGGAGGAATAGGCAATCAGCTTCTTGATGTCATCCTGCATCATTGCCACCAGCGAGGTGTAGATGATGGCAACGCAGGACAGCGCAAACACCAGCGGCGCGAAATTGGCGGATGCATCCGGCAGCATCGACAGCGAGAAGCGGATGAAGCCATAGCCTCCAAGCTTCAGCAAGATACCCGCCAGGATGACCGAACCCGCGGTCGGCGCCTCGACATGCGCATCGGGCAGCCAGGTATGGACCGGCCACATCGGCATCTTGACGGCAAAGGAGGCGAAAAACGCCAGCCACAACCAGGTTTGCAGATTGAGCGGGAAATCATATTTCAGCAGCTCGACAATGTTCGTTGTCTGCGCCGTCCAGTACATCGCCATGATCGCAAGCAGCACCAGGACGGAGCCTAGAAACGTGAAGAGGAAGAATTTGAAGCTCGCATAGACGCGCCGCGCGCCCCCCCACACACCGATGATGATGAACATCGGGATGAGCGTTCCCTCGAAGAAGAGGTAGAAGAGGACAAGATCGAGAGCGACGAAAACGCCGATCATCATCGTCTCGAGCACGAGGAAGGCCACCATGTATTCAGCCACGCGCTTGTCGACCGATTGCCAGCTCGCCAGAATACAAAACGGCATGAGAAACGTTGTCAGCACCACAAACAGCATCGAAATGCCGTCAACACCGACGCGATACGACATCAGCCCGCCAAACCACGGCTTCGTCTCAAGAAACTGGAAGCCGGCTGATTTGGTATCAAACCCGGTCCACAGGGTGAGCGAGACAAGGAAGGTGATGAGCGTCGTCCACAAGGCGATGTAGCGCGCATCGCGTCCCAGCGCCGCCTGGTCATTGCCGCCGCGCAGCAGCCAGCTCGCCACGATCAGTGCGCTCCCGATCAGAGGCAGCACAAGCAGAAGGGTAATGACCGGCCAGTTCATCGTGCGCCCCCGGCGAACATGTACCAGGTGAGCAGAGCGGTGATGCCCATCAACATGGCAAATGCATAATGATAGAGAAATCCTGACTGCAGGCGCACCACGCCCCGTGTCACATCCATGACGCGCGCTGCCACGCCATCGGGGCCAAAACCGTCAATGAGCCAGCCATCCCCCTTCTTCCACAGGAAGCGGCCAAGCCAGCGTGCCGGCTGCACCAGCAGGAAGTTGTAGATCTCGTCGAAATACCATTTGTTGAGGATGAAACGGTAGGCAACCGGCTGGGCTGCCGCGAGTTTTGCCGGCAGATCAGTCCGCGACATGTAAAACAGCCAGGCAAGCCCGAAGCCGGCTATCATCATGACCGTCGGCGCCAGCTCCACCCACAGCGGCGCGCCATGAATGTCGTGCAGCGTGTGGTTATGATCGGACAGGAACAGGCTCTTGCGGAAGAAATCAGCCACGCCGTGATCATCGCCGAACTGGCGCATGAACACCATGCCGGCAACAACCGCGCCCACCGCCAGCACCATCAGCGGCACTGTCATCGTCAGCGGGCTTTCATGGACATGACTTTCGACATCAGCCGTCATGCGCGACTTGCCGTGGAAGACCAGGAAAACCAGTCGCCACGAATAGAATGACGTCATGAAGGCGGCGATGACCAGGAGCGCGAACGCATAGCCTGCCGCAGGCCCATGTCCGACGAATGTGGCGCCGATGATCGCATCCTTCGAGATGAAGCCGGCAAAGCCGATGCCCGATAATGGCAGGCCGAAGCCGGTGAGCGCCAGCGTGCCAATCGTCATCATCCAGTAGGTCAGAGGGATGCGCTTGGCGAGACCGCCCATATGGCGGATGTCCTGCTCGCCCGACACGGCGTGAATGACACTGCCTGATCCAAGGAAGAGCAATGCCTTGAAGAAGGCATGCGTAAACAAATGGAAGATCGCCAGCGAATAGGCACCAACGCCTGCGGCCGCAAACATGTAGCCAAGCTGCGAACAGGTCGAATAGGCGATCACCCGCTTGATGTCGTTTTGCACCAGGCCGACGGTCGCGGCGAAAAACGCCGTCGACGCGCCCACAATCGTGATGATCGACAGGGCGGCCGGCGCCTGCTCCATCAGCGGCGACAGGCGGGCCACCATGAAAACACCGGCCGTCACCATGGTTGCGGCATGGATGAGGGCTGACACCGGGGTTGGCCCTTCCATGGCATCAGGCAGCCAGGTGTGGAGGAAAAGCTGGGCTGATTTGCCCATGGCGCCGACGAAGAGCAGGAGGCAACAGCAAGTGAGCGCATCGACGTGCAGCCCGATGAAGACGAAGGGCTTGCCGGCAAGCGCCGGCGCATTGGCAAACACCGTATCGAAGGCGACCGAGCCAAAGAGGACGAAGACGGCGAAAATACCAAGAGCGAAGCCGAAATCGCCAACGCGGTTGACGATGAAAGCCTTCATCGAGGCGTCATTGGCGCTTCTCTTGTTGAACCAGAACCCGATCAGCAGATAGCTCGCCAGCCCCACCCCTTCCCAGCCAAAGAAAAGCTGGATGAAATTGTCGGACGTCACCAGCATCAGCATGGCGAAGGTGAAGAGCGACAGATAGGCAAAGAAGCGCGGCCGGTGCTCGTCATGCGCCATGTAGCCGATGGAATAAAGGTGGACGAGTGCCGAGACGGTGTTGACCACCACCAGCATCACGGCAGTCATCGTATCAACCCACAACGCCCAGTCGGCAACGAAATTGCCGACATGAATGAAGCGCAGCAGGCGCACGTGATAACCCTGCCCGCCAAAGCCTACCTGAAAGAAAACAATCCACGACAGCAGGGCTGACACCATCAGAAAACCGGTGGTCACCAGTTCGGCAAAGCGCGCGCCCGGCGCCGCCGCATGATGAGCGTCATGGCCGTGATCATTGGCAGCACTCATCGGCGCTGCACCATGGTCGTCGTGATCAGACCCGTGACCTCCATGGCCGGCCCCGGCGGGAATGCTCATGCGCCGCCCGATCAGCGTCACCGCGCCGGCAATGATGAAACCCAGCAATGGCAGGAAGACGATGGCCGAAATCATCAGGCTCAACCCTTCATCTGGCTGACATCCTCAACCGCGATCGAGCCGCGGTTGCGGAAGAAGGTGACGAGAATGGCAAGGCCGATGGCCGCTTCCGCGGCTGCGACCGTCAACACCAGCAGCGCGAAAACCTGGCCGACCAGATCGCCAAGAAATGCCGAAAACGCGACAAAATTGATATTGACCGCAAGCAGCATCAGCTCGACCGACATGAGAATGATGATGATGTTCTTGCGGTTGAGGAAAATGCCGAAGACGCCGAGCGTGAACAGCACAGCGGCAACCGACAGAAAATGACTCAGTCCGATCTCCATGTCCGCCCCTCAGATCCCTGCCCGGCTTGGCACTTTGCGCACCTCGATGGCGGTTGCCGGATCGCGCGCGATCTGTGCCGCGACGTCCTGGCGCTTGACGCCTTCCTTGTGGCGCAACGTCAGCACGATGGCGCCAACCATCGCCACCAGCAGCACAAGGCCGGCTGCCTGAAAGTAGTAGATGTACGTCGTGTAAAGGATACGCCCGAGTGCGGCCGTGTTATCGGCAATCGCCAGCGTCGGCGTTGGTGTCGTGCGCAGCGCCGCGACTTCCGGCGCAACCACCCATGAGCCGACAACCAGCAGGATTTCAACCAGCAGAACAAGACCGATCAGAGCCCCAATCGGCAGATACTGCAAAATGCCCTGCCTGAGTTCGGTAAAATCGACGTCAAGCATCATCACGACGAAGAGGAACAGCACCGCCACCGCACCGACATAGACGACGATCAGGATCATCGCCAGAAACTCGGCCCCGAGCAGCACAAAAAGCCCCGCCGCATTGACGAAGGCGAGGATCAGAAACAGCACCGAATGCACCGGGTTACGCGATGATATCACCATCATCGCCGATGCAACCAGCACCGCGGACAGCAGGTAGAAAAAGAAAATTGCCAGCGTCATTTATCGCTGCCCCTGCTCATGTGTCGCGCCCCTCATCAATTCCTGCCCACTTACCGGTAAGGCGCATCGAGCGCGATGTTCTGCGCGATCTCACGCTCCCAGCGGTCACCATTCGCCAGCAGGCGCTCCTTGTTGTAATAGAGTTCTTCGCGGGTTTCGGTCGCAAATTCGTAATTCGGCCCCTCGACAATCGCATCGACCGGGCATGCTTCCTGGCAAAAGCCGCAATAAATGCATTTGACCATGTCAATGTCATAGCGCGTCGTGCGCCGCGTCCCGTCATTGCGCCGCGGTCCCGCTTCGATGGTGATCGCCTGCGCCGGGCAGATCGCCTCGCACAGCTTGCAGGCAATGCAGCGCTCCTCGCCATTGGGATAGCGGCGCAGCGCATGTTCACCGCGAAAGCGCGGCGACAGATGCCCCTTCTGGAAAGGATAGTCGATGGTGAATTTGGGCCGGAAATAATAACGCATCGCCAGTCCGAAGGCCTGCACGAACTCCCACAGGAAGAGCGAACGCGCGGCGCGATCAAGGGTCATCCTCGCCTCCTTCAGCCTTTGGCCGCCAGATTGGTCGCCTGCAGGAACGCGGCGCTGGCAACAAGAAACAACAGGGACGCCGGCAGAAACACTTTCCAGCCAAGGCGCATCAACTGGTCGTAGCGGTAGCGCGGAACGATCGCCTTGACCATGGCGAACATGAAGAACACGAACCAAATCTTGAGAACGAACCAGACGACACCGGGAATCCACGTAAACGGCGCAAAGGGAAGCGGCGACAGCCAGCCGCCGAGAAACAGGATCGCGGTCATGGCGCACATCAGGGTGATGGCGACATATTCGCCCAGCATGAACAGAAGATAGGGCGTGGAGGAATATTCAACCATGAACCCGGCAACGAGTTCGGATTCGGCCTCGGGCAGATCGAAGGGCGGTCGATTGGTCTCAGCCAACGCTGAAATGAAGAAGATGACAAACATCGGAAACAGAAGCGGATTGGCGAAATGCCAGCCGAGAAGCCCGTAGGCACTGCGCTGCGATTCGACGATCTGGCTGAGATTGAGCGAGCCAACCCACAGCAGGACAGTCACGATGACAAAGCCGATGGAGACTTCGTAGGACACCATCTGTGCCGCCGAGCGCAAGGCGCCGAGAAAGGGATATTTCGAGTTCGACGCCCACCCCCCCATGATGATGCCGTAAACGCCCAATGACGAGATGGCGAAGATATAGAGGATACCGACATTGATGTCGGCGATCACCCAGCCCGGCCCGATCGGCACCACCGCCCAGGCTGCAAGTGCCAGGATGACGGTGACCAGCGGTGCCAGCAGAAACACCGGGCGGTCGGCTCCAGCCGGGATGATCGGTTCTTTCAGCACGAATTTCAGCAGGTCGGCAAAGGATTGCAGCAGACCGAACGCGCCGACCACATTAGGCCCTTTGCGCATTTGCACGGCTGCCCACACCTTGCGGTCAAACAGCAGCAGGAAGGCAATCATCACCAGCAGCGCCACCAGCAATACAACGCTCTGCAGAGCAATCAGCCCGCCCTGCAACAACGCTTTCCACACGACTTCGCTCATCGCCTTTACTCCGCCGCTGTCGTCATGCGCATGGTCGATAAGCGCGCACATTCCGCCATCACCGCCGAGGCGCGGGCGATCGGATTGGTCAAATAGAAATCATCGATCGCCTCATTGAATGGCGCCTTATCGGCAGACATTCCCATGTCGGCGATTTTGGAAAGCGTCGCCGGATCGGCAATCAGCCGGCTGCCGGTTTTCGCCAGATCAGGGAAGGTGGAAAAAAGCGCCTGCCGCAACTGCGCCAGAGAATCGAACGGGAGTTTTGCTTCAAGCGTCTGCGACAGGGCACGCAGGATCGCCCAGTCCTCACGCGCATTGCCAGGCGGGAAGACAGCACGTTCGGTTTGCTGCACCCGCCCTTCGGTATTGACGTAGATACCGCTCTTTTCCGTGTAGGCAGCGCCTGGGAGAACGACATCGGCGGCCTGCGCGCCATCATCACCATGCGAGCCGATATAGACGGCAAACGTCCCGGGCGACAGCGCCACCTCGTCCGCTCCCAGGAGGAACAGCACGTCAAGCGCACCCTGACGGATCATCGCGCGCCCATCGAGCCCGTCCTTGCCGGGAACAAAACCGATCTCAAGCCCGCCCACGCGTGAGGCTGCGGTGTGCAGAACGGCAAAGCCGTTCCAGCCCGCATCATCGCTGCGCCCGATGACGCCGAGCGCCAGCGCCGCTTTGGCCGCAAGCGAGAGAACTGCAGCGCCATCCACCCGCGACAACGCCCCCTGCCCGATGATGATCATCGGATGCTTGGCTGCTTTCATCGTCTGGACGAACGGATGATTGCCGGCAACCATCTCACCAAGCGTCTCCGGGCCAGCACCCAGATAAGCATAGTCCCAGGCGGTATCAGCTTTCGTCCCGATGAAACCGATCGGGAAGCCGCCTGCCCGCCAACGTTTGCGGATACGCGCATTGAGAACCGCCGCCTCGCGGCGCGGATTGGAACCGATGACGAGCAGCGCATCGGCCTTGTCGATGCCCGCAATGCCGGAACCGAACAAGTAGGAAGCCCGCCCGCCACTGGGATGCAGCTTCGTGCCATCCGGTCGACAATCGATGTTGGGGCTGTTGAGCGCGTTCATCAGTTCTTTCAGCGCGTACATCTCCTCAACGCTTGCCAGATCGCCCGCAATCGCCCCGATGCGCTTGCCCTGGGTGGCCTTGATCTTGCTCGCGATGAGCGTGAAGGCTTCCGCGAAGCTTGCCGGGCGCAGCCGGCCATTATCGCGGATATAAGGCCGATCAAGACGCTGCGATTTGAGCCCGTCCCAGATGAAGCGGGTCTTGTCGGAAATCCATTCCTCGTTCACCGCATCATTGGTGCGCGGCATGATGCGCATCACCTCATTGCCGCGCGCATCCACGCGAATGGCAGACCCCACCGCATCCATGACGTCGATGGTCTCGGTCTTGGTGAGTTCCCAGGGTCGCGCCTGGAAGGCGAATGGCTTCGAGGTCAGCGCACCGACCGGACACAGATCGATGATGTTGCCCTGCAGCTCCGACCCCATCGCCGCTTCGAGATAGGTCGTGATCTCCATATCCTCGCCGCGACCGATGGCGCCAAGATCGCCGACGCCGGCCACTTCCGCCGTGAACCGGACGCAGCGCGTGCAATGGATGCAGCGCGTCATCACCGTCTTCACCAGCGGCCCGATATTCTTGTCCTCAACCGCCCGCTTGTTCTCGTGATAGCGCGTCTTCGACACACCATAGGCCATCGCCTGATCCTGGAGGTCGCATTCGCCGCCCTGGTCGCAGATCGGGCAGTCGAGCGGATGATTGATCAACAGGAATTCCATCACCCCCTCGCGCGCTTTTTTCACCATCGGTGTGCGCGTGTTGACGACGGGCGGGGCGTTGTCTTTGCCGGGTCGCAAATCGCGCACCGAGCGGGCGCAGGAGGCAACGGGCTTGGGTTCGCCGACCACTTCCACCAGACACATGCGGCAATTGCCGGCAATCGACAGCCGCTCATGGAAGCAGAAGCGCGGAATTTCCGCCCCCGCCGCCTCGCATGCCTGCAGCAGCGTCGCGCCCGCCGGAACATCCACTTCCCTGCCGTCGACGATCAGTTTCGTCATGTCGTGCCCTTCGCCGATGAAGCCGCCGCATGGGCCGCCAGAAGTTCGCTTACCGCGATCCCGTTTATGGTGAAGCCGTCGAGCCGGCAATCGCTGATCGCCGCCCCGGCAAGATTAGCGTTGGAAATGCGCGCGCCGGACACATTGGCGTTGTTGACCCTCAGTCCTGACAGATTGACGTCGTTCAGCGACCAGCCCGACAGATTGGCATTGTGGACATGGGTGCCTGACAGATTGACGTCGTCAAAGAGCGAACCCGAGAGGTCGCTCACCGTTACATCGAGCCTGTCCTTGACCTTGTCGAGCTTCATCACATCCTCACTGCAACGCCGCGTGAGCGCTGATACGCCGCTGGATTTCCTCCGCAGTCGCCTTGATACGATTGAGCGCATTACGCGATTGGGCTGCATCCTCCGGCGACAGGCGCAGATAACAGGTCTGGGCACCGTCGACGATATAACGATCCTCGCTGAGGAGCGTCCCGCCACCCGCCGGCACCGTTGTCAGGACGACACGCGTCTTGCGCCCGGGGCGATGCGGCCCGCATGTCTCTTCGACCTCGACGCGCGTCTCCGCAAGCGGAGCTTCGAGAATAAGTCCATCACCAACAAGTGTGATCGCCGTGCCGCGACGGCGTGCACTGTCAGTGATGACGTCTCGTACAATCCGCACCGGTGCGTTTACCACCGTTCCCGGCGTCGCCACCTGCAGGCGCTGACCAAACTGCGGACGACTGGCACAGCCAGCGACCATCAACACGCTCAACACCAGCACCATCGTCGTCGGCCTCATGAGATGATCCTTCTCCGACATCCCGTCATTCCGCCGCAACCGCAATCGGCTCGCCGTGCGGGTTGGCCGCATACTGGTCGATCCGCTTTTCGATCTCGCCACGGAAATGGCGGATCAGCCCCTGCACCGGCCACGCCGCCGCGTCGCCCAGGGCACAAATCGTATGACCTTCAACCTGAGTCGTCACTTCCAGCAGCATATCGATCTCGCGCCGGCTGGACCGCCCCTCCGCCATGCGCTCCAGAACCCGCCACATCCACCCCGTGCCCTCACGGCAGGGTGTGCATTGGCCGCATGATTCATGCTTGTAGAAATAGGAGATGCGGGCAATGGCGCGAACCACATCAGTGGATTTATCCATGACGATGACGGCAGCCGTGCCGAGCCCTGATTTCAGATCGCGCAGCGCATCGAAATCCATCGGCGTGTCCATGATCTGCGCTGCCGGCACCATCGGCACCGACGAACCGCCGGGGATGACGGCCAGCAGATTGTCCCAGCCGCCGCGCACACCCCCGCAATGCTTGTCGATAAGCTCGCGGAAGGGCACCGACATCGCTTCTTCGAACGTCGCCGGCTTGTTCACATGGCCAGAGACGCAGAAGAGCTTGGTGCCGACATTGTTCGGGCGCCCGAAACTCGAAAACCATGAGGCACCGCGGCGCAAAATGGTCGGCGCGACCGCGATCGATTCGACATTGTTGACCGTCGTCGGGCAGCCATAAAGCCCGACATTGGCGGGAAAGGGAGGTTTGAGGCGCGGCTGGCCCTTCTTGCCCTCAAGGCTTTCGAGCAGCGCCGTTTCTTCGCCGCAGATATAGGCGCCGGCGCCATGGTGGACATAGAGATCGAAATCCCAGCCATGGATATTGCCCTTGCCGATGAGTTTCGCCTCATAGGCTTCATCAATTGCGCGCTGCAACGCCTCGCGCTCACGGATGAATTCGCCGCGCACATAGATGTAAGCGGCATGCGCACCCATGGCGAAGCTCGCAATCAGGCAGCCCTCGACCAGATGATGCGGGTCATGGCGCAGGATTTCACGGTCCTTGCAGGTACCAGGCTCGGACTCGTCCGCATTCACTACCAGATAGCTCGGTCGCCCGTCCGATTGCTTGGGCATGAACGACCATTTGAGCCCGGTGGGGAAGCCTGCCCCGCCGCGCCCGCGCAGGCCAGACGCCTTCATTTCATTCACGATCCAGTCGCGGCCCAGATCGATCAGCACCTTGGTGCCGTCCCACGAGCCCCGCTTGCGCGCGCCAGCGAGCGAACGGTCGTGGAAACCGTAGATATTGGTGAAGATACGGTCCTTGTCCTGTAGCATGCACCTAGATCCGGTTGGGGTTGGAGAGGATCGCCTTCGACACCTCCCCCGGTTTGGTTTCGATCTCGGCAAGGAGCGACGACTGGTCGCGCCACGCCTCTCCCTCATAGCTGATACGCAGCGCCACATGCCATTTGCCAGCCGGCAATTCCTCAAAATAAAAGCGCCCGTTCATATTGCACTGTGTCTGGCGCGCGCCTTTGGCAAACGCTTCGCGCCCCGCCGGATCGTTCTCGACATAGACGCCCGATTTGCGGATGCGCAGGAACTCGCGAAAATAGGTCGTATCCGGCAGCAGATAGACGATACCGCCCGAGCAACGGGCAAGAAAAGCGTTGGGGCGGCGTAAAAACCCTTCGCCATCAATGCGCGCCGTGCCCTTGGCCTGCCATGGCGCGTGCTCGGCTGCGTCAAAAGCAACCGTCACCGCTTCCTTGCGCACCAGACAGCCGCCAAGCGTCAGCAGGGCCAGCGCCAGCCCTGCCGCTTTGGCGGCAACCGGAACAGCAAAGACGGGTGACGCAGCAGCCATCATCACCTCATGATGCCGGCTTGTCGCCGACAGGATTGGCAGGCCGCCACCCCGAGGCAAGCTTCTTTGACTGGCCAATCCAGTCATCGCGCACCGCCCGGCCATGGAAGCCCTGGAGATTGTCGTCCACCCATTGCAAATTTTTGTCTGACCACACCGCAATCTGGTCGAAATGGAACACGCCCATCTCGTTCAGCATCGTTTCAAGCTTCGGCCCAACACCCCAGATGAGCTTCAGATCATCCGGGCCGCCCGCGCGTGCTGCACTTAGCATCACCGGCTTATCTTCGGGCTTCGATGTCATCGCCGGTATTACGGACGCAGGGGCTGCTGATGGCGCAGGCGCCGCAGGTACCGGTGCGGCGGCAGGAGGTGCTGGTGGAGGGGCAGCAACAGCCTTTGCAGCGGCAGCTGCCTGACGCTCACCGAATGATTTTCTCCAGCTGCCAACCGCGCTGCCATCATAGAGCGCCGGCTCCAGCAGCGTCGTCTGGCCGCCTTCCTGTTCCGACATCCGCCGCTTGCCGCTCTGCACACCGGGCATGACGGATTTACCGGCAACAAAATTGTCGAGAAGCGCGTTGAAGGTTTGAGGCGTCAGGTCTTCATAAGTGTCGGAGAACACCTGGATCATCGGCGCATTCACGCAGGCGCCCGCGCATTCAACCTCTTCCCATGACAGCTTGCCATCACCCGAGAGACGGAACTGGTCGTGATGGATGCGATGCTGGCAGATATCGATCAGCTCACCAGCGCCACGCAGGCGGCAGGGCGTCGTGCCGCACACCTGCACATGGGCAGCGCTGCCAACCGGCTGCAGCTGGAACATGGTGTAGAAGGTTGCAACCTCAAGCACGCGGATCTTGGCAAGGCCAACCATCTCGGCCACCACTTCGATGGCCTTCTCGCTCACCCAGCCTTCCTGCTCCTGCGCCCGCCACAGAATGGGAATGACAGCGGACGCCTTGCGGCCTGCCGGATATTTGGCGAATTGCGCTTGCGCCCATGCCTGATTTTCGCTCGAGAAGGCGAAGGATTTTGGCTGAACGTCGGCTGGGGCAAGACGACGGACGGACATCAGTTGACACTCCCGCTACGGTCCAAAAGGCAATGACGAGGGAGAAGAGGGAACGAGCGATATCCGGTCGCCCTCCACCACCCGGACGTTGCGCGCCCGACCTCCCCCTTGCCGGGGGAGGTTGAAGTGCGAATGTCGCGTTGCTGGTTCACCGATCGACCTCGCCAAACACGATATCAAGCGAGCCAAGGATGGCCGAGACGTCGGCCAGCATATGGCCGCGGCACATGAAATCCATCGCTTGCAAATGGGCAAAGCCCGGCGCGCGGATGCGACAGCGATAGGGCTTGTTGGAACCATCAGAGACGAGATAGACGCCAAACTCCCCCTTCGGCGCTTCAACCGCTGCATATACCTCGCCTGCAGGCACATGATAGCCTTCAGTATAGAGCTTGAAATGGTGGATGAGCGCTTCCATCGAGCGCTTCATGTCGCCGCGCTTCGGCGGCACGATCTTGCCCTGCAGCGAGGACACCTGCCCGCCGCGCTCGCTCCCCATCAGCATCTCGACGCATTGCTTCATGATCTTGGTCGACTGGCGCATCTCCTCCATGCGCAGGAGGTAGCGGTCATAGCAATCGCCATTCTTGCCAATCGGAATGTCGAAATCGAGTTCTTCATAGCATTCATAGGGCTGGCTCTTGCGCAGATCCCAGGGCGCGCCGGAACCGCGCACCATGACGCCGGAAAAGCCCCAGGCAAGCCCGGTTTCCAGCGACACCACGCCGATATCGACATTGCGCTGCTTGAAGATGCGGTTTTCGGTGAGCAGCGTCTCAAGGTCATCGCACACTTTAAGGAACGGATCGCACCAATTGCCGATATCTTCGACGAGCTTCTCGGTGAGATCCTGATGCACCCCACCCGGGCGCACGAAGGCGGCATGCATGCGGCTGCCCGAGGCCCGCTCATAGAAGATCATCAGCTTCTCGCGCTCTTCAAAGCCCCACAGCGGCGGGGTGAGCGCACCGACATCCATCGCCTGCGTGGTGACGTTGAGGATATGCGAGAGGATACGCCCGATCTCGGAATAGAGCACGCGGATAAGCTGGCCGCGCTTGGGCACCTGGACCTTCAGCAATTTCTCGACTGCCAGAGCATAGGCATGCTCCTGGTTCATCGGCGCCACATAGTCGAGTCGGTCGAAATAGGGGACGGCCTGCAGATAGGTCTTGGCCTCGATCAGCTTTTCCGTGCCGCGATGGAGAAGCCCGATATGCGGATCGACGCGCGTCACCACCTCGCCGTCAAGCTCCAGCACAAGGCGCAGCACGCCGTGGGCAGCTGGATGCTGCGGCCCGAAATTGATCGAGAAATTGCGGATCGATTGTTCGGTCATGATTTATTACCCGCTGATAGCGAATAGCACATAGCGAATAGCGAGTAGTCAGATGCAAACAGCGCGCGCTGCTCAGCCATCGGCACGGTCCTTTTGCAGTGAGCGGATCAGCGCGCGAAGCATCATCCCGATCACGCTCGCTTGCTCAAGTATCTGTTCGATATTTGCGGCCAACCTGACACGCCCGGCCAAAATCACATGCGTTTCCAGCTCTTTAAGCGATCCTTGGGCGATACGCAAAAACTGGACAAATGACGCTGTGCTTTCGCGACCATGCCCCTCGGCAATATTCGCCGCCACAGACGCCGCCGCACGACGTATCTGCGCTGTCACTCCGTACGCCTCATCGCGCGGAAATGTCTTGGTCAGATCGTAACAGGCGACAGCCAATTCCATTGCTCCTTGCCACACTTTCAGGTCACGACAGGAGTTGATTGTCACATCATTCAACTCGCTATTCGCCACTCGCTATTTGCTACTTCGCCTTCTCATCTCCCGGCAGCACATACTCCGTGCCCTCCCATGGCGAGAGGAAATCGAAATTGCGGAATTCCTGCGCCAGCCGCACCTTTTCGTAGACGACGCGCTTCTGCTCATCGTCATAGCGCACTTCGACAAAGCCGGTGAGCGGGAAATCCTTGCGTAAGGGGTGCCCCTCGAAGCCGTAATCGGTCAGAATGCGCCGCAGATCAGGATGCTCGGAAAAATAGATGCCGTAGAGGTCATAGGCCTCGCGCTCGAACCAGTTGGCGGCCGGGAACACCGCAATGACGGACGGCACCGCATTCATCTCGTCGGTCTCGACCGTTACCCGCACACGGTGGTTCAATTTCAGCGACAGCAGATGATAGACGACATCGAAGCGCTTCTCGCGCGCGGGATAATCAGCACCCGCCAGATCGATGAAACAGTGAAAGAGGCAGGCCGCATCATCGCGCAGCCTCATCAACACGCCAACGATGTCGGTGGCCTTTACCCTGAGATTAAGCTCGCCATAGGCAATGTCCGCGCTCTCAAGCGAGGTGCCCAGCAGACTGGTGACATGGCCTTTCAGCGCTTCCACACCGGCGATCTCGGCAGCTGACTGCATAAGCATCCCCTAGCGTTCGATGGTGCCGGTACGGCGGATTTTCTTCTGCAGCAGCAGAATGCCGTAAAGCAGCGCTTCAGCGGTCGGAGGACAGCCGGGCACGTAGATATCAACCGGAACGATGCGGTCGCAGCCGCGCACCACGCTGTAGCTGTAGTGATAATAGCCGCCGCCATTGGCACACGAGCCCATGGAAATCACATAGCGCGGCTCGGGCATCTGGTCATAGACCTTGCGCAGTGCAGGCGCCATCTTGTTGGTGAGCGTGCCGGCAACGATCATCACATCCGACTGGCGTGGGCTGGCGCGCGGGGCAAAGCCGAACCGCTCGACGTCATAACGCGGCATGGAAAGCTGCATCATTTCAACCGCACAGCACGCCAACCCAAACGTCATCCACATGAGCGAGCCGGTGCGGGCCCAGTTGATGAGGTCATCCGTCGAGGTGACAAGAAAACCCTTGTCGGCAAGCTCGGCGTTGACGTCGCTGAAAAAGGCGTCGCGCGGGGTTGCCGGCGTCTGCTCCATGGTCAATCCCATTCGAGCGCTCCCTTGTTCCACTCATAGATGAAGCCGATGGTGAGCACACCGAGGAAGACCATCATCGACCAGAAGCCAAGCCAGCCAAGTTCCCCGAAGGTGACAGCCCAGGGAAACAGAAACGCCACCTCAAGATCGAAAATGATGAACAGGATCGACACCAGATAAAAGCGCACATCGAATTTCATCCGCGCATCATCGAAGGCGTTGAAACCGCACTCATAGGCCGAGAGCTTTTCACTGTCAGGCTTCGAATAGGCGACCACGAAGGGCGCAACCATCAGCGCCAGCCCAATGACGGATGAAATGGCGATGAAGATGATGATCGGCAGGTAATCCGACAGCAATTCTGTTGCCACGATCTGCTCCCTCCGCTGGCGCTGCCAGGGTCGTGAAAGTGTGCAGGGCGCACCTGCGAACTGCAAGATGGTACAAACACAATAATTCTCGACCGGCATCCGGCTGCAAGCCAGGCGCCAATAACCATGCGCCCTGCCGATCAAAAAGCCAATGCGCGTACCCGTTTGCCCCTGTCGCGGCTTAGCCGAGCCAACGGGCGATGGCAAGACGTTCACCGCAGATTAAACGCCTGTCAGCGCAGGCATGCCCTGACATGCCAGGATGAGGCGATATTTAGCGCCGGGCCGGCTTGACAGCGCAGCGTCGCTTGCCCTAACTGCGGCCTCCTCGAAATGGTGTCCGCGTCAGACGCTGACGGCCAGATCGTTCGCGCGGGCGTAGCTCAGTCGGTTAGAGTGCCGGCCTGTCACGCCGGAGGTCGCGGGTTCGAGCCCCGTCGCCCGCGCCATTATTGGCTCATGCACCACCAGGTGGACGAGTTCGGATCGAGCCGGCGACGTCAGCCTGTTGTGACCGCCTTGATGAATTGCTGCACATGATTGGACAGCGTTTCCGAGCGTTGATTGAGATTCTGGGCAGCGCCTGTCACCGCACCCGCCGCTGTTCCCGTCTGCTGTACGGCTTGCGTGACCTTGCTGATGCTGGCCATCGCCTGCCCCGAACTTTCTGACGCCTTTTGCGCATCAGCCGCAATCGAGCTTGTCGTACCGCTCTGGCGATTGCACGCAGAGGCAATTGCTTTTGCTGATTCCGTGATGGCAGCAACGGCACCCGTCACCGTACTGATCTGATTGGCGCATGCCCGGGTCGCGGCCTGAATATCGCCAATCTGCTTCGAGATGTCATCGATGGCATTGGCCGTCTGACTTGCCAGCTGCTTGACCTCGGTTGCGACCACAGCGAATCCTTTTCCCGATTCGCCTGCCCGCGCCGCTTCGATGGTGGCGTTGAGCGCCAGCAGATTGGTCTGATTGGCGATGCTGGCAATCAACGACACGATGCCACCGATCTTCTGCGTCGTCTCGACGAGACTCTGGATCGAGTGATGCATGGTATCGGTATCCCCGGTCGCCTTGTTGGCAATCTCGAGGCTTCGTTCCGATTGCACGGCGATTTCACTGACCGCTGCAGCAAGTTCATCGGCGGCCGCCGATGTGTTGTCCGTACTCTCCCGCACGTCATGCGAGGCACGCTCCACCTGCCGCATGTCGCTTTCGACCTGCTCCACCGCGCTCGTGACATTATCGGCGGCGCCGGCAAGTTGCCCGGCTTCGTTTTTCAACGACGCGCACATATCGGCCATGGCGTTGCTGAATTGGCCGGTCGCCTCGCTCATCGATTTCTGCCGTTCGGCCGCCGTGCGCTTTGCTTCGCGCTGATCAATCGCAATCGCGCTCACGATATCAAACAGAAAGAGATCGACAACATGCGCACATTGCGCCACCGCCCGTTTGGCCGACATGCGGTTGGTTCTGGCGATTTCTGCGAAAAGCGGCGCGATGAGGCGGTGCGCGACCGACAGCCTGACGCGCGCGCCTAGATTGGCGGTGATTTCGGCCTCGCTCGCCTGACGGCTGGAGTGAACGAACTGGTCGCCGAATTCCGCCTTGAACAATTGCGTAAAATGAGCACCTTCCGCTCGTGCCAGCGGTTCGGCGTTTCCCTCGAACTGCTCTTTAAATGCCGGATAGCGTTGGGCCGCACTGAGACAGTATTCTCGTGTGATGGACGCGGTACGCTCTGCAACGATTGATTGAAGCGTACGAACAAATGCTTTGGCATTTTCATCAATATTATAAATAGCAAGACGATTACGCACTTCTTCAACGCTGGACACTTCCAGTGGCTTCGACATGACGCTTCCTCATCTGCTATGCCGATTAACGTAGGAAGAAAAAATTACCAATAAATTAACTATAATTGACCGCGCGCGAAAATTTACTCCCAAATACAAGTATGTGTGATGATGTAATTATTTTTTGGCGATTTTTGTTCAAATATTGGGCATATTTCCACCATCTGGCGGAAGCGTCAGCATGCAAGTGAGATGATAGTCATCGCGCCATTCTTTGTCTAAAACGCCGTATGAGCGAAGCGCCGGCCAGCCTGACCATCCGCACCTATGCCAGCTTGACGGATATTCCAGCCACGGCCTGGAATGCCTGTGCACGACCTGCGGCCGCCTCACCGTCATGTGAGGATAACCCCAGCCTCAGCCACCAATTCCTCGCCGCTCTGGAACAATCGGGAACGGTGTCGCCCGGCACAGGTTGGGCGCCCCACCATCTTGCGGTCGAACAAGACAAGCAGGTGATCGCCGTGGCGCCTGCCTACATCAAGTCGCACTCCATGGGCGAATATGTATTCGACCACAGCTGGGCCGATGCCTATGAGCGCGCCGGCGGCCGATATTACCCAAAGCTTCAATTGGCGGTACCATTCACGCCCATACCCGGCGGGCGATTTCTGGCAAAAGAAGGCCCCCATTCTGCCGCCGCTCAAGATGTGCTGATGGCATCCATTGCCGCACTCGTCGAGCGAAGCAATCTGTCGTCCGCTCACGCGACATTCCTGTCACAGGCTGAATGTCAGCGTGCCAGCCAGCATGGATTTCTGCAGCGCCAGGACCAGCAATTTCATTGGCACAATCATGAATATCTGACCTTCGACGATTTCCTGGAAGCGCTCGCGTCGCGCAAACGCAAGGCCATCCGTCGTGAGCGCCGCGAAGCGCTGGAACCTGCCATCACCATCGAGCGCCTGACGGGCAGCGACATCACTGAAGCACATTGGGATGCGTTTTTTTCCTTCTACATGGACACAAGTGCCCGCAAATGGGGACGCCCTTATCTCAATCGGCTGTTTTTCTCGCTGATCGGCGAGCGGATGAGCGACCAGATACTTTTGGTGATGGCGCGGCGCGATGGCCGCTACATCGCCGGCGCGCTCAATCTCATCGGCAGTCATGCGCTTTACGGGCGCAATTGGGGGGCGCTGGAACATCACCCCTTCCTCCATTTCGAGTTATGTTATTATCAGGCCATCGACTTTGCCATTGAGCGCGGGCTTGCCCGCGTCGAGGCTGGCGCCCAGGGCGAGCACAAGCTCGCGCGCGGCTATCTGCCCTCGCCCACCTATTCCGCCCATTATATTGCCAATGTCGGGTTCCGCCGCGCAGTCGCCGCCTATCTGGAGCGCGAGCGCAGCGCCGTGGACGACATGATCGAGACGCTGACCGAACTTGGCCCCTTTCGGCGCGGCGCCGCCGAAATCGATAGCTGAGCGCTGCCCGGCATGGACCGGGAAGGACGATCTGACCATGCGACAGGTAGCGCCGCCTTATACTCGTCGCAATGAACCGTCAGCATTCGATGCGCAGGCCGTTATTCACATTTTCTGCACGCAGTGGAGAACATGACAGATGGACAAGACAATTGCAGACCGCCGCCGTTTTCTGACCCTGTTTGCCGGGGCTGTCGCTGCCGGAGTGACCGGCCTTGGCCTGACAGCCGACAAGGCGGAAGCCCTGCCTGTTCCAGCGGTGCCCCACACCCCACCATCGACCGCCACGGATGCAATGGCGCCTGAAGAAGGCATCGATTTGTCGAAGGTCGAGAAGGTGCAATACTATTATGTTCGCCCGCGGCGCCGCTTCTATCGGCGCCCTCGTTATGTCTACGTCCGCCCGCGTCGTCGGTTTTATCGTCGCCCGCGCCGTGTCATCGTCTATCGCCGCCGGCCCGTGCGCTACTATCGCTATTATCGCTACTATTGATGCTGTACGCCCCTAGACGCCATCATGTGATGTTTCCGCCCATGGCCCGGATGACGGCGGACGGCATCGCGACGCCCTATCACGCCGGACGCGGCTCTTGCGCCCGGCATCGCCTTGCGTGATGCTGGCTGACCATTTTCACATGCGGAATGCAGCGATGACGCCCTATGACCCGAGTAATATCTTCGCCAGGATCCTGCGTGGCGAAATTCCCTGTTTCAAAGTTTATGAGGATGCGCGCGTCTTCGCCTTTCTCGACATCATGCCGCGCGCGCCCGGTCATACATTGGTCATTCCAAAAGCACCGGCCAGAAACCTTCTCGACATCGCCCCCGACGATCTCGCGGAGGTGATCGGGATCGTCCAGAAAATCGCCCTTGCAGCCAGATCAGCCATGCACGCCGATGGCATCACGCTCAACCAGTACAGCGAAGCAGCCGGTGGTCAGGAAGTCTTTCATCTGCATTTCCATGTGATACCGCGCCTTGCAGGCGTCATGATGAAGCCGCCGGCATCAATCCGCGAGACGCCTGAAACGCTGAAACATCATGCTGATCTGTTGGTTTCGCAGCTTGCCCGATCATGAGTATTTAGCCGGCAAAAAGAACTTGACCGGCCAGAAGTACGGCGACGCCAGCGCCGACACCGATGAGCACGTGTCCTCGGAAAGCTGTAAACGCCATCAGCCCGCCGGCAAGGGCTGCAATGCGTAACGCAATCGGCGTTTTGGCCAGCACGCCGGTTGGAAAAAAGATCGCGTGGGCAACAAAGGCGGCAATGATGCCGGTCGCCGCAGCGCGGACGAACAACAGGATTTCGCTGCGCGGATTGATCCGCCAACCGATCGCCAGCCCCAGCCAGCGCCAGATTTCGGTCGGCAGCGCCGCTGCAACGATAATCAGGGCTGCAGCCTGCCAGCCTTCGCCAATCGGGCTCACAGTGTCCGCTCTCGCCGCCAACGCTCGGCCAGATATCCGGCAATTCCCGCCGCACCGCCGCCGATCAGCAAGTCAAACTCGCTGGTGAAGCTGTGCGCGATCGGGCCAAAAATAAGGCCCGCAGCAAGCGCGAATTTCTCCGACAGCGTGGTCGCTGCCTTCAACATCGAGAGCAAAAAATAAAGCGGCGATAAAATAACCAGCCCGGGGCCGATACTGACTGGCAAATAGCCCGAGATTAAGTATCCAACCGCCCCAAACCCGGTCGCGATCACCATCAGCCCCGTGCCCATGCCGATGAAATAAGCCAGACGGTGCTCTTCCGGCACTTTGGGCAATTTGAGAAAGCCTTCAACATAAGCCGTCACTGCCACATAATGAACGGCGATCACGAGCCAGACGCGGCGGATGCGATCGGTGGTTCCAAACAGCGGCATGACGGCAATCGTCATCGGTAGCAGGCGCACGGCGGAGAGCGCGACCGCAATGCCTGCTGCCACCACGCTGGCGCCGCCCGCCAGAGCCGCGACAAAAACGAGCGCGCTTGGCAACGCCCATATCGACACCGACATGAACACTACCTGCCACAATGGAAAACCCGCATCGCGCGCAAATGCGCCGAAGCCGACAAACGACAACGACAACACGACAAGGCCAAGCGACAGGCTGCCAGCCGCCCCTTTCACGAACCAGACCGGAGAAATATCAACCCGATCGGCCGGCATGCCGCGTCGATCCGTCATGGCATCGCACCTGACAAACGATGCTGTCCACGGACACAAGCGCACCCGTGCCCGGCAGAAGCCATCAATTTATCCTTTCAACGGCACCTTGGGGATCAGGCTGGCGATTCCCCCCTCGCCGCTGCCCTTGCGCGACGAGGCCACTTTCGCCTTGGCCGGCTTGTAACCGGCGCGCGGTTTGCGTTTTTTCTTCAACAGCATCGGCTCGGGGCGTGGCGTGATGGGACCGGTGGGATAATCGAAGGTGAGCTTCGCGTCATCACCCTTGCCCTCCAGCATCACTTTGACCGTACCGCCATTCTTGAGCTTGCCAAAGAGCACCTGCTCGGCCAGCGGCTTCTTGATGTGTTCCTGGATGACACGCGACAGCGGCCGTGCGCCCATCCGCTCATCATACCCCTTGACGGCCAGCCAGTCGGCAGCCTCTTCCGACAGTTCGATGACCACGCCGCGATCAGCAAGCTGGGCCTCGAGCTGGAAGATAAATTTCTGGACGACCTGGCGCACCACCTCCGGCGGCAGTCCGGCGAAAGAAATGATGGCGTCAAGACGATTGCGGAATTCCGGCGCAAACAGCTTGTTGATCGCTTCCTCGTCATCACCCTGCCGCTTGCTGCGCCCAAAGCCGATCGCCTCTTTGGCCATATCAGCCGCACCCGCATTGGTTGTCATGATGATGATGGTGTTGCGGAAATCGACCTGCTTTCCATTGTGATCGGTGAGCTTGCCGTGATCCATGACCTGCAGCAGGATATTGAACAGATCAGGATGGGCTTTTTCAATCTCATCCAGCAGCAGCACGCTGTGAGGGTTCTGATCGACGCCATCGGTGAGCAACCCGCCCTGGTCGAAACCGACATAGCCGGGAGGTGCGCCGATGAGACGAGACACCGTGTGGCGCTCCATATATTCCGACATGTCAAAGCGCAGCAGATTGACGCCGAGCAGTTCCGACAGACGCTTGGCGACTTCCGTTTTACCAACCCCCGTCGGCCCGGAGAAGAGATAGGAACCAATCGGCTTTTCAGGCTCCCTGAGGCCGGCCCGGGCAAGCTTGATCGAGGCGGCAAGGGCGATGATCGCCGTGTCCTGCCCGAAGACCAGACGCTTCAGATTCGTCTCCAGATGTTGCAGCACTTCAGCATCATCCGCCGACACCGTTTTTGGCGGAATACGTGCGATGGACGCAACAACGGCCTCGATCTCTTTTACCCCGATCACCTTGCGCCGTTTTGACGGCGGCACCAGCATCTGCGCCGCGCCGCTTTCGTCGATCACGTCGATCGCTTTGTCGGGCAGCTTGCGATCATGGATGTAGCGGCTGGCAAGCTCGACGGCCTGCGTGATCGCCTCATCCGTATAGCGGACCTTGTGATGCTCCTCGAAATGCGGTTTCAACCCTTTCAGGATCTCGATGGCATCAGGCACGGACGGCTCGTTGATATCGATTTTCTGGAAGCGGCGCACCAGCGCCCGGTCCTTCTCGAAATACTGTCGGTATTCCTTGTAGGTCGTCGAGCCGATGCAGCGAAGCTGACCTGACTGGAGCGCCGGCTTCAAAAGATTTGATGCATCCATCGACCCGCCCGATGTGGCTCCTGCGCCGATCACGGTATGGATTTCGTCGATGAACATGATGGCGCCGGGTGTCGCCTCAACCTCTTTCACCACCTGCTTCAGCCGCTCTTCGAAGTCGCCACGATAGCGCGTGCCCGCCAGCAGCGCGCCCATATCGAGCGCAAAGATGGTGGCATCCGCCAGCACTTCGGGAACTTCGTCACGGATGATGCGCAGCGCCAACCCTTCGGCGATCGCCGTCTTGCCGACCCCTGGATCACCAACCAGCAGCGGGTTGTTCTTCTGACGCCGGCACAGGATCTGGATGGTGCGCTGGATCTCGCTGTGGCGCCCGATCAGCGGATCGATCTTGCCCTCACGCGCTTTCTTGTTGAGGTTGACGCAATAGGTCTCGATGGCCTCCGGCTTTTTCTTGGACGTGGCGGTTTCCTCGCTTGCGTTGTTGCTTGTGCTTTCCTCGCGCCCCTCTTCACTGCCGCGGGGTGCTTTCGGACGGTTCAATTCGGCCCGCTTGGCAACGCCATGGCTGATGTAATTGACCGCATCATAGCGCGTCATGTCCTGCTCCTGCAGGAAATAGGCGGCATGGCTTTCGCGCTCGGCAAAAATGGCGACAAGCACATTGGCGCCCGTCACTTCCTCACGCCCCGACGACTGGACATGGATGACGGCACGCTGAATGACGCGCTGGAAGCCGGCGGTAGGCTTTGAATCATCGGATGAACGCACGACGAGATTATCCAGCTCATTGTCGATATATTCAGCCAGATTGCGCCGCAACTCCTCGAGGTCGACATTGCAGGCGCGCATGACGCTGCTGGCATCGGCATCGTCGATCAGCGCCAGCAGCAGATGCTCGAGCGTGGCGTATTCATGGTGCCGCTCATTGGCGAAGGCCAGCGCACGATGCAGAGCCTGTTCGAGGCTACGGGAGAATGAGGGCAATGTCGCTGTTCCTTTCGCTCGAATGTTGAAGAGCCCGACTCACTTTTTTTCCATGATGCATTGTAGAGGATGCTGGTGCTTGCGGGCGAAATCCATCACCTGCGTCACTTTTGTCTCGGCCACCTCGTAAGTGAAGACGCCACATTCTCCAACGCCGTTATTGTGCACATGCAGCATGATGCGGGTCGCCGCATCACGGTCCTTGTTAAAAAAGCGCTCGAGCACGTGAATGACAAACTCCATCGGCGTGTAATCGTCATTCAGCAGCAGGACGCGATAAAGATCGGGACGCTTTACCTTGGTGTCGGTCTTGGTCACGACGGCGGTGCCAGAACCGCGACGCGTTTCCCCTCCCGCAGCCATCCGCGGCGCGGTCTGGTATGTCGGCTGGCCGCCGACAATCTGGGGCAATAAACAATGCACGGTTTACACCTTGAGGAAATGACCTCCGCCATCATGCGACGCAACGACGGACATGACAACACAACGCTCAACCACATCATAGGGAGCGATTTGCCAGATGCTCAAGGCCTGACATCGCTCCTCATGATATTTAGGATGATTTGTCACGATTGCCAGAATTGCGGCAGCGACGATGAGAATTTTCTATCCGCGTGCGACCATAACGCAAAAAAGCCCGGTCATTCCGGGCCTTTTCAGGCAAACAGGGCTTGTGCCGAATTGCTCACGCGTCAAACGCGATCATCAGAAGCGGAATATCCCCTTCACGAGGCCCGCGAAATGGCCGCTTCGATGGGCTTGTAAGCGTCTTTTGCCGCATCGGTCGCGATGGTCCCCACCTTCGTCAGATGATGAACCAGGCTCTCATAGGCGGTCTTGGCGAATTCGCTGTGGATTTCCAATGCCGTATCGAGGCTTTTGGCGCCCGATAGTTTCTGGAAAACCGCCGCATTGGCTTCCAGCGCCTTCTTTGAATAATCGGCTATTTCAGCGATGACGCTTTGCGCGCCCTTCTGCAGTTCGCCGAATGATTCAACCTGCTTGTCAAAGGTATCCTTGGTGAATTTCTGGATGTCCTCGAAACTGCTCATCTGTGTCTCCGCTGCGGGGACCATGGCCACGATGACGACCCCGCTCTGTATGAGTGAAAGTCACGCAACACCAATTTATTTGCACTGCACAAATTTAACAAGAAATTTTTGCAACGCACAAATGCGTATCGTCGGCAAATTTTACCGGGTGGTAACCCCAAACGCTTAACTTCGAACAATCGTGTTTACCGTTGCCCAGTAGGGCAGCGCTGTTGTGTACCCAGTAAGGTTGCGTCCATGTCGTTGAGTTTGCTGTCGCACGCCGCTCAGATTTTCGGGCCGGGCGTTCCCGTCTCCCCCTTCATCAATGCGCTTCTCATGACGCTTGTCGGCCTCGTGGCAACAGCCTCGTGGGCCAGCGACATTCATCAGTGACGGGGCGCATCATGCACATTCGCACAAAGAACGCCGTTGGCTCCGCGCTTTCCGTGCCGCTATGGCTGGCGGCCGCAACCTTGCTGGCGATCACCGCCATCCAGCCATCAGCAGCTGCCGAAGGCAGGCTGGCGTCGATCGTCATTGACGCCAATTCCGGCGATGTCCTGCAGCAGAACAATGCCGACAAGCAGCGCTATCCCGCTTCCTTGACCAAGATGATGACCCTCTATCTGCTCTTCGAACAGATCGAGGCCGGCAATTACGATCTAAATTCCCGACTGTCCGTTTCCGCCAATGCCGCTCGCCAGCCGCCGACACGCCTTGGCGTCAAGCCCGGTGGTACGATCACCGTCGAAGCGGCGATCATGTCGCTCATCACCCGCTCGGCCAATGATGTGTCTGTCGTCATTGCTGAAAACATCGACGGCGACGTGGACAGCTTTGCCCGTCGCATGACCACAAAAGCCCATCAGATCGGCATGAGCCGCACCGTGTTTCGCAATCCCAACGGCCTGCCCAACAGCCAACAGGTCACGACTGCCCGCGACATGGCAACGCTTGGTCGCTCGCTCTTCGAGCGATTCCCCAAATTCACGCCCTATTTTGCCCGTCAGTCCTTCACCTATCAGGGACGGGTGATCCGCAACCATAACAAGCTGCTGGGGCGCGTCGATGGTGTCGACGGCATCAAGACCGGCTACACGCGGGCATCGGGTTTCAATCTGGTAACCTCGATGCGCAGGAACGGGCGCCATCTTGTCGCCGCTGTCCTCGGCGCCCCGTCAGGCCCGACGCGCGATAACCACATGCGCCACCTCGTTAAAGCACACGCGACGCAGCTTGCGGCGAAAAAGACCAGCTTCTCTCTGGCCATGCGCTCAAAAGCCCCTGCTGCGCCAGAAAAAATCCAGGTTGCGGCCGCTTCATCGCCGCCCCCGGCGAAGAAACCCGTGAACGACGATGCCGATGCCGCCCCGGAAAAAAGCCTGGCAGCGCTGGCACAGGCTGCGCTCGCCAAGGTTCCAGATTCCGCCCCTGCTATCGCGGCCCCACAGCAGACAGCCGCACCGCCGCCCGTGCGCGCATCCGCTGTAGCTCCCCCGCCCTGGCAGGTTGCCGGCACGCAGGTCGAACAGGTGCAGGATATCCGTCCGCGCATCAGCTCGGTTCTGCAGTGGCGCAGCGGTGCCGCTCCCGCCCGCGATACCTCATCCACCGAGCGCCAGGCTGACAAGGAACCAACCGGTTCAAGCCTGCCTCGCGCCGCCACTCTCACCGGCTGGGTCGTTCAGATCGCCGCCACCAACAGTGAAAACGAGGCGCTCCAACTGCTGAAGGACGCACGCGACGCTGCCCGCAAGCCGCTGTCCTCTGCAAAGGCGGTGACCGAGCGCGTCGCCAAGGGACCGGCCACGCTCTATCGCGCCAGATTTGCCGGCTTTGCCGACAAGCAGAGCGCCGAGCGCGCCTGTGCTGCCCTGAAACGCGAAGATTACTCGTGCCTGACGCTCAAACTGTGAGGATTACCCGTGGCGCGCCAGAAGAATATCCTTGGCAGCATTGATCTTGGCGGCAAGCCAGGTCGAGCCGCCGGTATCAGGGTGAAAGCGTTTCATGAGCGTGCGATGAGCAGCGCGAATGGCCTCGACAGAGGCGCCTGGGTGAAGACCAAGGACCTGATAGGCTTCCTGCTGGGTCATCACCTGCGCACCAGCCGCGCCGCCCTGCCGCGCACCCGCACGCTCATTGATGTGTTCACGCCAGCCGGGCAGCCGGCGGTCGAGATAAGCTTCGATTAGTTCAAGGCTCCCCGGATCGTTGCGCACTTCATCGCGAAGGCGCAGCAGCGCCACCCGATCCATGCCCGCAAGGTCGCGCCCCGCATAAGATCCGGCGACAACCTTGGCTGACATGGCGCCGTTGGATTGATTGACGGCAAACTCGAAATAAGCGGTCGATATCCGCGACTGCCTGCCGGCACGCCAGCTGAAGGCGCCGAGATTGGCAGGATTGATCTGCAACATCCCAAAGCCGATCGGCGTGAGCACAATCGCCGGCATCCAGTTGCCGCGCACGGCAGAAAACGCCGAAAATGCCAGCAGCGCGGCGCCGCCCGCCTGCATGCCGTATTGTTTCGCCAGCGCAATCAGGCGTTTCGGATCGCCCTGCGAATATTTGCCGGCAAACCACAGCACACCGATCACAGCGAGTAAGACGAGTGCGAGAATGCCCATCACACGCCGCCGGACCGGATCATGGAGGCTGCATCGAAATTATCTCGAAACGACATGTCAGATGTCCGTGACGTCAAAGCTTTTACCGTCGCCCAATAAAGTCCATGAAATTGTCCGCCACACATGCGCTGCAAAAGACCGGCGCGCCGGTATTCGGCACAGCACGGAATGCCCTGTCAATCGCCCGGCGGCCAACAAGCCTGCCGATCGTGACCATCAGCTTGTCACGAGCTGCGATAATTCCATCATCGACAGGGGCTGGCGATTGACCTTGGCAAAGATGTCCCGCGCTTCAAGACGTTGGCGCGCCTGTTCACGGCCGGGAATACGCAGCAGGGACACAAGATGTCGCACCTCGAGCCGGGCCGCGAGATGGCTCATCGAGGGCCGCATACCCTCCCCGAGCGTCTCCAGTGGATCGAGCGCTGTCAGCCCGAGCGGAAACAATTCGCGAAAGATCACACGATCCGCGACCTGGCCGGCGATACGAAAGCCGAATTCCTGTGACAACCCGCTGATCGCATCCATCAGCCAGCGCTGATTGCGCGTCTCACGAACCGCCACGCGGTTGCGCACAACCACCCAGTCGGTCATCGCAGCGTCGATCGCCCGGCGCTCACGCTGGGCATCCAGCACCATATTCGTGTAATGGCTCGATGAGACGACCCGGCGGGTGCCGGCCTTCACGTCCGCCAGAACTTCAAGATCGATGAAGCTGTCATTGATCGGCGTAATCAACGTGTCGGCCGCGCTGTGCGCTGCTCTTGTCAACGTGCTGTCATGCCCTGGCGTATCGATGACGATGCAGTCATGACTGCGCTCCACCTCGCCGATGACCTTGGCGAACGCCTCGTAATCAGCCCAGATGCTGGCGCGCCGCGATTCCTGCTCCGAACGTGTCACAGAGCGGTGGGTTGGCACCCAGAATTTCTCAGCGCGCGTGTCGGCAAACGCCTGGCGATGCGCGATGAAACGCGAAAGCGAACGCTGGCGACTGTCCAGATCGATGGTCGCGACGCGGAAACCGTCATGCATGAGGGCGACAGCGACATTGATAGCCGTCGTTGTTTTGCCCGACCCGCCCTTTTCGTTTCCCACCACAATAATGTGACAGGATCTCGGCGTTGTCCCATGCATTCGCGCTTACTCCGACCCGTGATAACTAAAGCGCAATCACAACGATCAGGTCAAAGACAATCAAACGTTTACCTTGATAAAAATGGTTGACGCGCATTGATGTTGCTCTTCATGCAACACTGCCTGAATTTACGTCTCTTTTTGTATTTTCTGATCTATAATACACCAAGCGCCCGTAATTCACGGCGCAACGTCTCGGGAAACTCAGGCGCATCGCCGCCACTGGCGCCAAGATCGGCCGGCGCGTCTTCGGTTTTGAAATAGCGCCACCCCTGGAACGGTCCACGCGGACGCGGATCAACCCGGATCGTCGCGCTGTCGAGGCAGATGTCGCAGCGCTCGATCCCCTCATCGTCAACCCGCGCGCGCAGATCAACCACGCGCTGGCGGCACGCAATCTCTCCCTTGATCACCCAGTAGAGTGACCCGCCATCGAGAATGTCGTCGCGCCGGCGCGGCATCTGCCTCGTGGTATGACGCAGCATGACTTCAACGCCCCGCCGCTTCATGTCAGCCAGGCGCTGCTTCTGCCATGACAGAAGATCATCGACGCTGTCAGCACCGACACAGAGTTTGATGAGGTGGAGGGCCATAGGTATCAAGCGAAACCCGAAAGCTGGACCAAGATCAACCGGTTTTTGCTGAGGCGTCCGACTTCTGCACTGTAAGCAGCCCTGTCCCCTGCCCGACCTGCTCACCAAGCGCTGCGTGGATGGTGCCAATCGTGCCGTCAAAAGAAGCAATCAGCGCATGCTCCATCTTCATCGCTTCGACCACCATCAGCTTGTCGCCCTTGGCGACCGGCTGACCTGCGGCAACAAAGATTGCGGTGACCTTGCCATGCATCGGCGCCTTGATGAGCCCGTCTGCTCCCTCGCCGGCATCGGCAAGCGCGGCAGAAAAATCAGGCAGCCGTACCAGGCATTGCCGCCCACCTTGCAGCACGTAGACGCCATCGGCGCTTTCGACCGTCATCAGCGGCAAGCGAGGGGCGCCAATCTGCGCGCCGTTGACTCGTACATGACGCCCTGACCTGTCGGTGATCACCTCGACGCGCTGGTCTGCGCCGTCAACCTGGACGCTGATTAGCACCTCACGCCGGCCGCCAAGCTGGAAGCCATCCCCGATATCAAACGGCGACACCCAGTCGCCAATCGCCGATGCCCGCTCGCGCCAGCGATCGTCGACCGCCTCGCAACCAGCCTCGACAAGACAGGAAATGCCGGCAGCGATGGCTTCGTGCGAGGGCGCACGCGACACCGCGCCCAGCGCTTCGGCATGGCGCTCGATAAAACCCGTATCAAAGCGCCCGGCGCGGAATTCGCCATGGTCCGCCAGCGCCCGCAGGAACGCCGCATTGGTCTTCGGCCCCGCCACATAGGTTTCCTGCAAAGCCGATGACAGCCGATCAAGCGCCTCGTCACGCGTCGCCCCATGGGCGATGATCTTGGCAATCATCGGATCGTAATAGGGGCTCACCTCGTCGCCTGCCCTCACCCCCGTATCGACCCGCAAACCGCGATGGGCGATTTCTCCCTCGGCTGAAGGCGGAAAGGCGAGATGCCACAAATGGCCGGTCGATGGCAGGAAGCCGTTTTCGGGGTCTTCTGCATAAAGCCGCGCCTCGACCGCGTGGCCGGTAATCGACAACTCGTCCTGCAGCCTCGGCAGGCGCACGCCCGCCGCGACCATAAGCTGCCATTCGACTAGATCATGGCCGATGATCGCTTCCGTCACCGGATGCTCGACCTGCAGGCGCGTATTCATTTCCATGAAATAGAAGCCGTCAGGCTTGAGGCCGCCGCTGCCATCGACGATGAATTCAACCGTGCCAGCGCCGACATAGCCGACCGCCAGGGCCGCTGCCCGCGCCGCCTCCCCCATGCGCGCGCGCACCGCTTCACTCATGCCCGGCGCCGGCGCTTCCTCGATCACCTTCTGGTGGCGCCGTTGCAGCGAACAATCGCGCTCAAACAGTGACACCGCATTGCCATGGCTGTCGGCAAACACCTGAATTTCGATATGGCGTGGGTTCTGGATGAATTTTTCAACCAGCACCCGCCCATCGCCAAACGAACTCGTCGCCTCGCGCACCGCGCTCTCGAGCGCTGCCTCAAATTCCAGCGCCTTGTCGACGCGGCGCATGCCCTTGCCACCGCCCCCCGCCACCGCCTTGATGAGCACCGGATAGCCGATCTCATAGGCCTTCTCGCGCAGGAAATCCGGCTCCTGGCGTACCCCGTGATAGCCCGGTGAAATCGGCACGCCGGCCTTTTCTATCAAGGCTTTGGCCTCGCCTTTGAGACCCATCGAGCGGATGGCGCCAGGCGGCGGGCCGACGAAGATGATACCGGCATGAGCGCACGCCTCGGCAAATTCGGCGCGCTCCGACAAAAACCCGTAACCGGGATGGATGGCCGCCGCGCCACTGGCTTTGGCGGCAGCTAACACCTTTTCTATCGACAGGTAGCTATCGCGCGCCTCCGCCGGGCCAATCGCATGCGCCTCATCGGCGAGCGCCACATGGCGGGCGTTGCGGTCAGCCTCCGAATAGACCGCGATCGTGCGCATGCCGAGCCGCTTCGCCGTTTTCATGATACGGCAGGCAATCTCGCCACGATTGGCAATGAGGAGGCTTGGAAAAGGCGGCATGGAATGATCCACTCTCAAAGCAGGACAGTAAGACTATGCGTTCGCCTTCTTCGGCCCGCAAGCAAAGCCCACGGGATGCAACTCACATCCTGAACACACCGAACTTCGTCTCCGGGATCGGCGCGTTGAGGCTTGCCGCAAGCGCCAGCCCGAGCACCCGGCGGGTTTCAGATGGCATGATGATGCCGTCATCCCACAGCCGCGCGGTGGCGTAATAGGGATGGCCCTCGGCGTCAAAACTGGCGCGGATCGGCGCCTTGAAGGCGGCTTCCTCCTCTGCCGGCCATTCCCTGCCCTCGCTTTCGATATTGTCGCGCTTGACCTGCGCCAGCACGGAAGCTGCCTGCTCGCCGCCCATGACGGAAATGCGCGCATTGGGCCAGGTGAAGAGGAAGCGCGGGGAATAGGCGCGCCCGCACATGCCGTAATTGCCAGCGCCAAACGAGCCGCCGACGATCAGCGTCAGTTTCGGCACCTGCGCATTTGCCACCGCCATCACCAGCTTGGCGCCATCCTTGGCAATGCCGCCCGCCTCATATTGGCGCCCCACCATGAAGCCGGTGATGTTCTGCAAGAACAGCAATGGAATGCGCCGCTGGCAGCACAATTCGATAAAATGCGCGCCCTTGAGGGCTGATTCCGAAAACAGGATGCCGTTATTGGCGATGATGCCGATTGGCATGCCCCACAGATGGGCAAAGCCGGTGATCAGCGTCGTGCCGTAATTGGCCTTGAATTCGTCGAACTCCGAGGCATCGACCAGGCGCGCGATCACCTCGCGGATATCATATTGCTGGTTGAGCGCGCGCGGGACAATACCGTCCAATTCGGCAATGTCATAGCGCGGCTCAACGCTTTGACGCAGCACAAGATCGGGGCGGAAGGGCTGATTGAGATTGGCGACGATGGAGCGGGCGATCTCGAGCGCATGCTCGTCATGCGCCGCATAATGATCGGCCACCCCGGACTGGCGGGTGTGCACCTCCGCCCCGCCGAGATCCTCAGCGCTCACCACCTCGCCGGTCGCAGCCTTCACCAGTGGTGGGCCGCCGAGGAAGATCGTCCCCTGGCGGCGCACGATGATCGTTTCATCCGACATCGCCGGCACATAGGCCCCGCCCGCTGTGCAGGAGCCCATGACAAGCGCCACCTGGGCAATGCCCGCCGCCGACATGCTCGCCTGATTGAAGAAGATGCGGCCGAAATGATCACGGTCAGGAAAGACGTCCGCCTGATTGGGCAGATTGGCCCCACCTGAATCAACCAGATAAAGGCAGGGCAGACGGTTTTGCAGGGCAATCTCCTGCGCTCTCAGATGCTTTTTCACCGTCATCGGGAAATAGGTCCCGCCCTTGATCGTCGCATCATTGGCAACAATCATGCATTCGCGCCCGCTGACCCGCCCGACGCCGGTGATAAGGCCGGCGCCGTGGATATCACCGCCATAGAGATCATGTGCCGCCATCGGCGACAATTCGAGAAACGCACTGCCCGGATCGATGAGGCGAAGGACCCGCTCGCGCGGCAGCAATTTGCCACGCTTTACATGCCGTTCACGCGCCTGTGCCGGCCCACCCAGCGCTGCCATCCGCCTCTTCTCGGCAAGATCGACGCAGAGCTCAGCCATCGCCTCGCGATTGGCACGAAAATCGCTAGACAAGGCTTTGATCGAGGTCGCTAGCAGCGGCAAGATGGCGTCTCACTCATACGTGTCGGGCCAGATCCAGTCGGCGGGTTCCGCCAGCGCTTCCCGTGACCAGCGCTTCCACGCCTTGGTCGCCATCACCGCCTCCATATAAGCGCGTGTATCGGCAGGCACCTTGAAATCATAGGCATGAAGCCGATGGACGACAGGCGCGAACATCGCGTCAGCCGCGCCGAAATGGGCGCCAAACAGAAACGGCCCGCCGGCGCCAAAGGCCTTGCGGGCTTCGCGCCAGATGGCGGCGACCCGCTCGACATCAGCCAGCACTTCCGGTGGTGTATGCTTGCGCGCACGCGGCGGGCGGCGGAAATTCATCGGGCAATGGCCGCGCAGGGCCGCGAATCCCGCATGCATCTCCGCCGAAATGGCACGCGCATGCGCACGGGCTGCCTCGTCTCCCGGCCACAGACCGACCTGCGGGTGACGCTCGGCGAGGTATTCAAGAATGGCGATCGTCTCCCACACGACAATGTCACCGTCGAGCAGCACGGGCACTTTCTTGCCCGGTGAATAGGCGGCAATTTCGCTCGCGGTTTCGCTCTTGCGCAGCGCGATCACCTGCTCGCTGAAGGGAATTCCCCCCTCGACCATGGCAATCCATGGACGCAGCGACCAGGAGGAATAGGTCTTCGTCCCGATAATCAGTTTCAGCGTCATCTCAGCCCTTCTTGCCTTCGTCCCTTGGATAGGTTTCAACCGGACCGCCCGCTGCTTTCCACGCCCCGAAACCGCCAGCGACATGGGCAACCGGCTTCAGGCCCATATCCTGCAAGGTTTTTGTTGTGAGCGCTGAGCGCATGCCGCCCGCACAGAAAAAAATGAACTGCTTGTCCTCACCGAAAACCGGTTTGAAATAAGGGCTTTCAGGATCGATCCAGAATTCCAGCATCCCGCGCGGTGCATGAAAAGCGCCGGGAACCGCTCCTTCGCGCTCAAGCTCCCGCGGATCGCGAATGTCGATGAGGAGGACGTCTTCCCGGCCATGACGTGACATCGCCTCCTCGACGCTGAGCGTGACGATATCGGCGTTGGCCTCCGCCAGCATCGACTTCACAGTTTTCACGATTGTCTGTGCCATCCCATACTCCCGACGCGCTCGTCCGGTTGCGTCGTTGACAACCATAGACGGGCTGTTGTTGCGATGCCAGACTTGACCGATGCAAATCATTGATCCGCTCGAAGCCTGGCTGCTTAGCGAAATCCGCCGCCATGCGCCGCGCACCCTGTCTCCTGAAGAAACAGCGCGCGCCGCCCTCGCCGACCGGCAATCCTGGGCGGGTGAGACAGTGGCGGCGGTATCCGGTGCGACGACCGTTCACGACGACTGGCGAAGCCTGTTGCCACGCCTGCGTCAGGTTGCAACCAACCTCGCCAGGCGTGGCGAGCTGGTATTTCTGCGCAAAGGAAAGGTAACTGATCCGGCAACATTGAAAGGTGTATTTCGTTTTAAATATAATGAGATGAACGAAAAAGCGGATTCAACTTCTTAACTGTGTGGCAAGACTCGTCACGGCGCCGGAAACAGGGCAACGCTCCGTCCGCTCAGCCAATAGGCCAGCAGCCCCGCCCATTCGCGAAACGCAAGATCAAGGCGCGACAAACCCTCCGCCAGCGAGCGGGCGGGGCGCAGCAGATCGCTTCTCCCCCGCGTGCGGAAATCGACCGGCACCGGTACCACCTCGAAGCCGATTGCCCGAAAACACCCGACGGAGCGCGGCATGTGCGCGGCGGATGTCACCATAAGCCAGCGCTCATCAGGCTTCGGCATCACCAGAGCCTTGGTGAAAACGGCGTTTTCATAGGTGTTGCGGCTTCTGCGCTCGAAAATGACGGCGCGGTCATCAAAGCCAAGGCTGCGCGTGAGCCGCATGACATCGTCTGCCTCATTGCCAACATCGCCCGAAAAAGACCCGTCACCACCGGTGAAGACCAGTCTTGCCTCGGGATGGCGGCGACTGAGCGCCTGTGCCGCGAAAAACCGCTCGGTTGCGTCATTGACCGCAACGACATCGCGGCTTACGGCGATTTCGGTATCCGTCCAGCCGCCAAGGACGATAATCCCCGCAATCGGCCTGCCATCATCCACGAACAGCGCAAATCGCTCCTCCAGCATGAGCTGGAACGCGGTTCCGATCGGCAAATATCCGCAGACAAGGAACAGCGACAGGGCGAACAGATGTATCCCGTACGCACGCCGCGAGCGGCGGATGCAGGCCAGAAGCGCGCTCAGAAACAGAAAACAAAACAAAAGATTTGAGGGTGTAACAATGACCCAGGCTATTTTCGACAGAGCGAAAAACATGGCTCACCGGCGCCAGTGATCGGGCCGCACGAACGCGACCCGCCGTCGCGACATTCAGCGCGACGTGGCGTTGAGCGAAAACGTACGATCAAGAGACGCGCCCGCCCTGCTGACGGAGCCGGCAAACATCAATATGGCGCCAAGAACCACCAGGTGGCCGACGAAGAACACAGCCGTACGGCGCGCCAGAGAACGATAATTCATAACCAAACCTTGTTTCTATGCCCTGAAAATCGAGCGCTTGCCTAATCGCGTTTGCGCGCCGAAGCAATGCCATTTATGCAACATCTATTGCAACGCAGCGGTTAACGCTTGGTTCCTTTTTCAAAAAAAAGCGATCCATCAACGTTAAGAATGGCTTACCTGATCCATCACATATACGCATCCCGCCTATTCGACAGGCAGATGGAAGGCTTTCGAGGTGGCGGGCCGGGCCTTCAGCCGCTGATAGTAGGCAGCCACATGGGGCAATGACGGGCGCTCGAAGGGCAGATGGAGCCAGCGGTGGACAGCCAGACCGGGCGCGATGTCGCCATAGCTGAAATCGCTTCCCGCGACATAGGGGCGTTCTGACAGATGTCGGTCAAGCATGACCATCATCGGCTCGGATTCTGCCAGTGATTTTGCCAACAGCGCCGGATCCCGCTCTGCCGCCGGCGTGCGGGCGATCTGGAAGAACGCAACACGAAATGCCGGGCTGAAATTCTTCGCCTGCCAATCTGTCCACAGATCGGCGATCGCCCTGTGCCTGAGATCAGTGGGGTAAAACGGGGCTTTGCCATAGCTTGCCGCCAGATAGCGGACGATCGCGTCGGATTCATAAAGAACAAATCCGTTGTCATCGATAGTCGGCACCAGCCCCAGCGGATTGAGCCGTCGATAGGGCTCGCTATCGACCACTCCGAATTGGCGTCCGGCATCCACGCGTTCAAAGGCAAGCTCCAGCTCATCCAGCGCCCAAACGACTTTCTGGACGTTGATCGAGGTGATTCGCCCCCAGACTCTTATCCCAGACATCGCTCCATCCCCGATCGCCACCACCCGGTGCTGTGAACCTTACGTACAAATCCGTTGCCACGAAACCACGCAACAATAAAAAACGCACGTTCAGCTGCGCGCCAGATCGCAATAACGCGACAGTGATTGAAGTTTCAATTCTGATTGATTTATCAAAGAGGCAGGATGGCGATGCTGGTTCGAGTTGCGCTGGTGTCGTCCGCGTTCAACCGCCTGAAGAGTTGTTCATTCTGCCCGCCATGAGCCCCAATACCGATCATTGAGAGATCAGACGCAATGAAATTTCCAAGCCGCCGCCTTCTTGTCCTGAGCTTGCCAGCCCTGTTGGCTGGCTGCGTATCCAACAATAATTTGCGCTTTGGCGGTTCACCTTCCGCAGGACCGGATGGCAAGGCCGCGCCGCTGAAGATCACCCAGGCGCCCGTCATTACGCAGCCGCCTGAACAGATCTACGCCCAGGTCACCGACAACGACATCACCATTCCCGCCGCTCCAATCAGTCGCATCGACCCACAATTCTATCGTCAGGTCGTGGATTTCAACGGTCCCGAACCGGTTGGCTCCGTTGTCGTCGATCCAGACGCCCGCTTCCTCTATGTCGTTTACGAAGGTGGCAAAGCCTTGCGGTACGGCGTTGGCGTCGGCCGCGCCGGCTTTGGCTGGACCGGCGATGCCATCATCAAATCAAAGCAGCAATGGCCGAAATGGTTCCCCACTCCAGAGGCCCGCGAACGCGACCCCTCGCTGCAAAAATTTGCTGCGGAAGGTTTCCCTAGCGGTATCAAGAACCCGCTTGGCGCGCGGGCGCACTATCTGTGGAAAGACAAAAAAGACACTTATTACCGCATTCATGGCACGTCCGAGCCGTGGACCATCGGCACCAACGTGTCGACAGGGTGCATTCGCATGATCAATCAGGATGCCATCGACCTTTACACGCGTATCCCGGAAGGCACGCCTGTCATCGTCCGCAAATCGAAGATCGCGACGATCAAGGTCGGCTGACCCGGCGCTGCGCCGTAGCGCAGCCCCCCGTCCCTTACCTCGGCCATCGGCACTCCGTTGCCGGTGGTCTTAATGTGAGACAAACAGGCTCATGCACCCTTGCTGAACAATTCGCGCCCGATCAGCATGCGGCGAATTTCGCTGGTGCCAGCCCCGATCTCGTAGAGTTTGGCGTCACGCAGCAGACGCCCCGTGGCATAATCGTTGATGTAGCCATTGCCGCCGAGGAGCTGAATGGCATCAAGCGCCACCTTGGTGGCGTTCTCCGCCGCATACAGAATGGCGCCTGCCGCATCCTCGCGCGTCGTCTCGCCCCGATCACACGCTTTGGCGACCGCATAGACATAGGCACGCGTGGCGTTCATCGCCACATACATGTCGGCGATCTTGCCCTGCACCAGCTGGAAGCTGCCGATAGGCTGATCAAACTGACGCCGCTCGTGGATGTAGGGCAGCACGACATCCATCGCCGCCTGCATGATGCCAATCGGCCCTGCGGCGAGGACGGTGCGCTCGTAATCGAGCCCCGACATCAGCACATTGACGCCCTTGCCAAGCGGGCCGATGAGGTTCTCCTCCGGCACTTCGCAATCGGTGAAGACAAGTTCGCCCGTTTCCGAGCCGCGCATGCCAAGCTTGTCGAGCTTCTGGGCGACTGAAAAACCCGGGAAATCCTTCTCGACGATGAACGCCGAGATACCCCGTGCTCCGGCCGCCGGATCAGTCTTGGCATAGATGATCAGCACCTCCGCACTGGGACCATTGGTGATCCACATCTTGGTGCCGTTCAGAATATAGCGGTCCCCGCGCCTTTCGGCTTTCAACCGCATCGACACCACGTCCGAACCGGCACCTGGCTCCGACATCGCAAGCGCCCCCACATGCTCGCCGCTGATGAGCTTGGGCAGATAGCGCTTTTTCTGCTCGTCACTCCCCCAGCGGCGCATCTGGTTCACGCACAAATTGGAATGCGCCCCATAGCTGAGCCCGATCGAGGCTGACGCGCGCGACACTTCCTCCATGGCGACACAATGGGCAAGATAGCCAAGCCCTGACCCGCCCCATTCCTCCTCGACCGTGATGCCATGCAGGCCAAGCGCGCCCATCTGCGGCCACAGCTCACGAGGAAACCAGTCATCCTTGTCGATGCGCGCGGCAAGCGGCGCGATCTGTTCAGCAGCAAACGCCGCAACGCTGTCGCGCAGCGCGTCAATGTCCTCGCCCAGATCGAAATTGAAGGGTCGCGCCACGTTGGCGATCATGTCACACCTCTGCTGTCAATCACATCGCCGCGTCAGCGGGCAAACCCGGCGACCGTTGCGACCACCTGCCCGTCCAGGCCGAGAAATCCATGATAGGACTGGGCTTGGCACGGATTTCCTTTCGATGTTCCACCGCTGAGCCAGACGATGCGCGCCTTGCTACCCGCCCATTTGCCAAACTGTGCGACCCCTGCCGGCGGCGTGACCTTGCAGCCATCATTGCGATGATGGACGACCATGGTCGGCGGCAGGACATTGGGGGAGCCGATGAATTCCTGGACGTTTTCGTTGCCGCCCTCCCGGTCGTAGAAGCCCGCAGTGAACACGACCGCATCAGGACGCTCGCTCCCTGACAAACGCCCGATCTGCTCGGCGATCCGCAGCGTGCCGCGGCTGGTGCCGGCAAGCGTCACCTTCTTGACACCACGCTGGCGCAACGCCGCAACCGCCGCGCCCAGTGGCACGCCCTGATCAACGACCAGGGCCGCCAGCCCGGCACTGGCATAGGCCCCTTGCGTGCGCACCAGCTGGTTGCCGGAATAGCGGATGGAGCCATCCTGCGACAGGCCGATGACCCCGTCGCCTCCGGATACCAGCACGATGCCAGAGCGCGGCGTGCCGTTGCGCTCAAGGCGGGCGAGCCCGTTGAAACCGCCAAGCGCGATCACTTCAACCTGCCCCGCTGACGCGTTTGACGTCGCCAGAACCACGCCGCCCAGAAGCGCCACTGCAACCAAACGACCAATCATCTCGACGTCTCCTCCCAGCCGGGTGCAACACCTTACAGATATATTAACCATAGCCGTTCATCATCATCCAGGTCTTGTGATTTTTGATGAAGGTAACATGAGTTATCAGCGACCTGACCGCTCACGGCCACCCGCCGAGCCGCCACAGTACATCATAATCGCGCGTGGCGAAGAGGTTCACAGTTTCATCCTGCGCAAATGGATGATCGGACTCGCGGTTCTGTTATGCGCCGGCGTCACCTTCTGGCTGTGCGCCGCTACCGCCTACATCGTGTTTCGTGACGACGTCCTGGCTGGCATGGTCGCCCGCAATACGCGCCTCCAGCACGCCTACGAGGACCGCATCGCCGCCATGCGGCTGCAGATTGACCGCATCAGTTCGCGCCAGCTGGTTGATCAAGACGCTCTGACCACGCGCATGAGCGATATTCTGCGCCGCCAAGGCCAGATCGAGCAGCGCACGCACAGCCTGGGAAACATGCTGGACAAAGCCCGCCAGTCGGGAATTCTTCCCCGAGACAAGGGTGACGACACACTGAAGACCGGCTCGATCACTCCGCCCGCAGCCAAGACCGCCATGCGCCATTCCGCTGACTATTCAGCAGCACTTGGCAAGGTGGAATATACGCTCGCACGCCTGACGATCACGCAGGACCGCTGGCTTTCAGAAACAGAAAGCAAATTGCAGGACAGCGAATCCCGCCTGCGATCAGCGATCAGTGAACTCGGCCTCAGCCCGGAAAAATACGGCGTCAAGCGCCTTATCAGACGGCCCCCGGTCGCCGCCTCGGCCGCCGGTGGACCCTTGATCCCGCTTTATGCCGACGGTACGGCCTCCGATCCCTTTATCTGGCGCGCCGAGAACCTGCAGAATTCATTTGAAGTGGTCAATCAGCTCCAACGCGCTGTGCGGACCATTCCCCTGCGCAAGCCGGTCGCTGGAGCCCTCGATCTGTCCTCAGGATTCGGCAGCCGCTCGGACCCGTTTCTGGGCGTCCTTGCCTTCCATGCCGGTCTTGATTTTCGCGCCGAGCAAGGCGAGCCGATCCGCGCCACCGCGGCCGGTAAAGTCGAGACGGCGGGACGCGATGGCGGCTATGGGCTGATGGTCGAGATCGACCACGGTCAGGGCGTGAGCACACGCTACGGCCATATGTCGAAAATTCTCGTCAAGGCAGGCGACACCATCGTGCCGGGTGCCGTGATCGGCCTTGTCGGCTCGACAGGCCGCTCGACCGGTCCGCATCTTCATTACGAGACGCGGATCAATGACGAGCCCGTCAACCCCGACAAATTCCTGCGCGCCGGTATCAAGCTGAAGCTTTAGCGTCGCTCAGTCGACATCGTCCACCTTGACCGGCGCCCCGCCAAATACGCGTTGCGACAGCGTGGCTTCGATAAAGGCATCAAGGTCGCCATTGAGCACGTCCTGCGGCGAGTTAGAAACGACGCCGGTGCGCAGATCCTTCACCATCTGATAGGGCTGCAGCACATAGGAGCGGATCTGATGGCCCCAGCCGATTTCGGTTTTTGCATTGTGCTCGGCCAGCATCGCATCTTCACGTTTTTTCAGCTCGATCTCGTAAAGTCGGGCTTTCAGCATCGTCCACGCGGTGGCGCGGTTCTGATGCTGCGAGCGCTCCGACTGGCAGGCAACCACCACGCCTGACGGCATATGGGTGATGCGCACCGCCGAATCGGTTTTATTGACCTTCTGCCCGCCCGCGCCCGATGCGCGATAGGTGTCGACCCGGCAATCCGATTCCTTCACCTCGATGTCGATCGTGTCATCCACCACCGGATAGACATCAACCGACACGAACGAGGTCTGGCGCCGTGCATTGGCGTCAAACGGCGAGATGCGCACCAGGCGGTGCACGCCCGCTTCCGTCTTCAGCCAGCCATAGGCATTGTCACCCTTGACCAGCAGGGTCGCCGATTTGATACCCGCGCCCTCGCCATCGGATGCTTCCAGCAGTTCGACCTTGAAGCGGTGCCGCTCGCCCCAGCGCGTATACATGCGCAGCAGCATTTCCGCCCAGTCCTGGCTTTCAGTGCCGCCAGCGCCGGGGTGGAACTCGACATAGGCATCATTGGGGTCAGCCTCGCCTGAGAACATCGCCTCGACGCGGCGCTGCTCGACGGCTTTTTGCAGGGCTTTCAAGGCATCCGTGGCCTCAGCCACCATTTCCTCATCGCCTTCCCCCTCGCCAAGCTCGATCAGCTCTGCGGTATCGGAAAGGTCCGTTTCGAATTTGGTTTGCGACGAAAGCCCGACTTCAAGCTGCTGGCGCTCGCGCATCAGTTTTTGTGCTTTACGCGGATCATTCCAGAAACCGGGGTCTTCAGCGAGCATGTTAAGCTCACTCAGCCGTTTCTGCGACGCATCCCAGTCAAAGATGCCTCCTCAGCAGGGTAAGCGCCTGCTTGATGTCGTCAAAGAGATTCTGGGCTTCAGCGCGCATGTCGGTGTTCCTGACGTTTCGTCTTACGCCAGTGCCGGCTCACACCTCGTTTGTCAACGCAGCATGAGAGCCGCCATCAATAAAGCCCGCCGGTTCCCGACCCCACCGCCCGGTCGGCCTCAGGGCTGACGGTGCGCTTGTTTCCAAAAGCATCGGAATAGCCGATGATGGAAAGCGAGTCTGGCGGCTGCTGGCCCTGCTTGAAGGCTTCGAGAATGACACCCGACCCCGCAGGCGCCGAAGTGCGTAAGCCTGTGCGTGCATCGATACGGGCGAAATAGATGCCCGGCGGCACGCGGAACGGCACGGCCGGCTTGTCGGCCAGCGCCTGCTTCATGAAATCGCGGAAGACGGGTGCTGACAACACGCCGCCCGTTGCGGCTGATCCCATTGGTCGCGGCTTGTCATAGCCGATATAGACCCCCATCGACAGGCTCGGCGAGAAACCGACAAACCACGCATCCTTGTAATCATTGGTCGTGCCCGTCTTGCCGGCAAGCGGCTTGCCAACCTCACGGATGACCGTTGCCGTACCGCGCTGAACGACCCCTTCCATCATTGACGTGATCTGGTAGGCGGTCTGCGGGTCGATGACCTGCTCGCGCTTGTCGACGAGGTCAGGCGGCGCCTGGCCCGCATATTTGTCGACATTGCACCCCTGGCACTGGCGCTCGTCATGGCGATAGATCGTCTTGCCGTAGCGATCCTGGATGCGGTCGATCAGCGTCGGCTTGATCTTGCGACCGCCATTGGCAATGATCGAATAGCCCGCCGTCATCTTGAAGACGGAGGTCTCGCCTGCGCCCAATGACATGGCAAGCACCTGCGGCATGTCGTCATAAATGCCAAAGCGCCGGGCATATTCAGCCACCAGCGGCATGCCCATGTCCTGCGCAAGTTTCACGGTCATCACATTGCGCGACTTTTCAATGCCAAGGCGCAACGTCGACGGGCCATAGAATTTTCCGTCGTAGTTTTCTGGCCGCCAGAGACCTTGCCCAGCGCCCTGATCGATCTCGAAGGGTGAATCGAGAACAACGGAAGCGGGCGTATAGCCATTGTCGAGTGCAGCGCTGTAGACGAAGGGCTTGAATGAGGAACCGGGCTGACGATAGGCCTGCGTTGCCCGGTTGAACACCGATTCCGAGAAGGAAAAACCGCCGACCATGGCCAGCACGCGACCCGTATAGGGGTCCATGGCAACGGCTGCGCCGCTGACCTCGGGCACCTGCCGGAGATAGAAATTGCCGGGCTGCGCTGCCGGCTCCACATAGACGACATCACCAGGCTTCAGGACATCCTGGCCACGCGCCGAACGCTTTGCCCACGCCATCAGATTGGGCGGAATGAAACCAACCGTGCGCTCGGCGACAACTTCACCCCCGCGCAGACGATTGGGCTGCAGGCCAACCCGCACCCCCTGAGGTTGCGTATCAAGGACAATCGCCAGACGCCACGGCGCAACGTCACCATAAGGCGTCACGCTCGACACCAGCTTCCCCCATTCGCCGTCCGGCAGGTTGAGATGGGTCACCGGTCCGCGCCAACCGCGCTGTTCGTCAAATTTCACCAGCGCGTCGACGAGTGATTTGCGCAGATAGCCCTGCAATTTGGGATCGAGCGTCGCGCGCACCGAAAGCCCGCCTTCATAGACCTTCTGCTCGCCATAGATATCAACCAGCTGCCGGCGCACCTCTTCGGTGAAATATTCCGCCGCAAAGGTCGCCGTACGTGAACTCTTCTGAGCGATATCAAGCGGCATGCCGCGCGCCTGTCGCTGCTGTTCACGGGTGATGTACCCATCCTCGAACATGCGATCGAGCACATAATTGCGCCGGTTGGTGGCCGCTTCACGGTTGCGGAATGGATCATAATTGGATGGTCCCTTGGGCAGGGCCGCCAGATAAGCCGCCTCGGGAAGCGTCAATTCATCAACCGATTTGTCAAAATATTGCAGCGCTGCAGAAGCAATGCCATACGCGCGCAACCCGAGGAAAATCTCATTCAGATACAATTCAAGAATACGCTCTTTGGAAAAAACGGTTTCCATGCGCAGCGCGACCAGAGCCTCCTTGATCTTGCGCTCCAGCGAAGCCTCATTGGTCAACAGGAAGTTCTTGGCAACCTGCTGGGTGATGGTTGACGCGCCTTCGGGACGCCGCTGGCCGAAATTGCGCAGATTATTGACCACCGCGCGGATCAGACCTTCATGGTCGACGCCCGGATGGGTGAAGAAATTCTTGTCTTCCGCCGCGACAAAGGCGTTGATCACCAGGCGCGGCACCGACTGGATCGGTATATAAAGCCGTCTCTCGCGCTGAAATTCGCCAAGCAGCGATCCATCGGCGGCGTGGATACGGCTCAACACCGCCGGTTCATATTTCTCAAGCGCGGTAAAATCCGGCAGGTCGCGACTGTAATACCAGATGACGCCGAACGCGGCGGCAACAGCAGCAATGAAGATAAGCGTGCCGGCTGCAAACAGAAGGCCAAAAAAGCGGAAGATCATGTTCGCAACCTGATTGAAGGGGGCACCGCGGCTGTGCGGGGTGTCAATGACGACGGACGAGCGAAAAAAGTGTCTGTTGATACCAGACTGCCGTAGTCACCACCAACCAGCAGTTTCCTAGTCATTCGTCTCCTATGTGACAAGTTCATGGAGAATTTGTGATCTGCTGTGCCGATAGTCATGGTGCCTGACTCCGCCCCACGGTAACCGACACAAACGATATGATCGCTTTTGTCAGACGCAGCGCCGTCTTCTCCCGCCATTCCTGAGAGTTGAGGAGCCTGGTGTCATCCTTGTTGGTCAGATATCCAAGCTCCAGCAGGGCGGAGGGAACATCGGGCGCGCGCAAAACACGAAATCCGGCGAAACGGTGCGGATTTTTGACCAGACGCACACTCTGTTTCAGTTCACTGACCAGTTGGCGAGCGAAATGCACGGAAAAATTCTTGGTCTCACGATGCATCAGATCAAACAGGATATCGGCAACATCGCTGGTATCGGGCGGAAGATCGACACCGGCGATCTGGTCAGCCTTGTTTTCGCGCTCGGCATAGGCCGCAGCCTCTTCATCAGAGGCTGTCTCTGAAAGCGTGTAAACTGATGCTCCTGACAAGGCTTGCGCCGGTTTTGCTGATGAATCGGCGTGAATCGACAGGAAAAGAGCTGCCTGTCGTTCGCGCGCAAAACGCACTCGATCAGGCAGGGAGATAAAGCTGTCGCCCTCTCTTGTGAGAATCACCCGCACCTGTCCGCTGGCCTCGAGCGCGGCCTTCAGGGCTTTCGCCATCTCCAGGGTGATCACTTTTTCCGGCGTCGTGTCCTGCCCCACAGCCCCCGTATCTACACCGCCATGGCCCGGATCAAGGACAACCAGAGGCCGCTCGGCACGCGTCGCGCCACCGCGCTCACCCGCACGCCCTCTATCTTTGACGTCGGAAATTTTTGTCGCAGCACTCCGCCTGACCGCCCGCAGAAATTCGTCTTGACCCGTCTTCACGAGATCAACCACCAGTCGCGCCGGCGCTCCGTCCAGCGGATCGAGTACAAATGCCCTGTCGATCAGAACCGGGCTGCTGGCATCAAGTACGATCCGCGACTTGCCGCTTGCCACCTGGCCGAAGCGAAAGCCGCTCACGAGCCCACGCCCCTCCCGTCCACTGTCCGGCGACACTTTGAAAAACGTTTCGGGCAGATCAACAACCACGCGCGAGGGTTCAGCCAGCAGCGACACCGCAATATCAAGCCGCCGGTCGATGTCCATGACGAACCGGGTACGCCGCTGATCACCAATCAACCGCGCCTCACTTGCGACTGGCAAAGCGGATGGGACGGAATTTAGCCGGCCGTCTGCTGCCGGCGTCTGCGCCGACACGGGCGAAAACGAGGCAAGCAGGATAAAGACGGCAGCCGTGATCCCACGCGCGGCGCTTGCCGTGCGACACTTCTTTTCCCTGCGCTGAGATGCCGTGATCGGCAATGCGGTTCCTGCCAATGTGCTGCGGGTCGATTCCACCCTGCGGTTTTATGGTTAACGATGTCTTGATGCGCCTTTGTCAAGCGGGCGCTTATTTGACCCATCAAAACCGCGACATTGCGGCGAGCCGCCGACTTGCCTGTACTGGGATGTCTGCGTACTGCCCTTGCCAAATGCCAACTTTGACGATTAAACAGATATTGGCTCACGGATCGGCGGAATCGTCCGTTGCGTGCGAGCCGGTGAATTGTCGGGACGTGCCCGGTTGTCAGCGCCTTTCGCATGGCGCGCACTGTGGCTGTTCTTGATCGAAGCTGACGTGACCAGACTGAAGCCCGCCTTTTTATTCATTGGGCGGGCCCTGCTTGATCGAGGATAATTTCCAGCCACATTCGCCGGGCTTGCCCGAATCGGATTGCTGCGCCGCTCGACGATGAAGTGTCGGCTTGCGCTTGTCTTGACCGTTTGAAACGGCACGGACCAGCACTTTTCCAGGCGCTTTCACGTTGTGACGTTCCCGAGCCAACTGACACTGCGCCTTGTGTAAAGGCGCTGGCCCGATCTGGAGTTGGCGTATGGTTGCCGCCTTTGGCCACCTCGCGATGAGCCCCGAACAGACGCGTCCCTGGGCGCGTGTGGACGAATATCGTTTCGTTTGGATGCCTGAAAACCAGGCGCTGCGCTCGACAACTCTTGGCTCGATTCTTTTCCCGATCGCTTTTCGTACCCTTTCCATCCTCAACAATCATATCGTCGTCGCAGCGCCCTTGCGGGTTGCCCTGCTGACGGCCGAAAGGTTTTTTACATGGCTAACAAAATGCTCATTGATGCGACCCACGACGAGGAGACGCGCGTCGTCGTCCTGCGCGGACATCGCGTCGAGGAATTCGATTTCGAGAGCGCGTCCAGGAAGCAGCTGCGCGGCAATATCTATCTAGCCAAGGTTACTCGCGTCGAGCCCTCCTTGCAGGCGGCCTTCGTTGATTATGGCGGGAATCGTCATGGCTTTCTCGCTTTCTCGGAAATCCATCCTGACTATTACCAGATCCCGGTAGCCGACCGTCAGGAATTGCTGGCCGAAGAAGCCGAGGCAGCCGCTGCCGAAGACCATGATGATGATGACGGTGACGCGCCAGCGCGTATGCCGGTTGAAACCGCAGACCACGACGATCGGTTGAGCGAAGAGATCGACCATGGCGATCATCCGCACTCGGACGAGCATCATGACAGCGATGGTATTCATCCCGATATTGCACCGCAAATCGCGACGTCCAACGACGATGATGCGCCGGTTGCCGGTGCGGAGCCAGCGGAGCTGAATGACGAATCACCGGGTGGTGGTGCGAATGTCGAGGAGCTGCCACATCATCACGACCAGGAGATCGTCGAGGCGGTCGGTGGTGCGGATGCGCTGGAGGAAGCGCAGGAGCGCCCGCGCCGGCTGCCGTCACGCCGCTACAAGATCCAGGAGGTCATCAAGCGCCGCCAGGTGCTTCTCGTGCAGGTGGTCAAGGAAGAACGCGGCAACAAGGGCGCAGCCCTCACCACCTACCTGTCACTTGCCGGCCGCTATTCGGTTCTGATGCCGAACACGGCGCGCGGCGGTGGTATCTCGCGCAAAATCACCAACCCGCTTGATCGCCGCCGCCTCAAGGACCTCGTTCACGATCTCGACGTGCCGGACGGCATGGGGATCATTCTGCGCACGGCGGGCGCGAGCCGCACCAAGCCGGAAATCAAGCGCGATTATGAATATCTCATGCGTTTGTGGGAAAACGTCGCTGAATTGACGCTGAAGTCGGAAGCACCCGCGCTCGTCTACGAGGAAGGCTCGCTGGTCAAACGCTCGATCCGCGATCTCTACGACAAGGACATCGACGAGGTGACTGTCAGCGGCGATGCCGCCTATCGCGAGGCCAAGGACTTCATGCGCATGCTCATGCCGAGCCATGCCAAGAACGTGAAGGCTTACCGCGATGAGGTGCCCGTCTTCACGCGCCTTGGCATTGAAAGCCAGCTGGAGCAGATGATGCAGTCGCAGGTGCGGCTGCCATCAGGCGGCTATATTGTCATCAACCAGACAGAAGCGCTGGTCTCCATCGACGTCAATTCCGGTCGCTCGACGCGTGAGCACAACATCGAAGACACTGCCGTCAAGACCAATCTCGAAGCCGCCGAGGAGATCGCCCGCCAGCTTCGTCTGCGCGATCTTGCCGGCCTGATCGTCATCGACTTCATCGACATGGATGAGGGGCGCAACAACCGGTCGGTCGAGCGCCGCCTGAAAGACCATTTGAAGCGCGACCGCGCCCGCATTCAGGTCGGGCGCATTTCCCATTTCGGGCTTCTCGAAATGTCGCGCCAGCGCATCCGCACCTCGGTCCTCGAATCGACCATGGAGCAATGTCCCGTCTGCGCCGGCAGCGGACTGACGCGCTCGCCATCATCTGCCGCTCTGCAGATCCTGCGCGTCATCGAGGAGGCCCTGATCCGTGACCCGCGTCACGACCTTGTTCTGCGCGTGCCCGGTCGTGTGGCGCTTTATGTGCTCAACACCAAGCGCGCCAACCTGTCAGCCCTTGAGGATCGCTTTGGTGTCACCTTGACCGTCGATGTCGAGGACCACCTGCCAAGCGGCACCAACTATCTGATCGACAAGGCAGGCTTGTCCAACAAGACGCCCCGGCCACGTCCGACGATCCAGGTCGATTCTGTCGAAATGGACGAAGTGACGGAGGACGAGGAAATCCTCGCTGACGCGCCGGGCGCCGAGGTTGAAGAAAGCCACGAAGGGGATGGCGAGGCCAGCAAACGCCGCCGCCGCCGCCGCCGTCGCGGTCCCGACAAGGAGCGCACCGAACAAACCAGCGCCGTTGCGCTCGTTGCGCCGGCTGATGGCGACAGCGAGGACGAGGAAGACGACGGCAACAGTGAAGAAAATGCCACCGGCGACAAGGATGAGGATCGCAACCGCAAACGCCGGCGTGGTCGGCGCGGCGGCCGCCGCATGCGTCGCAATGGCGAAAATGGCGAAGGTTTCGAGCGTGAAAAGCGTCTTGAGCCGGTGACCTGGCTGCAACCCGGCGAGGAAGCGCCCAACGCGCTGCTGGCCGATGCGTCAGAGCCCCCCACGCCCGATAGCGCAGCCCACGAAGAAGACTTCGCCGGTCATGGCGACGTCAAGGCAGAGTTGATCGACACAAGCGCCGAAGCGCCGGCTGAAACGCTCGCGATACCGCTGAGATCTGAAGCGCCTGCTGCTGAAGCGCCTGCGGCTGAGCCACCACGTGATGCGGCTGCGGTCGAAGACGCGGTGGCGCCCATGCCCCGCATTCCTGACCTGGCTGAAATTGTCGAGGAACCGCAGCCGATTGCCAGCGAGCCAACGGCTCCGCGCCGTCGCGGCTGGTGGTCGCGCAAGAGCTGAGATGACCGGGCGGGAATTATTCTTTCCGCCCGTTGTCCCCCTCACGGCCTGAGGGCGCGCGCCAGATAGCCCGCCATCAACCGGTCTCCTCGATCCGCACTTTTCATGAGATCGTCATGGACCGCGCGCTTATCACCCTCTGACCGGTGCTGAACGACTTTGGCAGCGCCGGTGATCGCGGAAATAGTCAGTTCAACGCCGATGATGACCCGCTTGAGCTGGGTGATATAGGGCTCAGGCGCGTCCGACACCGCCCATTCAGGCTCGCGCCCTGCTTCCATATGGCGTGTCAGATGATCGAGATGGGCGGCAAGCCACGCCTCGTCGCTCGTAAACGTGAGCGTACCGCTGACATGCACCGCCACATAATTCCACGTCGGCACCACTTTGCCGTGATCGCGTTTGGCGGGATAGAGGCTGGGCGTCACATAGGCGCTGGCCGGCTGGAAAATAACCAGCGCCGAGCTGCCATCGATCCCCTCGCGCCCCTGCGCGTTGGCTCGTGCGACATGCCCGCGCAACAGACCCTTGTTTCCCGCGCCGCGATGAAGAACGAACGGAATATGGCTCGCCACAAAGCCATCCGCCCCTTGAGTAACCAGAGCCCCTAACGGAAACCGGTCGATGAGGCTGAAACATTCGTCATCATCGATAACAAATTGCGGCGGCACATACATCATTGAACTCCGGTCAGCGCGGCAGCCAACCCTTGAGCCGGCGTACGCATTCGACAATGGTCGCTTCGGGACCGGCGTAGGAAAAACGAATATAGCGGTGACCATGAGCGGGATCAAAATCAAGCCCCGGCGTGGCGGCGATGCCGGTTTCGGCTAAAAGCTTTGCCGCGAACGCCTTTGACTCATTGGAAAAGGGCTCGACGCTGCAATAGGCATAGAAGGCGCCATCCATCGGCAGCACCTCGCGAAAGCCCAGCGCCGGAAGCTCGCTCATCAAGATGGCGCGGTTCCGCGCGTAGGCCCGCTTGTAGGCTTCCAGCTCCTCATCAGCCTCAAACGCCGCAAGCGCCGCCACCTGGCTCAGCAGCGAGGGTGAAATGAAAAGGTTTTGCGCCAGACATTCAATCGGCCGCACAAGGCGCTCCGGCACGATCAGCCAGCCGACCCGCCATCCCGTCATGCACCAGTATTTCGAGAACGAATTGACGATGATCGCGTCATCGTCGACCGCCAGCGCCGTTGTCTCAGGCGCGCCATAAGTGAGGCCATGATAGATTTCATCCGAAATGAGCCATATCCCGAGATCACGACAGCAAGCGGCAAGCGTTGTGAGATCATCGCGGGAAATCACGGTCCCTGTCGGATTATTGGGACTGGCGACGAGGAGCCCCGCAAGTGATTTTTCCTGATGGGCGGCCCTCACCGCCGCCGGTGTCGGCGCCCAGCGCTCCGTTGCTTTCGTTTCGATAATGACCGGCTCGATATCAAGCGCTGCCGTCGTATGGCGGTAGGCGGGATAGCCGGGTGTTGGCACAGCCAGCCGCTCGCCCGGGTTGAAGGCCGCCAGAAACGCCAGAATGAAGGCTGCCGACGAGCCTTGCGTAACGATGACGCGCCCCGGATCGACATCAAGCCCATGCCTGTCGCGATAATGGCGGGCGATCCGCTGGCGCAATGCGTCCATGCCAAGCGCCTGGGTATAGCCGATAGGCCCGGCGCGCAGCGCCCGTTCGGCAGCGGCGATGGCCGCTTGCGGCGCAGGCGTGCCCGGCTCACCCACTTCCATATGCACGACATCGTGACCACTGGCGATACGCGTGGCGGCGGCGCGCATCACGTCCATGACGATAAACGGCGGAATCTGACTGCGCCGGGAGGGTTGCCGGCGCTTCATTTCGCCCGTTTGATCACCTTTTGCCATCGCCTCGCCATGATTGTGAATGAAGTGCTCGCCGCTTGGTAGCAAAGCTGGAGCGCCTGGCAAGGGCGTCCTGCAAGGGCGCCTTGGTTGACCATTGTCGCTCCCCTGCCTACCGTCCGCCGGCAATTACAGGAACTGTACCCGTTCATGGCAAGCCATAAACCAGACTTCAGGCGGCTGTCGCGCTTGATCATCGTGACGCTGACGGTGATCGCGCTGATGGTGCCGGCGGGCCGGCCTGTACGCGCGCAAAGCGGTGGCGATGGGGGCCAACAGATCATTCTGGTGCGCGACGCCGAGATCGAACAATTGCTGCGCGAATATGTGCGCCCCATTCTTCGCGCCGCCGGCATCAGTGCGCAGCGCGATATCTCCATCGCACTGGTCAATGATCGCACGTTCAACGCCTTCGTCATCGACGGGCAGCGTATTTTCATTACGACCGGTGCCCTCCTTGATGCCAAGACCCCCAATGAAGTCATCGGCGTGCTCGCCCATGAAACCGGCCATATTGCAGGCGGGCATCTGGCGCGCATCCGCCAGGAGTTGGCCCGCGCCTCGACCAACAGCATCATCGCCCTGATATTGGGGGCGGCGGCCGTTGCCGGCGCGGCGCTGACGAGAGGTGGTCAGGGAGAGCTGGGCGGGGCCGCCACCGGCGTGTTGCTCGGATCCGCTTCGATTGGCCAGCGCACTTTGCTTGCCTATCAGCGCACCGAAGAACAGGCCGCCGACCGCGCCGCCGTCACCTACCTCAACGCAACCCAGCAGAGCCCTAACGGCATGCTGGTGACGTTTGAGCGTTTTTCCGACCAGATTTCAGGGATCAGCCGTTTCATCGACCCCTATCTGCAATCGCATCCTCTGCCGCGCGAGCGGGTCGTTGGTTTACGCAACGAGGTGGAAAAAAGCCCGTATCGTGACCGCCGCGATCCGCCGGCCCTGCAACTGCGCCACGACCTGATGCGCGCCAAGGTCGCCGGCTTCATCGAGCGTGGCGACCTCGTGCTGCGTCGTTATCCCTTGTCCGATAATTCGCTGGCTGGAAAATATGCCCGCGCTATCGCCACTTACCGCGCCGGCAATCTCAACGCGGCTCTACCTATCATGGACGAATTAATCGCCGCCCAGCCAAATAATCCGTATTTTCAGGAACTTAAAGCCCAGGCCTATCTTGAGCGCGGGCGTCCGCGTGAATCACTGCCCTCGTACCGCAAGGCGCTGCAACTATCCGGCGGCAACGCGCTCATTCGCTCGGCGCTGGGTCGTGCCATGGTCGCAACCGAAGACAAAACCATGCTTGATGAAGCGATACGCGAACTTGAGCGAGCCGTTGTTCAGGAACCGGAAACCGCAGAGACGTATCGTTTCCTTGGCATTGCCTATGGTCGCAAGGGCGAGGATGGCAAGGCCTCTCTCGCCACCGCCCAGGGTTATTTCGTCGTCGGCGCCTACCCCCTCGCCAAACGCTCAGCTGTCCGCGCCCAGGCTTTGCTGCCGCGCGGCTCGCCGGGGTGGATCCGTGCGGATGATATTGTCAATTTTCGCCCTCCCCCACGCGAGGATCAATAAGCCGAATGGCTTGAAAGGACTGACACAATGCGGATGACTTGGCTGTTTCTTGCCGTTCTTGGCTGTTTCCTGTCGCCTGCCATCGCGCAGGACACCAAATTCGATCCTGCACAGAAGCAGGCTTTTGAATCGCTGATCCGCGATTATCTTTTGAAAAATCCGCAGGTTCTGCGCGAGGCTCTGGTGGCGATGGACCGCCACGAGCGTGAACAGGAAGAAAAAGTGCGGTCCGAAGCCGTTGCGAAACATGCAACGGATCTGTTTTCAGGCACACGTAGCGCCGTCCTTGGTAATCCCAACGGTGACGTCACGATCGTCGAGTTTTTTGATTATAATTGCGGCTATTGCAAACGCTCGCTTGGTGATGTTGAAAATCTGCTGCGTGCGGACCCGGGCCTCCGCCTCGTCTTGAAGGAGTTTCCCGTTCTTGGACGTGGGTCGGTTGAAGCAGCGCAAATCTCGGCGCAGCTCATCAACAATCCGCGCTTCCATGAATTTCATACGAAATTGCTGGGTGAGAAGAACCCCGTCGACAAGAAGGTTGCGCTTTCAGTTGCTCAAAGTCTCGGCTTTGATACAAAAAGCCTGGAAGCGGGCATGACGCAAAAACCCTCGCAAGACGTCATCGAAGACTCATTGCGCCTGGCTGATAACCTGAACCTCAACGGTACGCCGACGTATGTGATCGGCAATGAGGTGATCGTCGGCGCGGTGGGAATAGCCGCCCTGCGCCAGAAGATTCAGGCGGTTCGCAAATGCGGTAAGTCGAGTTGCTGAGCATATTGACCAGGCGTTACTTGGCCCTTCCCCTTGACGCTCACCCCTCCTATAAACCGCCAGCGTCGGCCGGTGTAAAGGTTAAGGCATGAGCTTAAAAACTATTTTTGTCCTGAACGGACCCAACCTCAACATGCTGGGTCTGCGCGAGCCACAGATCTATGGCCACGAAACGCTTGCCGACATCGAGGCTGGCGCGCGGCGCATCGGCGATGAGCTTGGCTTTGCCATCGACTTCCGCCAGTCGAACCACGAAGGCATGCTTGTCGACTGGATCCAGGAGGCGCGCGGCAAGGCGGCGGGCATTGTTTTGAACCCTGGTGCCTATACGCACACCTCCATTGCCTTGCACGACGCTATCCGCGGCAGCGACCTGCCGGTGATCGAGTTGCATCTGTCGAATGTGTTTGCCCGCGAGGCGTTCCGCCATCATTCCTATATTTCACCCGTGGCTCTGGGCGTCATGTGCGGTTTCGGCGCGCGTGGCTATGAATGGGCGCTGCGCGCGCTGGTAGCAGCCATCGCTGCTGCCAAACCCTGAGCCGCCTGACGGAGCTTGAACAATGACTCAAACAAAAACACCAGGCACCAGGTCGGCCGCCTCACGAGAGGCATCCGGCGGGTTGGTCGATGCGGCGTTGATCCGCGACCTGGCTGACATTCTCAAGGAAACCGACCTGTCGGAGATCGAGATCGAGCGAAAGGATTTTCGCATCCGTGTAGCGCGTGAAATTCACGTCTCGACCCATGTCGCGGTGCCGCCGCCTGCCCACCCAGGCCCGGCGGCGACTGCCCTCCCCCCGCTCACCATCTCGCCAGCCGTCAAGCCAACGCCCAGCGAGGGCACGGTGACCTCACCCATGGTCGGGACCGTATACCTGTCCCCGGCGCCCGACAAGCCGGCCTTTATCACCGTCGGTGCCAAAGTCCGACGCGGCCAGACGCTCCTCATCATCGAAGCGATGAAGACGTTTAACGAAATTCCGGCGCCGCGCGATGGAACCGTGACGGCCATTCTCGTCGAGGCCGGGCATCCGGTTGAGTATGGTGAAGCCCTGCTGGTGCTCGAGTGAGCCATCGGACAACGCGCCAATTGAACGCGCCACGGGGGCAGGTGTGATGTTTCAGAAAGTCCTGATCGCCAATCGAGGCGAGATCGCGCTGAGGGTTCTGCGCGCCTGCAAGGAACTCGATATCGCCACCGTTGCGGTTCACTCGACCGCAGACGCCGACGCCATGCATGTGCGCCTTGCCGATGAGAGCGTCTGTATCGGCCCGCCGGCTGCGCGCGACAGCTACCTGAACATCCCCGCCATTCTCGCTGCCTGTGAAATCACCGGCGCGGACGCGCTCCACCCCGGCTACGGGTTTTTGTCGGAGAATGCCCGGTTCGCGCAAATCCTTGAATCGCACCGCATCACCTTTATCGGCCCGACCTCTGATCATATCCGCATCATGGGCGACAAAATCGAGGCCAAGCGCACCGCCCGGCAATTGGGTATTCCGGTTGTTCCCGGCTCCGAAGGTGCGGTCGAGAATGAGGACGAGGCAGCCTCCCTAGCCAGCGACATCGGCTATCCGGTGCTGATCAAGGCAACCGCCGGCGGCGGCGGGCGCGGCATGAAGGTGGCGCACACGGCTGAGGAGTTGCCCCACGCCCTTGCCACCGCACGGGCCGAGGCGGGCGCTGCATTTGGCAATGACTCGGTCTATATGGAAAAATATCTCGGCAAGCCGCGCCACATTGAGCTGCAAGTGCTGGGCGATGGCCAGGGCGGCGCCATCCATCTGGGCGAACGCGACTGCTCGCTGCAGCGCCGCCACCAGAAAGTCTGGGAGGAAGCCGGCTCGCCGGCCCTGCTTCCCGAACAGCGGGCGAAAATCGGCGGCGTTGTCGCCGGCGCCATGCAGAAGCTTGGCTATCGTGGTGCCGGCACCATCGAGTTTCTTTACGAGAATGGCGAATTCTACTTCATTGAAATGAATACGCGCCTGCAGGTCGAGCATCCGGTGACCGAAATGGTAACGGGTATGGATCTCGTCCGCGAGCAATTGTTGATTGCGGCAACCGGTCGCCTGTCGGTGACCCAGAGCGACGTGACCTGGAGCGGCCATGCGATCGAGTGCCGCGTCAACGCCGAGCATCCGCACAGCTTTCGCCCCTCTCCCGGGCGCATCACCTATTTCCACCCGCCGGGCGGCCTGGGAGTGCGCGTCGATTCAGCTGCCTATCAGGGCTACGTTATCCCGCCCTATTACGACAGCCTGGCTGCCAAGCTGATCGTCGCGGGGCGCGACCGCCACGAATGTCTCAATCGCCTTCAGCGCGCCCTTGATGAATTTGTCGTCGATGGCATCGACACCACGCTTCCGCTTTTCCGCGATCTGGTTCGCAACAAGGATATCCGCGCCGGCAATTACGATATTCACTGGCTGGAAAAGCATCTGAAGGATGGCACCGCGCCATCACACGAGTGATCCATGTCGGCCGGATCGGGCGATGCGGCGATAACGCCAGATATCCTGCTCAGAGCCTATGCGGTCGGCATGTTTCCAATGGCCGATTCCGCTGATGATCCAGGCCTCTTCTGGCTTGAACCGGAAAAGCGCGGGATTATGCCGCTTGAGAGCTTTCACGTCCCGCGCCGCCTTCGTCGCACCCTGCGCACGGCGGGCTTCGAGCTACGCGTCGACACCGCTTTTGACGCGGTGATCGCAGCTTGCGCCGAACGCGCCCCTGACCGACCCTCCACCTGGATCAATGCGCGCATTTGCCATCTTTATGGCGAATTGCATCGGCGCGGGTATTGCCATTCGGTGGAGTGCTATCGCGACGGCGCGCTCGTCGGGGGGCTTTATGGTGTGGCGATCGGTGCTGCCTTTTTTGGCGAAAGCATGTTTCATCGCGCGACCGACGCCTCCAAGGCGGCGCTGGTCCATCTTGTCGAGCGTCTGCAGGCGGGAGGCTATCATCTGCTTGATGCGCAGTTCCTGACCGACCACCTGTCCCGGTTCGGCGCCGTTGAAATCACCAAGGTCGAGTATCAGCAACACCTGCGCGCAGCGATCTCGCGCCAGGCGGATTTCTTTGCCCTCGACAATGCGCATAAACCGTAAAATTCGTCGCCTGACGGAAAATGGCGGCCACCACCAACCAAGGCCTGCCGTACCCACCGCATTCAACCAAAACCATTTAAGCAGAATTTAATCGCCTTGCAGGCATTATCTCGCCGCAAGGGGGGATCGGTGCGAGCCGCCATTATCAATTTAGGTCTGTTGATCTGTGCCATTGTACTGGCCTTGGCGCCTGTATCGGGCATGCGCTGGGTGTTGCGGACCCACACATTTAATGTTGCCGAACAGCGGCTTGAATAGACAGCACAGCGCACCCTCACCCATATTGACGGCCTGCTGTCGGAAGCGGCTGACGTGATCGCTGGCGTCAGCGATATCATGCACGCATCCTGCGGCTCCAATGAGCGATCCCGACTGTCAGCCGCAGCCTTTAATGCGCGGGCAGCCAAAAACATCCTGATCCTTGGCCCGGACGGGCGCACCCTGTGCAGTTCAAGTGAAATTCCCGCCGGCAACTATCTCGGCGCGCGCTTTCGCCCTGCCAGTCAGAAAAATCTGGCGGTGGCCCTCAGTCCCGTCAGCGATGCCGGACGCAGCCTGCTTAATGTCAGTTTCACCGACGGCGACAGAATGCTGATCGCCAGCATCGTTCTTGATCTCCAGCGACTGGATTACGTGCCGGCCGAATGGAAGCACAACATCGTGGGCTTGCTCGCATTCGACGATGGAACAATGATCGCGCGCTTGCCGGTCTGGGACGGGAAGACCAAAGCGGTTGACCGCCGACACAGCGCGCCGACGCTGTCCGCAGTCGCGGCCTCTGAGCATTTTCCAATCCACGTTTCCATGAACGTCGCCATGGAAACCGCGCTTGAAAGTGCCCGTATTCTCTCGGTCATCGTCGATCTTGGCGGAGGGTTGCTGGGGGTCTTGTTTTTTCTCATCATCGCGCAGGCCATCTGGCGCCGACCAACCGTGGAGGACGCTATCGCCCGCGGCATAAGGCGCGATGAATTCATTCCTTATTACCAGCCGGTCTTCAACATACAGACTGGTGCGCTTGTCGGCTGCGAATGCCTGATCCGCTGGCGCAAGGCTGACGGTTCCATCGTGCCACCCGGAGTTTTCATCCGCGAGGCAGAGGAATCAGGGCTTGCGGTTGAGATGACAAAACGCCTGATGAACAAGGTGCGCGATGAGGTCGGGGCGGTGTATGCAACGCAGCCGCAACTGAAGATGGCAATCAACCTCTTCGCCGATCACTTCTCCGATTTCGCCACGGTCAACGACGTCCGCCATATTTTTTCAACCGGTGGTATGCGCTACAGCCAGCTCGTCTTCGAGGTCACCGAGCGCTATCCTCTACCCAATCTGGCGCGTGCCAAGCTTGCCATCAAGGGATTGCAGGATTTGGGATGCAAGGTTGCCCTTGACGATGCTGGCACAGGCCATGGCGGGCTTGCCTACCTGCAGACGCTCGGCATGGACCAGATCAAGATCGACAAACTCTTCATCGACACTATCACCAGCTCCAACACCGGCTCGCCGATTATCGACAGCCTGATCGAGCTCGGCCGGTCACTGATGATGGAAATTGTTGCTGAAGGCATAGAGACAGGGGAACAACTGCACTATTTGCGCAATAGAGGCGTCCATTTTGCCCAAGGCTATCTTTTTGCCAAGCCACTGGCAGGCAAGGCGTACCTGGCGTTGATCGCGGCCAGCAGCGCCCCGTCGTCACAGGTCGCGAGCGCGCCTGCACCGGCGGAAGGACAACCGCCCATGGGATCAAATTCCGCCCACGCTGAAGCGGCTTGAGGTTCGAGCATGCTCTCTATTGGTGATTTGCTCTAAGGCAGTAAGCGCAACAACACAGGCGCCACCAGCGCCGTCATCAGCCCGTTCATGGCAAGCGCGAGGCCGGCAAACGTCCCGGCGATCGGATGAACCGAAAGCGCCCGCGCTGTGCCGAGCCCGTGGGCGGCAAGGCCGGCAGCAAAACCCCTCGCGCGCCAGTCCTTGATGCCGAGCATGTTCATCAAAGGCGTGACCGCGACGGCTCCCAACACGCCTGTAAACATGACAAGTGCAGCCGTTAGCGCCGGTTCTCCACCATTTTCGCGTGAAATTCCCATTGCAATCGCCACGGTGATCGATTTCGGCGCCATCGAGCGGACGAGAAGTTCGCTGCCGCCCAACGCTTTGGCAAGGACAATGGCTGTCACGACGCCCGTCAATGCGCCGCAGCCGAGCGCCAGCCCCATGGCGCGCCAGTGGCGGATGATCTGGTCGCGATTTCGCACCATCGGAATGGCAAGCGCCACCGTCGCCGGACCAAGCAGCACATGGATGAACTGCGCCCCCTGAAAATAGGCGCCGTACCCGGTCTCGGTCGTGACCAGCAGGACGCTGATCAGCGCGACCGCGATCAGGACGGGATTTGCCATGGGATGGCGTTTTGTCGCCGTCGAGATGGTATCACCCACCAGATAGGCTGCCAGCGTCACGCCAAGCCAGGTGAGCGGCGAGGCTGAAAGATAAACCCAAAGATTAAAATGGCCGCTCATGACTGGCCCTCTTCGACATGCTTGACGACCAACGAGAAGACCAGCGCGGTAACCGTCATCGTCAGAAGCGTCGAAGCGACGACGGTAACGACGATGACGAACCATTCGGCACGCACCAGCGGCAGATGCTGCAGGACGCCAACGCCGGCCGGCACAAACAGCAAAGACAGATGACGCAGCAACACATCCGCCGCCTCTCCGACAGCGGCAGGAACCAGACCCTGTGCCCAGAAGAGCGCAACCAGGGCTGCAACCGCCATCACCGGCCCGGGTACAGGAATGGACAGGAGCTGCGCCAAACTCTCACCTGCGAGCTGGGCAATCACCAAAAAAACAAAACCATGCAGAACCATTTCGCCCCTCATGCGTTATGATAAATGGCAGCTTGCGCGTTTTGCCTTGGCGCCACCAAAATTGATAGCTAGAGAATTTAGTCGTTGACGCCTTCGTTTTGAGGAGAAAAACATGCGTAAGTTGGCTATTGCCTGTGCAGCGCTTCTGGTGCTCGCCGGGTGCACGACCGGTTCGCCGCAGGGCGACCGTGCGGTTGTCGGCGGCGGCGTTGGCGCTGCGACCGGCGCCCTGATTGGCGGCCTGGCAACCGGGACGGGCGGCGGCGCCCTGATTGGTGCAGCGATTGGTGGTGCTGGTGGCGCTTTGATCGGCGCTGGAACGACACCCCAATGCCAGGTTTATGATCGGCGCGGGCGTCCGCTCGTCGATCAGTACGGCGACCCGATTACCCGCACCTGTCGCGGCTATTGATCACATAACGCGAAGCGGGCGCGGGTCCACGGGCCCGCTGCCTGTCGCTTAAACGGAAATATCGAGCCTCTGTCCAACCCCGGCAGCAAGCTCAGCCGTTTTCGTTGCAGCAGCCTCGCGCGTTGCTTGTACATCCTGTTTTTGTCGAATGTTTTTCTGCCGCTCTTCCTGCTCGCATGAAGCGCAGGGAACGGTCGAACTTATTACGGAAACACTCATTGCGTACCCCAGGACTGGTCATAAGGCCCGGTCCTTGGGCGGCAAGTTCACTCCGGATCGTGCCTGAAGCCGGTTAAGGCAAGGTTTAAGCTTCGATGGCCGCGGATCAGAGGCTCCGTGCACCGGGCATAACGCCCATTCTGGCAATCACCGCCGCCGGCACGCTGTAAGCGCGGAAGACAGCCCGCTCGTCACGCAGACCTATTGCCTCACGCTGGATAAGAAACATCCACAGGATCTCCCCGGCCCTGTCCGTCAGGCGTTGGCGAACCTTGAGGTCCCCATCAACTTCCTGCCGCAATGCCGCGAGAGCCTGAACAAGCTCCCGGCCCAGCCTGCCAAGCGTACCGGCCTGTTCTTCAGCTAGCTCATAATCAAGTGTGGTAATCGGAGCTTTGACGGGCATGGCGGGAGGCTGCCAAGAAACAACGACGCATTCAAGCACCTCGCAGGCCTGAAGCAAATTGCGTTGACGCGCTATCGCAGCCCGCCCTGATCTTATTGTGCACACCGGCTGTGATCGACAAACCGGCCGCCACTTTTTCGCAGCACGCTCCAAAAGAAAAAGGCGGAAAATCCGCCTCTTCCCATTCCGGAGCTGAACCCTGCGATCTCACGAACAGCCGGTCGTGCCGCCGCATGTGTCGCATTTCAGGCACGTACCATTTCTCACCAGGGTGAAATTGGCACATTCCGGACAGCTCTCGCCCTCATAGCCGCGAATGCGGGCAGCGGCGATCTTCTGACTGAGTTCAGCCTGCGTCGCGCGCGCGCCCGCAGGCGCGGTTTTGGCGGGCAGCGCTTCGGCACGAGGGGCGGTCCGTTCGGTAATTTCCTCATAGCGTTGTTCAGCTTCGCGTTCATCTGCAAAGGAAAAGATGTCCGCCTTCAACGCTGTCGCCACCTGCCCCGAGGGGCGCACGGCCGAGGATGCCTTGAGCGCCGTGACGCTGCCACCACCCTGTCCGCCCGGTACCACCACCAGCTGGTTGGTGATCTTGCCACGCGTGAGCCCGTTGGAGACCATCGATTTCGCCGTCACCGGCTGATCGCTGCGCCCCTGGCTGACACCGCCACCGATGGTGTCGGGTTGCAGATCTTCCGGCACGACATGGGCAAGATCAGTGCGCCCCACATAGGATACCGCCAGTTCGCGGAACACATAGTCGAGGATCGACGTGGCGTTCTTGATCATGTCATTGCCCTGCACCAGACCCGCCGGCTCAAAACGGGTGAAGGTGAATGCATCGACATACTCCTCAAGCGGCACGCCATATTGCAGACCAAGCGAGATGGCGATGGCGAAATTATTCATCAGCGAGCGGAAGGCAGCGCCTTCCTTGTGCATGTCGATGAAGATTTCGCCGATACGCCCGTCTTCATATTCGCCGGTGCGCAGATAGACCTTGTGGCCACCGACGATGGCTTTCTGCGTATAGCCCTTGCGCCGGTCCGGCAGACGCTCACGCATGCGGATGTGACGCTCGATGATACGCTCCACCACCTTTTCCGACAGTGCGGCGGCGCGTGCTGCCGCCGGCTGGGCGGACGACAACGCCTCCTGGAGGTCGTCTTCCTCATCTTCATCCGCAATCAGCGATGACGACAAGGGTTGCGACAGTTTGGAGCCGTCGCGATAAAGGGCGTTGGCCTTGAGCGCCAGCTTCCACGACAGCATGTAGGCGTTCTTGCAATCCTCAACGGTCGCATCAGTCGCCATGTTGATGGTCTTGGAGATGGCGCCTGAAATGAAGGGCTGGGAGGCCGCCATCATGCGGATATGGCTGTCGACCGAGAGATAACGCTTGCCCAGACGTCCGCACGGATTGGCGCAGTCGAACACCGGGTAATGCTCGACCCGCAGATGCGGCGCGCCCTCAAGCGTCATCGCTCCGCAGACATGGATGTTGGCAAGCTCGATCTGGCGCTTGCCAAAGCCAAGATGGGCCAAGAGGTCAAACACCGGATTGGCGAGCTGATCATCGCTGAGGCCCAGCGTTTGCGTAAGGAAATCATCCCCCAGCGTCCAGCGGTTGAACACGAATTTGATATCGAAGGCAGCACCCAGCGCATTCTCGACTGCGGTCAACTCCTTGTCGGTGAAGCCCTTGGCACGCAACGACGCCTGGTCGATGCCGGGCGCGTCCTTGAGGCTGCCATGTCCTACCGCATAGGCGATGATCTGGGTGACCTGCTCCTCATTATAGCCAAGCGTGATCAGCGCCTGCGGTACGGCCCGGTTGATGATCTTGAAATAACCGCCACCGGCCAGTTTTTTGAATTTCACCAGCGCGAAATCCGGCTCGATGCCGGTCGTATCGCAATCCATGACCAGGCCGATCGTTCCGGTCGGCGCTACCACGGTTGATTGGGCGTTGCGGAAACCGTGCTGTTCACCAAGGTCGAGCACCCGGTCCCAGGCCTGCCGGGCATGGTCGATGAGCCGGCTGTCGGGGCAATTGACATGGTCAAGGGCGACCGGCGGCGTCTGCAGGCCCTCATAGCCCGTCACCGCGCCATAGGCGGCGCGACGATGGTTGCGCATGACGCGCAGCATATGTTCGCGATTGGGCGCGAAATGCGGGAACGGCCCCAGCTCCTTCGCCATTTCAGCCGACGTCGCGTAGGAAATGCCGGTCATGATCGCTGACAGGGCGCCGCAGATCGAGCGGCCCTCAGGGCTGTCATAGGCAATTCCAGATGACATCAGCAGGCCGCCGATATTGGCAAAGCCGAGCCCCAGCGTGCGGTATTCATAGGAGAGCCTGGCAATTTCCCGTGACGGGAATTGCGCCATCAGCACGGAAATTTCGAGGACGACCGTCCACAACCGGCAGGCATGCTCATAGGATGCGATGTCAAAACGGCCATCGCCACCCCTGAAGCCCAAAAGGTTCAACGACGCCAGATTGCAAGCCGTGTCATCAAGGAACATATATTCCGAGCACGGATTGGAGGCGCGGATCTCGCCCGATGCCGGACAGGTGTGCCAGTCATTGATCGTCGTGTGATACTGAATGCCGGGATCAGCCGACGCCCACGCGGCATGGCCAATCGTCTCCCACAATTCACGTGCCTTCAGCGTCGTCTTGGCCTTGCCATTGGCGCGCCATTTGAGGGCCCAGTCGCCATCTGTTTCGACCGCGCGCAGGAAGTCATCGGTGACACGCACGGAATTATTGGAATTCTGCCCGGCAACCGTGAGGTAAGCTTCCGAATCCCAATCCGTATCGTAAATATCGAAATCAATGTCCTTGTAGCCCTGACGGGCAAACTCGATCACACGGCGGATATAGTTTTCCGCCACCATCGCCTTTTTGGCAGCCTTGATCTCGCGCTTCAGCGCCGGATTCATCTCTGGATCGAAGCATGAATCCCCCGGTCCGTCGCAATTGATGCAGGCCTTCATGATGGCCTTGAGATGCTTGGCGTTGATCTTAGAGCCGGTGACGAGCGAGGCCACCTTCTGCTCCTCGCGCACCTTCCAGTTGATGTACTCGATAATATCGGGGTGATCGGCATCCACCACCACCATCTTGGCGGCGCGCCTCGTCGTGCCACCCGACTTGATGGCGCCCGCCGCCCGATCACCGATCTTGAGGAAGGACATGAGGCCCGATGAACGCCCGCCGCCCGACAGTTTCTCGCCATCGCCGCGCAGCGCCGAGAAATTGGAACCGGTACCCGAGCCGTATTTGAACAGGCGCGCTTCGCGCACCCACAGATCCATGATGCCGCCTTCATTCACCAGATCATCGGCGACCGACTGGATGAAACAGGCATGCGGCTGCGGATGCTCATAGGCTGAACGCGACTTGGTGAGTTCACCCGTCTGGAAATCGACGTAATAATGTCCCTGCCCCGGCCCATCGATGCCATAAGCCCAATGCAGTCCGGTGTTGAACCATTGCGGTGAGTTGGGTGCGGCGAGCTGGGCAGCCAGCATATAGCGCATCTCGTCAAAGAAGGCGCGCGCATCGTCCTCGCTGTCGAAATAACCGCCCTTCCAACCCCAATACGTCCAGGTGCCCGAAAGCCGGTCACAGACCTGCTTGGCTGAATGTTCGCTGCCATAGCGCTCATTCTCAGGCAGCTTAGCCAGCGCCTCCTCATCTGGCACCGAGCGCCACAACCATGAGGGGACGCGCTCTTCCTCGACCTTCTTCAAGGCGACGGCAACACCGGCCTTGCGGAAATATTTCTGCGCCAGAATGTCAGCAGCCACCTGCGACCAGCTTGAGGGAACCTCAAGATTATCCTGCCGAAACACCACCGAGCCGTCAGGATTGCGGATTTCGGAAACGGTAGTACGAAAATCGAGCAGATCGTAAACCGGAACATTGCTCTTGGTGAATTGGCGTTCAATGCGCATTCTTAATTCCCCTTAGGCACAGATAGCCCCATGACAGGTGCTACCGACCCCTGACAGCGTGGTTGCTTTATTTTAGACATTTTTCGTGGCGGAATTGGCTCCGCTACGCCTGAATTTTGCCGCCACTCCCGTCATCCCCACTATTCATACAGTGCGGTGCGACGCTCGTTGGATCGGCTGTTCCTCAGAATCAGGAGTTTCACTCAATTCGTCGGACAACACAAGATGTAGTGTGAAATCGTTAACAAGACCCTACCAATGGTAGAGACGAAGGGGCTCACGGGGTCGTGACACGCAGCTTCTAATCTCTTCTTCCATCATGCCGTGAGTCGCTTAACGACGGCTAGTCCCCGTTGCCATAAAATCGTCATGATTGAACCCGCTCACCGGCGCGGGGCGTCGCGATCGCTAAAATTCGAGCAAAATATGAAAGTCTTGGTGAAAACCTCTGTGTTTAACTCACGCCATGTTCGACACAGAAAACACGCCATTCGACGCCGCCCCGCCTGTCAATGACGCGGCAAGGGACGACAATTCCCTGCTTGCCAATGCCGCCCTCGGCGTCGCAGTGGAGCAGATGAATATCGTTGTCGTTGATCCCTCGCGCACGATGCAGACGATTCTCCGCTCCATGATCCAGCAGATGCGGCCCAAGCGCTTGCGGGTCTACGATTCGGCGGTTGCTGCCTTGCGCGACATGATCGTGGAGCCACCCAATCTCGTTTTGTGCGAGTGGAAGATGGAGCACATGTCCGGCCACGGCCTGATCAAGATCATGCGTCACCAATCGATGGCGCCGCTCTGTGCCGTTCCCATCATCGTCATTACCGGTAGCGCCACACGCTCGGCCGTCGAAGGCGCCTTGCGCGTCGGCGCCCATGCGGTTCTCGTCAAACCGCTGTCGCCAGCCATCTTGCGCCAGCGGATCGAATGGATCGCTCGCGATGATCGCGCGCTGGTTGCCCTCGACAGTCAGTATGTGATTGACGGCGTGAACACCGCTCTCGACGCCCAGCGCGCCAAGGATCGCCTGCCCTCGATCATCCAGCAGATGCGCTCTTCCGAGCAAGCCTCGCAGGCTAGGCCTGGCCCCGAGGAAGCGGAAGCGGATCAGACCGCCCCCACACCCAAGCAGAAGATCGCCCCTCTTGACCAGGCCGACAAGGCAAAGATCATCAAAGGCCTCGAACGCTCGCCGACCCTTGATCGCCTGCTGCGCCAGCGCGCCAAGGTTGCGGCCGAAAACGAGGCGCGCGCTCGTGCTGCCCGCCAGGGGTCGCGCGAAAAGATCGAATTGAAAACAGCCAAACGCCAGCCGGGCGGCTCAGGCCTCTCGCGCTGGAAGGATATCTGGGGCGGTTAAGGCGCATCCCGCTCCATCGCGGTGCGTTCCAGACCGTCATCACCGGTCGCAAGCGTAAACCCCTCGTCAATCCAGCCCGTAAGGCCGCCTGCGGTTGACCTTATGTTGAAGCGCTGAATGCCGATCTGATGAAAGTTTATTGCCACCTACTCTGGACAGGGCCGGCTTACCGCGTCTAAAGCGGGGTTTGGCATTTCGGAGAGCCGCGCATGGGCATGTTTACAGAATTCTTCGCCTGGTGGACCGGCAATACCATCGGCACGCGCTTCACCTTGTGGAAGGCCGGCGCTGAAATTGTCGGCCGCGACGATTTCGGCAACACCTATTATCGCGCAGGCGAACTCTATGCCGGACAGGGCGAGCGGCGCTGGGTCACATATCAAGGTGTAGCCGAAGGCTCGAAGGTGCCGCCGGCCTGGCATGCCTGGATGACCCATACGGTCGATGAGCCACCCTCGGCCAGCTATGAAGCGAGGGAATGGGAAAAGCCGCATCTGCCCAATCAGACCGGCACGGCCATGGCCTACCGCCCCTCGGGGTCGATTCTGGCCAGCGGCGAGCGCCCGAAAGCACCCGGCGATTACAGCGCCTGGTCGCCGGAACCCAAATAACCCCACGGTTCGCCGCTTCCTGTCACGGGCTCCACGAGATTACGTGGCGCGGTTTGCATAAGGATCGTTCAAAATGTCACCAGCCCTGGCAGTCCGGCGCAACGTCTGCATTATCGTGATGTCATTAGCGCTGCTGGTTCTGGCAACGCCCGGCGCAGCACTCGCCCAACATCAGCACGGCGCGGGCACCCCGCTCGTTGCCGGCGAGCAATCCTACCAGCTGGGTTCACTGACAATCTCATCGCCCTGGTCGCGCGCGACCGTGCCCAATGCGCCGGTGGCTGGCGCCTATCTGCGGATCGCCAACCGGGGACAACAACCAGACCGCCTTATCGCTGCGGATTTTGACGGTGCTGGCCACGTGGAGATCCACGAATCAACCGAGGAAAACGGGATTGCCCGGATGCGTCGTCTGGAACCGGGGCTGATTATTCCCGCCGGCGCTACGGTTGACTTGAAACCCGGTGGCTATCATCTCATGCTGATGCAGCTGGAGCGCGGCCTGACGGAAGGCCAGAAGCGCAAGGCGACGCTGGTGTTTGAACATGCCGGTCGGCTCGAAATCGAATTCGCCGTGCGCTCAATCGGGGCGGGAAGCGCCTCGCATGCCAGCCATCCCAAACAATGAGCCAGTTTGCGCCTTTTGCCAGCCGCAATGCTTGTGTTAATCGCCGGCTGCCACAAGCGCCGACCACGGGGCGTCATCGCGCGTCCGCCACAGGGATCTGCAGGCCATGAATGCACTGTTGCGAGGCTGTCTGCTGATGCTGGCAACCAGCGTTTCCGCATTGGCCCAGAATCGCGTCGAAAACCCGATTGCCGAATTCGCCGGTCTCGACAAGATTACCGGGCGGATCATCAAATTCGAGGTGAAGCTCAACGAAACCGTCCAGTTCGGGGCGCTTCAGGTAACGCCACGCGCCTGTTTCACCCGCGCTGTGACCGACCAGCCGCAGACGACCGGTTTCGTCGAGGTCGAGGAAATCACCCTCAAAAACGAAGTCAAACGCATCTTCAATGGCTGGATGTTCGCCGCCAGCCCGGGGCTCAACGCGGTCGAGCATGCAATTTACGATGTCTGGCTGACCGACTGCAAGGGAACGGCGATTGCGCTGCCGGCGCCCGGCGTACAACCCGGCTATCAAGGCGATGTCGAGCCATCCGCCTCGCCCGCTGCCCTGCCATCTCCTGGCGCGCCGCCGACACCACGTCGCCAGGTGCCGATCGGTCAGCAGCCTGCTTCACCGCTCGCCGGTTCGACAGAGAGCCAACCTGCGCCCCAGAACCCGATTCCACCATCGCAGCCGGCACGTCCTCGCGCTCCGGCGATCCAACCCGGCGTTCCCTTCGATCCCAGCCAATTGCCACCACGACGATGACCCGGCGACCGGTTTGCTGCCACAGATTGGCCTTACATCTGCCATAGGCAAAACTGCGTGGGGTATTGATAGCGGATCGCTCGCAAGCCGCAGGGAACAGAGCGACATTCAATGCAGGGGATTGCGTGACAGCAGTGACATCCGTGTCGGTCGCCGGACGTTTGGGCTTGTGGCTCCTGGGCGCAGGCGCCATGGCAGCGGCCTTTTTTGCGGCACCCTTGCTTCTTGTCGGCGAGCAGCCCCTCGCCCCGACAGGGCCTGCATCATCCATCATCCCGTCACCTGATGACCAATCGAGCGCCGTGAGTGCCGCTGCGGGCAGGAGCACTCAGCAAAATGAGGAAGACGCCGCCTTCCTGCACGCCGTCGGCCGCCCCTCTGTTGACGCCGTGTGGAACCAGCGGATGCGGCTCGCCTCACCCGGTGAATGGGTTAAATCCGGCAAGGCGACCACCGCCCTCGTGCCAATCATCTTGGCCTATGCGCCAGCTGACGAGCGACGGCGTGAACCTGCACCTTTTGCCGCCATCGATAGCGCCGTCACGCCCGCGACCGGTGTCACGGCGCCGGCCCCGCAAAACCCAGCCGCGTCGGCGCCCTTCGCCAGGGTGCCCGCGACAACCGGCGAGGATGACGAGGAGGATGACGAGGAGGAGGAGGCCGTTCCGGCAATTGTGCCCCGCCCCCTGCCGCGCCCGCGTATTGCCGCTGTAAGCCCGCAATCAAGCCTGACCGCAGCAACAACACCCCTGGCAGTGCAGCCCGCGCCTGCCGCAAACGACAAATCCGCTGATCCGGCGGGCATCAGACAAGCCCTCGCTCTGGCGCCTTTGTCAGCCGCACCGCCTGTCGCCCCGCGCCCTCAGGAGGACCTGCAGGAAGGTTCCCGCAAAGAAAACCAGAATTACGTGTTGATCGACCCGCAAGCGGGCAATATCCGCCTGGCGTCCCTTGTGCCCGAACCACCGGTTACGCGCGCCACCCCGCCCTTGCAGGCCGCTCCGACGACACCCATCCAGCCCGCCATCACTTTAAAAACGCCTTTTGGCATTCCCTACGCATTGCAGCAGGAAAGTGTGGAAGCCTCCTGCTTTCCCCCGCCTCTGGTCGATCTCATCCATCGCATCGAGCAGCGTTATGGCCAAAAACCCCTTGTCACCTCAGGTTTACGCGACCGCGGACGCCGCGGCTCCCTCCACCGCCGCTGTCAGGCAGCCGATCTGATGATACCGGGCGTCTCGGCCGGCGAATTGGCAAAGGTGGCGCGGCAGATACCGGGCATGGGCGGGGTCGGCCAGTATTGCCACCCGAATCTGGTGCATATCGATATTGGTACGGCTCGCGACTGGAAGCAGGGGTGCGGCGGTTATTTTGCGCTGCGTGACAGCGCTGCAAAAACACGCTGACAACCGATACCGGCCATCATCAATCCTGCGGCAGATTGAGCCTGATATGTAGCTCGCGCAGCTGTTTCGGAGTTGCTTCCGACGGCGCGCCCATCAGCAAATCCTCGGCCTTCTGGTTCATCGGGAAGAGCGCAACTTCGCGCAAATTCTGCGCGTCGCACAGCAGCATGACGATACGGTCAACGCCGGCTGCCATGCCGCCATGCGGCGGCGCACCGTACTGGAAGGCACGGTACATGCCGCCAAAGCGCTCGATGACGGTTTCCTCGCCATAGCCGGCGATCTCGAAGGCCTTCACCATCGACTCGGGCTTGTGGTTGCGGATGCCGCCCGAGGCCAGTTCAAAGCCGTTGCAGGCGATATCGTACTGGAACGCCTTGATTGTCACCGGATCCAACGTTTTGAGCGCCTCAAGCCCACCCTGCGGCATCGAGAAGGGATTATGCGAGAAGTCGACCTTCTTCTCTTCCTCGTTCCACTCGAACATCGGGAAATCGACGATCCAGGCGAATTCGAAGCGGTTCTTGTCCGTGAGGTTCAGGTCTTCGCCGACCTTGGTGCGGGCGAGCCCGGCGAATTTGTAGAATTTTTCGGGATCGCCGGCGACGAAGAAGGCGGCATCGCCATCGCCAACGGCAAGCGTTGTGCGGATCGCTTCTGTGCGCTCAGGCCCGATATTATTGGCGATCGGACCAGAACCTGCACCTTCCTTCCAGAACACATACCCCAGCCCCGGCTGGCCCTCGCTCTGCGCCCATGAATTCATCCGGTCGCACACGGCGCGGCTGCCACCACCCTTGGCCGGAATGGCCCAGATGCGGTTCTTGGGGTCTTCAAGCATCCGCGCGAAAACCTTGAAATTCGAACCCCGGAAATGCTCCGAAACGTCTTGCATCATGATCGGGTTGCGCAAATCCGGCTTGTCAGAGCCGTATTTCGCAATCGATTCTGCATAGGGAATGCGCGGCCAGGGTGAGGGCGTCACCGCCCGTCCGCCTGAGAATTCCTCGAAAACGCCGCGAATGACCGGCTCCATCGCCGCAAACACATCCTCCTGCTCGACAAAGCTCATTTCCACATCGAGCTGGTAGAATTCGCCCGGCAGACGGTCGGCGCGCGGGTCCTCGTCGCGAAAGCATGGCGCAATCTGGAAATAGCGGTCAAACCCGGCCATCATCATCAGCTGCTTATATTGCTGGGGCGCCTGCGGCAGGGCATAGAATTTGCCGGGATGGATGCGGCTCGGCACCAGAAAATCGCGCGCGCCTTCGGGCGAGGAGGCCGTCAGAATGGGCGTGGCGAATTCATTGAAGCCGGCCGCCTTCATGCGCTGGCGCATGGAATCGACGACTGCAACGCGCGTCATGATGTTCTTGTGCAGTTTTTCGCGACGCAGATCGAGAAAGCGGAATTTGAGGCGCGTATCCTCCGGGTAATCAAGATCGCCAAACACCGGCACCGGCAATTCTTCCGATTGCGACAGCACGGTGATGTCATCGGCGTAGACCTCGACGGCGCCGGTCGGCAATTCGTTGTTTTCGGTGCCGGGAGGACGCGCCCGCACCCGCCCGTCAATGCGCGCCACCCATTCCGCCCGCAACAGGTTGGCGGCAGAAAACCCTTTTGAATCGGAATCGCACACGATCTGCGTCATGCCGTAATGGTCACGCAGATCGATGAAGAGCACCCCGCCATGGTCGCGGACGCGATGCACCCAGCCTGACAGGCGCGTGGGAGCGCCGATATCCGTCGGGCGCAGGGCGCCACAGGTGTGCGAGCGATAAGCGTGCATGAGAGCCTCCGAAACGGCGCGCACAAGGGCATGCGTGCGGCTCTTCGTCAAGGCATGAGCCAAACAATGCGTGTTGCCACATCACCACGTCGCAAACAGGCTTTTGCGCCGGCGTGCCAACACATTATGCTGGCGCATGAACTGGATCACCACGACTGAGTCGCTTGCCGCCCTGTGCGATCGCTTTGCCAAAGAACCCTTCATTGCGGTCGACACGGAATTCATGCGCGAGACCACTTACTGGTCGAAGCTCTGCCTCATCCAGATCGCCGGCGCCAAAGAGGTCGCGCTGATTGACAGCCTCGCCGACGATATCGATCTGACACCCTTCTTCGAGTTGATGGTCAATCGTGACGTCATCAAGGTCTTCCACGCCGCGCGCCAGGACATCGAAATCATCTGGCATCGCGCCCGCGTCATGCCAGCCCCTGTCGTCGACACCCAGATCGCGGCAATGGTGCTGGGTTTTGGCGACCAGATTGCCTATGATCAGCTGGCGCAGCGCCTCGTTGGCGCCAAAATCGATAAATCACATCGCTTCACCGATTGGGCACGCCGTCCGCTGAGCGACGCGCAGCGTGACTACGCGGCAGCCGACGTGGTTCATCTGCACGCGCTTTACCCTAAGATCATGGAGCATCTCGACAAGCGGGCGCGCGCCGACTGGGTATCAAGCGAAATGGCCGTTCTGACGGCGCCCGGCACCTATGATCTGGACCCTGATCGCGCGTGGGTCCGGCTCAAGGCACGCCCCAAATCACCAAAGGAACTTGCCGTTCTGATGGCACTTGCCGCCTGGCGCGAGCGGGAAGCGCAGATGCGCGACGTGCCGCGCGGGCGCGTCATCAAGGACGAGCTTCTGCTTGACCTTGCCGCCAGAATGCCGAGGAACGAGGGTGCCATGCAGCAGATCCGGGGCATGCCGCAGGGGTTCGAGCGCTCGCGATCAGCAACCGATATGATCAAGATCATCGACGAGGTGATATCCCAACCGCCTGAAACCTGGCCACCTCTGCCAGCTGCCAAGGCCCCGGTTCAGGCAGCGCAGCCGCTGGTCGATCTCCTGAAGGTATTGTTGAAGAAAACATCGGAAGAATCTGGTGTTGCAGCAAAAGTTATTGCAACCGTTGATGACCTGGAGGCCTTGGCCAATGATGATATGGCGCCCGTTCTGGCGCTTGAGGGATGGCGGCGCGACCTGTTTGGCGAACGCGCGTTGAAACTCAAGCGCGGTGAACTGGCGCTCGCGGTTGAACGAAACCGGGTCATCGTGATCGAGCGTAACACCGCCAAAATCTGATCGGTTGACCTCAGGCCGGTCGCCGGCGCCCGGTCAACTCAGACATTCAGGCTGAAGCCCACACAGCCGTGCCAGCGCACGCAACCGGTTGAAGACGCGCTCCGAGGCCAGTTCGCCACGCCCGCTGCGCTGCAGATCGAGAATGAGATACCCGTCTTTTGTACGTATCGGCACATCGGGCAGGATACCGGGCATCGATGCTGAAATCAGATAGGCAACCCGCATCGCCGCTCCAAGCAAACGCGCCCTCTGCAGCGCCCGTGACCCGATCAGTTCACGGATGTGCGGCGATAAATGGTCCTCCACCAGGCCCGCATGGCGATAAAAGGCCGAAAGTCCGAGAAATGCCCGCCCGGGATGATCAATGCCGATGAACGCGGCATGCGCAATCACGCTCATGCTTTGCTCACCGCGATAATCAGGATGCGCCCGCCAGCCGATATCAGCGAGCAGACAGGCCGCATGGCGCAAGCGCCGCTCATCATCATCCTCGCCAGGATCGACGAGCGCGAAGAGCTGATCCGTCCACCCCATGAGTTCGGCGCCGTGGCGCGGCGAGCGCGAGCGCAACGTGCCCAACTCGCTGGCGGCGCTCAGCAACGGATCATGTGCACGCATCTCCGCCGACAGCCGCTCATAAAGCAGCCCCTCGCGAACACCGAGCGCTGACATAACAACACGCTCCGGCTTCAACCGGCGTATAATCTGTTCGATGACCATCGCTCCGTAGGAGAGCAGCGGCCGGCGCTCGCTGGCCACAGCTTCGATGCCGCTCAAAACATCATTGTCAGCGCGCTGGACGTTGCGCGCGAAATCAACGAAGTCGCGCGCCGGCACGACATAGCCATGCATGACATGGAGCGGATAGCCGCGCTGGATCATGTGCATGCGCGCCAGTGCCCGCCACGTGCCGCCAACCGCGTAGAAATCCCGCATCTCCCCTGTCGGCAGATCGGCACTGTCCAGCGCCTCGCGCACCAGCTTCTCAGCCTTCTTCAATGATTTTCCGGAGGCATCGCGCAGCCGAAGCCCCCCGAGCGGCAGGCTCAGACCAGGCTTTACCTCATGGCCGCTCACCTCGACGAGTTCGAGCGATCCACCACCGAGATCACCAACCATCCCGTCAGGCTTCCAAATCCCCGAAATAACACCCAGCGCAGAGAGATGCGCTTCCCGCTCGCCCGAAATCAGCTCAACCGGCACACCGCAGATGGCCTCAGCCTGGGTGAGGAACTCGGCGCCATTTTCAGCGTCCCGTGCTGCGGCGGTCGCAATCACCTGGAGATCAACCGCCCCGGTCTGCTCAGCCAGGCGGCGAAAACGGCGCAACGCCCTCAGCGCCTGGGCGATCGCCTCATCAGCCAGCCTGCCGGTGCTTGCGAGGGATTTTCCCAGGCCGCACATCGCCTTTTCGTTGAAGACCGGCGTCAACGCCCGCGACAGCCGCTCATAGACGACAAGACGGACCGAATTCGAGCCGATGTCGATAACCGCTATCGGCTTGCTGTTTGGCAAGCGACCGGGTGCAAATTCATCGGCTAACCCGCCATCAATGACGGGTATCTTATCCCGTTCGCTGCTGGGCGAGGCTGCGCGGAGAAGAAAGTTTGAGAGACTTGCCACGTCCAGACAAACTCGGATTGGTCATGAAATAACGATGGGCGTTGAAGGGCTCCTCGCCCTTGGGTGCCTCAATACGTTGAGACGAGCCATCCGGCAACAGTTTCCAGCTATGCTGGTTGTCTTTGAAATTGGCGAGCATGATCTGGCCCATCACCTGCTCGTGGACGGTGGAATTGAGGATCGGCACCATGGTCTCGACCCGCCGGTCGAGATTGCGCGGCATCCAGTCAGCCGACGTGATGTAAACCGACGCCTTGGGATGCGGCAGCCCGTGGCCTGAACCAAAACAGACGATCCGCGCATGTTCAAGAAACCGCCCGACGATCGATTTCACCCGGATATTGTCGGAAAACCCGGGAATTCCCGGCCTCAGGCAACAAATACCGCGAATGATCAGATCGACTTTTACCCCTGCCTGACCGGCCTCGTAGAGCGCATCGATCACCACAGGATCAACCAGCGAGTTGAGTTTGACCCAGATCGCCGCCGGCCGGCCTGCTTTGGCGTGAGCGATTTCATCGCGGATATGAGCCAGAATGCGCTTCTTCAGCGTCGAGGGCGATACAGCCATTTTTTCAAGTTCAGCTGGCTCGGCGTAGCCTGTTATGAAATTGAATATGCGCGTGACATCATGGCCAATCGTCTGATCGGCCGTAAAATACGACAGGTCGGTGTAGATTCGCGCCGTCACCGGGTGATAATTTCCAGTCCCGATATGGCAATAGGTGGCGAGATTTCCGCCCTCGCGGCGCACCACCAGTGACAATTTGCCGTGGGTTTTCAGATCGACGAAGCCGTAGACCACCTGCACACCCGCCTTTTCAAGGTCGCGTGCCCAGCGAATATTGGCCTCTTCATCAAAACGCGCTTTGAGCTCAACCAGCGCCGTCACCGATTTTCCGGCGTCCGCTGCTTCCGCCAAAGCCCGCACAATGGGGGAATCGCGCGATGTGCGGTAAAGCGTCTGCTTGATCGCCACGACATCCGGGTCCGCCGCCGCCTGCCGCAGGAACTGCACGACGACATCGAAACTCTCATACGGGTGGTGGACGATCATGTCCTTGAGGCGGATGGCAGCAAAACAATCGCCGCCCATATCGCGAATGCGCTCGGGGAAACGTGGCGTGTAGGGAACAAATTTAAGCTCGGGCCGATCAACGCCAACGAGCTGCGCCAGATCGTTGAGCGCCAGCGCCCCTTCCACATCAAAGACGACTTCAGGCGCCACCTTGAGGGATTCCATGACGAACACCCGCAGGCTCTCCGGCATGGCAGCCTCGACCTCAAGGCGAATCACGTTGCCGCGCTTGCGCTGCTTCAGCATGCTCTCGAACACCCGGACGAGATCTTCCGCCTCTTCCTCGATCTCGATATCGCTGTCGCGGATGATACGGAACGCTCCCTGCCCTTTAATGGCATAGCCGGGAAAAAGCTTGTCGATCGACAGGCTGATCGTCTGCTCAAGCGAGAGGAAGCGCAATTCACTCGTGCCAGCCACCGTCGGCAGATTGATGAAGCGGTCAATCTTGAGCGGCACACGCACCAGCGCGTTCATCGCCCGCCCGTCGGTGATGCGGCTGAGTTGCAGGGCGAGCGAAAAACCAAGATTGGGGATAAACGGAAAAGGGTGGGCCGGATCAACCGCCATTGGCGTCAGGACTGGAAAAATATGATTGATGAAATGCTGATCGACCCACGCCTTGTCCTCGTCCGACAGGCCGGCGGCATCGACGATAACGATCCCCGCTTGCGCAAGTTCGACCCGCAATTCCGTCCACCGCCGCTGCTGCGCCCGCGCCAGCTCGCCCGCTGCCTCGCCGATCTTCTGCAGCTGCTCTGACGGGGTCAGCCCGTCCTGGCTGCGCGTCGTGATGCCCTCGATGACCTGCTCCACGAGCCCTGAAACGCGCACCATGAAGAATTCGTCGAGATTATTGGCCGAGATCGACAGGAAGCGCAGCCGTTCCAGTACAGGATGGACCGGATTGGACGCCTCCTCGACGACCCGTTGATTGAAATGGAGCCACGAAATCTCGCGATTAACGAAACGATCAGGCGAGGCCATCAGCGCCGCAACATCAACCATAGGCGCAGGCGCCGGGGCGGCCTGAACAAGTGCCTGCTTCCTTGCCAATGACTTAACCTGTCCTTTTTCAATTTCATCAGACATAGCGAGGCCTTTACGGATGCTCCGCTGCAAATCCGCAGCTTTTCCTCCCTAGGCCCTCAATGTGACAGTCGCATCACCGCTCGTCCATATTGCGGTTCTCGACCGCAAGCGCACGCGAGGCGAGCATCTTCGTCACCATACGCCGCTTCTCGACCAGCGCCAATTCGTCAATCCGTTTGGCAAGGCGACCCGCAGCGGCCGGCGTGCGCTCCATGCGGGTAACGAGGAAGCGCAGCGTAGCTGCCTCGATCTCCATCCGCAGGTCAGTAAAAAGCTTGAACAAAATCGCCTCGAGAAGCGCGTCATCGGGCTCGCCGAGGGCAACACTTGGTGCACTGGTGAGCCGCGAGCGCAGATCAGCGAGTGTTACCTCCCAGGCATGCGCGCCCGCGCGCGCCGTCAGCAGCAGCCATTGGCGGCGCTCATTGATGCGGTTGAGGACATGAAAGAGCGCCTGCTCGTCGATCTGCGGGCGCGCCATCTCCATCACAAAGGCAGCACCCATGCCATATTGACCAAGTGCGAAGGGGTCGGGATGGTCGGCGTCAAGGATGACGGCGTTGGCCGTCCGCGCCCATATGGCTGCAAGATGCGTCTTGCCGCTGCCAGCTGGCCCACTCAGCAGAAGAATTCGTGCCGGCCAGCCATCCGGCCAGCTGTCGATCGTCTGCACGGCCAGACGGTTTGCCTCGCCGATGATAAAATCGCTGCGCTGCCATGACGGATCATGCGTAAAGGGAAGCGTCAGCTGCGATGACGCCATCACGCCGCTGTCTCGGGCTCGAAAAGATCGCTCTGGCGGTAGCGCATGATGGCAAAGCGGATCAGCACGCCAATGGAGGCCGCGAGCGGAACGGCAAGCAGCAAGCCGACAAAGCCAAGCAGCGAGCCGAAGGCAAAAAGCGCAAACATGAGCCAGACCGGATGCAGTCCGACCGAGGCACCGACAATGCGCGGTTGAAGGACGTAGCCGTCAAAAAGGTGTCCTGACACGAAAATAAAACCCATCAGCGTCAACATCACCCAGTCCGGCCAGAACTGAACGACGCCGATCCCGAAAGCGGTCAGACATCCCACAAGCGTCCCAAAATAGGGAATGAACGATAAGGCGCCGGCTCCAAGCCCGATGATCAACCCGAAATTGAGCCCGAGTGCAGTCAGGCTGATGCCGTAGAACAGACCGAGCGCCAGGCACACCCACGCCTGTCCGCGGATGAAGGACGCGATCACTTTGTCCATGTCGCTGGCAAGCAGGCGTATGGTTGCAGCCGAGCGTCGCGGCAGGATGCTGTCAAGACTTGCCAGCATGTGCGGCCAGTCCACCAGGATGTAGAAGGCGACGATAGGTGTCACGACGATCAGGCTGAGGATGGACACCAGCGCCTGGCCACCCGACCAGAGCGAGCCCAGAAACCGACCGATCCAGCCCGCCCCTTGCGACACGAGCTGGCTGATATCCTGCCCGCTGCCGCCCATCCTGCCGACGATGTAAGCCGCAATCGGATTGTCGTTCATCTCTTCCAGCCGACGCATGGCAAAGCCGTGCAGCGCGCTGACATAGCCCGGCAGCGCACCGATAAAGGCAGCAAACTGGGTAGCGATCAACGGAATGACCACGATCAGCACAACAATGAAAACAACAAGAAATATCGACAGGATGAACAAAGCGGCCAAGGTGCGCGATAATCCCAGCCGCGACAACCAGTTGGCGACAGGGTTGAGCATATAGGCCAGCACCAGCGCGGCGACAAATGGCAGCAGCATGTCACGCAGCAGATAGACGGCGCCGACAAACAGCGCCGCCATTCCCAGCCAGAACCATAATCGCTGTTGCGACATGCCCTCTCTATCTCCCGACGAATTCATCATCGCACCCAATCCGGGTCACGCATTGACGCATGGGAACGAAAAATCATCCCCATGCGATTGTGTTACCTCATCGCCTGGCCGCTCTCGGGCGGATCAATGCCGTTCCCCGACATATGCTGCATCCACTGCGCCAGATAGGCGGCAAGGGAGAGCGCGGTCAACAGCCCGCATCCGGCAAACATCCAAGGCAGAACCGGATTGATGTGATGTGAAAATCCATGGGCCAGAAGCACCAACCCCGCAACCACGATCTGCGCGGTGGTATTGACCTTCGAGATGAACAGCGGCGCAATCGTCATCGGTCGCTCAAGAAGCCAGGCGAGCACGACAGCCCCCAGGATCATTACATCACGAAAAACGATCAGGATTGCCAACCATAACGGCACATCGCCGATGGCGGCAAGCGTTACATAAATGCTCATCAGCAGCAATTTGTCAGCAAGCGCATCGAGATAAGCGCCAAGCGGCGTGATCTGGTTGAGACGGCGCGCCAGATAGCCGTCGATAGCATCCGTGACGCCAGCTGCGGCGAAACACCAGAACGCTGTGTCGAACCGCTCGGCGGCGATCAACCACACGACGATCGGCACGGCCAGAAGCCGGCCAAGTGTCAGCGCGTTCGGTAGGTTCACCCTGGGTCTCCCTTGTCTCCACTATGACAAATTCCACGGGAAAATCGAGCAGCTTCCCTAACCGATCGCCTTCCTCCCCTTCCGCTGCGCCCAATGATACCCTAGAGGTGAGCGCCAATTGCAGCACCAGCGGATCGTGGAATGACCAAGGGAAAGAACGGCCTGACCTACGCAGCCTCCGGCGTGGATATCGACGCCGGCAATGCCATGGTCGAAGGCATCCGCGATATTGTACGCTCGACCGCGCGACCAGGCGCTGACGCCGAAATTGGTGGCTTTGGTGGCCTCTTCGACCTCAAAGCGGCCGGGTTCATCGACCCCATTCTGGTGGCTGCCAATGATGGCGTCGGCACCAAAGTGAAAATCGCCATCGAGACCGGCAGCCACCATACGATCGGCATCGATCTGGTGGCGATGTGCGTCAACGATATCATCGTCCAGGGTGCCGAGCCGCTGCTTTTTCTTGATTATTTTGCCACCGGACGCCTCGAACCTGATGTCGGCCGTGCCATCGTCAGCGGCATCGCCGAAGGTTGCCGGCGGGCAGGCTGCGCGCTCATCGGCGGTGAAACCGCCGAGATGCCGGGGCTTTACGCCAAAAGCGACTATGATCTGGCCGGTTTTGCGGTGGGGGCTGCAGAGCGCGGCCGTCTTTTACCCCGCCTTGATGACATGACACCCGGCGATGTGGTTCTGGGTCTGCCATCCTCGGGCGTGCATTCCAACGGCTTTTCGCTGGTCCGCAGGATCATCAGCGATATTGGCCTGCCCTGGGACGCGCCCGCCCCTTTCGCGCCTGATCGGACGCTCGGCGACGCTCTCCTTGAGCCAACGCTCATCTATGTGAAACCGTTACTGGCCGTCCTCAGGCAAAGCGCCGGCCTGAAGGCCATGGCCCATATCACCGGTGGTGGCTTCATCGATAACATCCCGCGCGTTCTGCCCGAGACGCTTTCTGTGAAGATCAACCTGTCGGCGATCCCGCACCAGCCGGTATTTGCCTGGCTGCAGGCCGAGGGCGGTATGAGTGAAACGGAAATGTTGCGCACGTTCAATTGCGGTATCGGCATGGTTCTGGTGGTCGCGCATGATGAGGCGGAAAAGATCACCCGCCTTCTGGCAGCTAATGGCCAGCCCTGCGTGCACCTGGGGAGCATCGTCGCACGCAAAGGCAAAAGCGTCGAAACGACCGGGGTTCTGTTTGGATGATAGAGGAGGCCGGAAAGCGCCTGGCGATTCTGATCTCCGGGCGCGGCTCGAATATGGCCGCCCTCGTCAGAGCGGCACAAGCGCCCGACTTTCCGGGGCGCGTCGTGCTGGTCTTGTCAAATAACCCCGACGCCGAAGGGCTGGTGTTTGCTGCCGCCAACGGGATTGCAACGCACAGCATCGACCACCGCAACTATCGCGGCGACCGGGCAGCATTCGACATGGCTGTCGATGCCGCATTGAACGCAGCGCACATCGACCTTGTCTGTCTTGCCGGCTTCATGCGCATTCTGAGCGCCGGGTTTGTTGAAAAATGGCGCGGACGGATGATCAACATTCACCCGTCCCTCCTTCCTGCCTACCCCGGTCTCGACACCCATGCGCGAGCCCTTGCCGCCGGTGAGCGCCATCATGGCTGCACGGTGCATTTCGTTACCGAAGGGGTTGATGCCGGACCGATCATCGCCCAGACGCAAATCGACATTCTGCCAAGCGATACGCCGACATCACTTGCCGCTCGCGTCCTCAGCGAAGAGCACAAGCTCTATCCTGCAGCGCTGCGCCAGGTGCTTGAGGGCAAGGCGAAATTCACGCCGGCCTGATCGCCACCTTGTTGTCGTGAAAGGCAGCCCCGCCGAACGGTGCGACAGCCCGCGCGTCGGTCAGCGTGTTGATACCCTTGCCATCAACATAGGCGGCGTTCGGCCAGATCGATTCAGCGATCACCACGCCCCGCCGCGTGCCGGGGTAGAACCTCGCATGCAGCCGAATCTCTCCGCGCGGGCTGGTCACGGCAACAAATTGCCCATCGGCAATGCCACACGCCTTGGCATCCTCGGGATGAACAAGGATTTCCGGTCGCCCGCCGGCTTTCTGCTGCGAGGTCTGCGTCTCGTTGAAGGTCGAATTGAGAAAGGCCCGCGATGGTGAGGTCGCCAATCGCAACGGGTAGATGTCGCATGCCTCTTCATTGACCGCCCAGTGATCGGGGAGCACCGGCATCGCCTCGACGTCAACGCGCAGAGCGGCCTTGGCGACCGGGACGTGGCCCCAATCAACCCGGAAGTGGAACTTTCCATCGCGATGGCCAAAGCCGTTGAGGTAATGGGCTGTCTCGAAGGAGGATTGCGTGTCGATCCACCGCTTGTCCTCGAGTTCAGCGAGGCTTCCCCAGTCTGACGCTTTCAACGTCCAGTCGATGAGTTCGCGCGCGCTCATATCGAAACCGGGATGTTGAGCCCCCAGCCGTTTGGCAAGAGCGCATATCACCTCGTGATTGCTGCGGCATTCACCCGGCGGTTCAACGAGCTTGCCGCCAAACAGAATGTGCTGCTGCCCGCCGGCCTGATAGAGATCATCATGCTCGACAAACATCGTCGCCGGCAGGACGATATCCGCGACCTGTGCCGTTTCCGTCATGAATTGCTCGTGGACCGCAACGAACAGATCATCGCGGGCAAAACCGGCCTTGACCGTCGTCTGATCGGGCGCCACCGAAAGCGGATTGGTATTCTGGATCAGCATGGCGGTGACCGGTGGTCCATTGCCAAGCGCCTCGCTCTCGCCAGTCAGAACAGCACCGATGCGCGACATATCGAGATTGCGCACCGAGCGATCAAGCCGGTCGAGCCCCTCGATCATCTGCTTGTTCCAGTGGAACGTGCCGCTATTGCTGTGGAACGCCCCGCCTCCCTCATATTGCCAGCTGCCAAGCACGGTAGCCAGTGAGAGTGCCGCGTGCATGTTGACCGCGCCGTTGCGTTGCCGGCTGAAGCCGTAACCGAGGCGGAAATAGGCGCGCGGGCGCTCCTTCAGCAAGGCGGCGAAGGCTTCGATCTCGTCAACGGACATGCCGGTAATCGCCGCCGCCCATTGCGGTGTCCGGCTGGCAAGGTGTGCTTCAAGGTCGGTCGGGCAATCGCTGAAGCGCTCCAGATAGCCGCGGTCGGCAAAGCCGTCACGAAAGGCGATATGCATGAGCGCGCAGGCCAGCGCCCCGTCACTTCCCGGCTTCAGCAGCACCGCCAAATCGGCCTGCTTCATCGTGTCATTGTGATAGATGTCGACGACGACGATCCTGGCGCCGCGTTCCTTGCGCGCCCGGATCGCGTGGGTCATGACATTGACCTGGGTCGCGGCAGCATTGGTGCCCCAGATGATGACGAGATCGGATTTTGCCATCTCGCGCGGGTCGCTGCCCGCGAGCCTGCCCGTGCCGGCAACAAATCCGGTCCACGCCAATGTCGTGCAGATTGTCGCATACTGGCGCGAATAGCGCTTCACATGGCGCAACCGCTCGATGCCATCGCGCATGACCAGCCCCATCGTGCCGGCATAGAAGTAAGGCCACACCGCCTCGCTGCTGTGGCGTTGCTCGGCCTTGACGAAGGCTTCCGCAATCTCATCAAGCGCCGCATCCCACGATAAAGGCGCATACGTGCCGCCGCCTTTGGCGCCCACGCGCCTCAACGGCGTTGTGAGCCGGTCGGCATGGTAGAGCCTGTCGGCATAGCGGGCGACCTTGGCGCAGATGACGCCCGCCGTGTAGCTGTTATCGGCAGCCCCGCGCATACGACCAACACGTTTGCTATCGAAAATTTCAACTTCGAGCGCGCATGTCGACGGGCAATCATGCGGGCACACAGAGGCCCTGGTCGCCATACCGGCGGGCAAATTCAAGCGTTGGGTGACGTTCATGGACCTGATCATTCACGGCTTCACGGCGCAGTGCAACGCCTGTTGCCGCTGGTCGGATGCAACACGCGATCTGCCGACATCACACATTCTCGCAGTCAAATGACGCGTGCAAGGTCGCGCCAGCCGGTTAAACGCGCTGCATCTCATCCAATTTGGTTAAATTTGAAGCAATTCGCCGCCCGTCACACCAGGTTTTCGGCAAATTTTGTGTTTTCAGTGTCGGCACGCTTGCATGACTGCTCTGCAAATGATTGAATTGCGCGTCGTCAAGATACCAATGAGGAAACAACCATGAACCGACGCAAGTTTTTGGCCAGCGCTGCCGCCGGTACAGCAGTGGCGAGCACGCTCGCTGCTCCGGCACTCGCTCAGGCCCATCCCGAAATCAAGTGGCGCCTGGCATCCAGCTATCCAAAATCACTCGATACCATTTATAATGGCGCCGAGCAGATCGCCAGGCGCGTTGCCGACCTGACCGAGAACAAGTTCCAGATCCAGTCCTTTGGCGCTGGTGAAATCGTGCCCGGCCTGCAGACCATGCAGGCGGTGCGAGACGGCACCATCGAAATGACCTGCACGTCGCCCTATTATTATATCGGCGTCGATCCGACCTTTGCGTTCGGCTCTGTGATGCCCTTCGGCCTCAACACCCGTATGCAATTGGCGTGGATGTGGCAGGGCGGTGGCAATGAACTGCTGAACGAATTCTACGCCAAGCACAACATTTATGGCCTTCCCGCCGGTAATACGGGCTGCCAGATGGGCGGCTGGTTCCGCAAGGAAATCAAGACCGTCGAGGACGTCAAGGGCGTGAAGATCCGCATCGGTGGCTATGCCGGCCGCGTCTTCCAGAAACTGGGCGGCGTGCCGCAGCAGATCGCCGGCGGCGACATCTATCCAGCCCTCGAAAAGGGCACGATCGATGCGGCCGAGTGGGTCGGCCCCTATGATGACGAGAAGCTCGGCTTCAACAAGGTGGCGCCCTACTATTATTACCCCGGCTGGTGGGAAGGCAATTCCATGGTCGGCGCGCTGATGAACATCGAAAAGTGGAAAGCACTGCCGAAGCTTTATCAGGATGCGATCACCACGGCCTGCGCCGAGACCTGCAACTGGATGATGGCGAAATACGACGTCCTCAATCCGGCAGCCTTGCGCCGTCTGGTGGCCAGCGGCACGCAGCTTCGCCCCTTCCCGCCTGCAGTCCTCGACGCCTTCTTCAAGGCGACCAACGAGGTCAACAGCGAAATCGCGGCAACCAACGAGCCGTTCAAGAAGCTGCTGGAGCATCACAATAACTTCCGCTCGGAAGGTTATCTGTGGTGGCAGGTGGCCGAGTACAGCATGGATACCTACAACATCCGTACCCGCGCCCAGCAAAAAGGCTGACGCGGACTTTCAGGGGGATTTAAGCCCCATTCGATATCATCAACCCCGGAACGTGACGCGTTCCGGGGTTTTTGTTTGTCGAGCTTGCGGGACGGGGCGCCACCAGAAAGGCCCAGCCTCCCCGCCTCGCTCATCACGCGACCACCAGACAAGCCGGCCTTTCCTTGCGCAAAAAAACGGGCCCGAAAGGGCCCGTTTTGCATAGGAAAGGGATCATTTGCTACTTCGGCGGCGCTTCCAGCCCGGGTAAGCCGAGCGGCTGATCAAGGCCTGGCAATTCGATCTGGATATTGACCTTTGAGGGATCACCCGTCACCACCGATGCCTTGTAATGCGTCACCATGCTCGGGAAGGCGATAACAAGGCCAACCATGATGCACTGGATGACGACAAACGGCACCGCGCCCCAGTAGATCTGCCCGGTGGTGACCGGTTCGGTATGCTTGCCGGTTACCCGGTCGAGGAACGGCACCTTGGGCGCAACCGAGCGCAGATAGAACAGGGCAAAGCCGAAGGGCGGATGCATGAACGATGTCTGCATGTTGACGCCCAGAATGACGCCGAACCAGATCAGATCGATGCCAAGTTTTTCGGCCGGCGGCCCGAGCAGCGGTACGATGATGAAGGCCAGCTCAAAGAAATCGAGGAAGAACGCCAGAAGAAATACGAAAATATTGACGAAAATCAGGAAGCCGAGCTGACCACCAGGCAGAGAGACCAGAAATTCCTCGACCCATTTATGTCCATCGACACCGTAGAAGGTGAGCGAGAAGACGCGGGCACCGACGAGGATGAAGACAACGAAGGCGGACAGTTTGGCGGTTGATTCGGTCGCTTGCCGGATCAGCGTCCAGTTAAGCCGGCCCTTCATCACCGCCAGAATGATGGCGCCGGTCGCGCCCATCGCGCCCCCTTCGGTCGGCGTCGCGACACCGATGAAGATGGTGCCGAGCACGAGGAAGATGAGCGCCAGCGGCGGCACCATGACGAAGGTCACCTGTTCGGCGATCGGTGACACCAGCTTGAAGCCGGACATGCGGTCGAGCAGGCCGGCAATCACCGCATACACGGCTCCCGCCAGCAGACCTTCCATCAACAGGGCCCAGTTGAGATGCCCGCCTTGCTTGAGCGCGAAATAGGCAACAAAAAGCGCGACCGTCACCGCGAGCGTCAACGGCAGCCGCGAGGCGCCGAGATAGCGGTTGAAGACCGCAACGACGAACGCCATCACCACCGCGACCGACATGATCAGAACGACAAAATCAGGACCGCCGGGCACGGACGTCTGGGAGATGACGTGGTAGCCGACGAGACCGGAGAAAACGGTCAGCAGGCCGAGTTTCCACGTGCCCCTCGTGCCGTCAGGCTGCAGGTAAAGCAATGCGTCGGATGGCAGACCGGGTGCCGCCTTGGGCGCGAAGGTCGCCATCCCGAATACGTACGATGCGTACAGCGCCGACAGCACCAGGCCGGGAACGAAGGCGCCCGCATACATATCGCCAACCGACTTGCCGAGCTGGTCGGCCATGACGATGAGAACAAGCGAGGGCGGAATGATCTGCGCGAGCGTTCCTGAGGCAGCGATGACGCCGGAGGCGAGACGCCGGTCATAGCCATACCGCAACATGATCGGCAGAGAAATCAGGCCCATCGAAATGACCGATGCAGCCACAACGCCTGTGGTTGCGGCAAGGAGCGCGCCCACGAACACCACGGCATAAGCAAGTCCGCCACGAATGGTGCCAAACAACTGGCCGATGGTGTCGAGCAGATCTTCCGCCATGCCGGAGCGCTCAAGAATGAGGCCCATGAAGGTAAAAAACGGAATGGCGAGCAAGGTGTCATTGTTCATCACGCCATAGACGCGCTCGGGCATCGCCTGCAGGAAGTTAGGCACAAAAAGCCCGAGTTCGATGCCGATCCAGCCGAAAAACAGGCCGATGGCTGCCAGCGAGAAAGCGACCGGATAGCCAAGCAGGAGGAACACCACCAGCGAGGCGAACATTATCGGCGCCATATTGTGGATGAACCACCCGGAAAAACCCGGTCCCTGTGTCGCCGCCGATGCCGAGCCGTTGAGAATGACCAGCAGGCAGGCGCCCAGGGCGACGGCGAGAAAACCAAAACGGAGAGTTGACCGCAACATTACAATGACTCGCTTCTGCCGTTTCAGGATTTCTGGCCGTCAAGCTCAAGCGCAAGCCCTGCTGCCTTGGCCTGTTCGAGCAGGCGCTGGGCTTCGGCTTCCGCCATCGCGTGATGTCCGCCGCCGTGAACATCCTCAAGCTCACCGCGCATGATCGCCACCCGCTTGATGAGCTCCGAGATGCCCTGCAGCAGCAACATGGCAAAACCGACCAGGATGATGGCTTTGGCCGGCCACACGATCAGACCGCCAGCATTGAGCGATTGCTCATTGGCTTGAAACGATTTCAGCACGAACGGCGTGCACGTCCATACCATCAGCACCGTCAGCGGCAGTAGAAACAGCACATGGCCGATGACGTCGATCCAGTTGCGTGTGCGCACCGGCAGCAGATTATTCACGATATCGATGCGGATATGCTCATTGGCCAACAGCGTCCAGGCCGAGCACAGCATGAAAACCGCGCCGAACAGATACCATTGCAGCTCAAGCCACGAATTGGATGACTGATCAAACAATTTACGAACGATGGCATTGCCGGTCGACACGATCACCGCAGCAAAAATAGCCCACGCGACGATCCGCCCGACCCAGGTCGTCATACCATCAATTGCTCGACTGAGCGCGAGAAAAGCCCCCACAGCCTGCTCCCTTTACTGCTGCCGTTGATCCGGCATCGATCTACTTTGAGCGTCGCTTTCGCCCTTATTACCTAGGATTAGTCGCATTCATATCGGTTTGCCAAATGAATTCGCCTGCCCTCTTGCATAATTGTCAGGCGGTTGTCGGACGCCCTGTCGCCAAAAGCGTCAATTACCGGATCAGCCAACGATGTCGTTGCCGGAAAAGAACTGGGCGATTTCCTGACGCGCAGTTTCAACCGCATCCGATCCGTGGACCGAATTTTCACCGACATTGAGCGCAAACGCCTTGCGGATGGTACCGTCAGCCGCCTGGGCAGGATTGGTGGCGCCCATGATGTCGCGATAGCGCGCGATCGCGTTCTCGCCCTCGAGCACCTGGACGACAACCGGCGCCGCCGACATCTGCTGCACGAGTTCGCCGAAGAATGGCCGTTCCTTATGGACGGCATAAAAGGTCTTCGCCTGGGCTTCTGACATGTGAATGCGCCGCTGAGCGATAATCCGCAGGCCAGCCGTCTCGATCATGGCATTGATGGCGCCTGTCAGATTGCGCCGGGTCGCGTCGGGCTTGAGGATGGAAAAGGTGCGCTCGGTAGCCATCTGGTCATTTACTCCGTCATGAGGACGGGCGCATGTAGCAGCATGACCGGAAACCGACAAGAGAACAATTGCCAGACCCTCGCCAACGGCCGGGCGTGGGAGGCGGCCTAATGGGCACGCTCGACGACGCCATGGCCGTCGAAACGAGTGGCAACGGCCGCAGCCCGGTGATCGACGTTGATCGCAACTGCAAACGCAACAACGATGAGCGCGACGATAAGCCCACCGGCTACAAGCGTCATGTCACGTACCTGTTGCAGCCCATCGCGCATGTCTGTCCCGTCGGTGAAGTGGTTTCGCGCCAGCGGTCACGAACGACCGATACCTAGAACCCGGCTTTGGCAAAACTACGGTCAGCTGGCGACGCGCACGGGCGAATTCATGGTCGAGTTGTGGCAAATACCCCGGCGAAAACGGTCATTTCAGCAGCGCATGGTGGGCTCGACGCGTATCGTCGTTGCTCGCGGGCGCTTTTTCTCTGTTTTTGAGCCACGGTGAATTGATCGCGGTGCAGCACCTGCCTATAAGCCGTCCATGATCCGTTTATCCAATGTCGTCTGTCGCGTCGCCGGCCGAACCCTCCTTGACCAAGCAAGTGTCACCGTACCAGACGGCGCCCGCGTCGGCTTCGTGGGGCGCAATGGCGCGGGAAAGACCACGCTTTTTCGGCTGCTGACCGGTGAACTCGCGCCCGATAGCGGCGAAATCGACATCGCCCGCGGGCGTCGCCTGGGCCAGGTCGCGCAAGAGGCGCCCGCGACCTCCATCGCCATCCGCGATATCGTATTGGCGGCAGACGAAGAGCGCGCGCAACTTCTGGCAGAGGCCGAAAACACCCAGGATCCGGAGCGCGTGGCGATCATCCATGGCCGGCTGCGCGACATCGCCGCCCACGCCGCCCCTGCCCGCGCCGCACGCATTCTCGCCGGGCTTGGCTTTGATGAGGCAGCGCAAGCACGCCCCGCCTCGGAATTTTCAGGCGGCTGGCGCATGCGGGTCGCCCTCGCCGCCATGCTGTTTCGCGAGCCGCACATCCTGCTTCTCGACGAGCCGACCAATTACCTCGATCTTGAAGGCACGCTGTGGCTGGAAGCGCATCTGGCGAGCTATCCCCATACCGTCATCATCGTGTCGCATGATCGCGACCTGCTGAATGGAGCCGTCGACCACATCATCCATCTCGATCAGGCAAAACTCAGCTTTTGGGCCGGCAATTATGATCGCTTTGCCGAGCAGCTTGCCGAGCAACGACTGCTCAATCAGAAGGCCGCCCGCAAGCAGGCCGAAGAGCGGGCGCATCTTCAGGCGTTCGTTGATCGCTTCCGCGCATCCGCCACCAAGGCGAGCCAGGCACAATCGCGCCTGAAACGCTTGGCAAAGATGGTGCCGATCTCGGTTGACCAGCACGAGCAGCAGGTCAATTTTCTTTTCCCCGCCCCGGCCAAGACCCTCGCCTCGCCCTTGCTTGCATTCGACGACGTTTCGGTCGGCTATAATGATCAGGCGATCCTGCAACACATGTCGCTGCGCCTTGACGCGGACGACCGCATCGGCCTTCTCGGCTCTAACGGCAATGGCAAATCGACATTCGCCAAGCTGGTCTGCCAGCGCCTGCAGCCGATGACCGGACGACTGACGCGGGCCCCTGCGCTATCTGCGGGCTATTTCGCCCAGCATCAGCTGGATGAGTTGCGACCGGAGGAAAACGTTCTGAACCATCTGCGCCGTCTCATGCCGGCGCAAAGCGAGGCATCGGTCCGCGCCCGTGCCGCCCAGTATGGCTTCTCCGGCGACCGGGCGGAAACGGCGGTCGGCGCTCTCTCGGGCGGCGAGCGCGCGCGCCTGCTTCTCAATCTCGCGGCCTTTTATTCGCCCCATCTGCTGGTGCTGGACGAGCCAACCAACCATCTCGATATGGTGGCGCGCGAAGCGCTGGTAACGGCGATCAACGAATTTTCAGGCGCTGTGATCCTGATCAGCCATGATCGCTCATTGCTCGACGCCTGCGTTGATCGTCTTTGGCTGGTTGGCAACGGGACGGTGACACGCTTCGACGGTGATCTTGATGATTATCGCGACCAGGTTCTGGCGGCAGCGGGTGGCGTCATCAAGGACAAGGGGTCGGTCAAGCCTGCTGCCAAGCCGGCGGCGCCCGATCGGCAGGCAATCGCCGCCACCCGCACCCGGATCCAGCGCCTCGAACAGGAAATCGAGCAGGCCCGGCAGCGCATTGTCGCCATCGACACATTGCTGGCCGATCCCAAACTTTACGCCCGCGACCCGAAGAAGGCGGGTGAGCTCGCCCGCTTGCGCAAAAACGCTGGCCTCGGTCTTGGATTAGCAGAGGAAGATTGGCTGAAGGCCAATGAGGCGCTGGAGCGATTGCAGACGTCAGGCAGCCGCTGACACGAGCTGCGCAACGTCGCCACCACCCATCTGCCGCACGCCGTCAACCTCGATCAGATCGCAGCGCGCAATCAGAATGCTGAACGTCGATCCCATGTCGATGACGCTGTTTCCGGTGATCTTCCAGCCATGCTTTTCCACGCCGACTTGCGCCAGTGCCAGATCAATCCCCATGTCGATGTGCCCGGTTTGCCCCATGAGCCGCGCAAAGGGTTCAAATATGCGCTCGTGGTCGTTCGACATGAAGCCGCTGCCATTGTCACGAAAATGCAGCTGATACGATTCGTTCTGCGAACAGAACTGGCCGTATACCTTGATCTCAAGCGGTAGATTGCCATTGCGGAACGCAAAGGCGTTGGCAAACAGTGAATCGAAAACGCATCTGATCACGTCTGGATCACAGTTCACTTCGATGCGCGGCAGACGAGAGACAAATTCGACCCGTTGGTCAGGATAGCGCTGGCGCATGCGACCAAAGGATTGCGCGATGATGTCACCGATTACGGTCGAGCGTGTCTCAAGCGTCCGTACACATTGCTGGGTATAGCCGACGAGGTCATTGGCGACAGCGCGAACCTTCTGCGCGGATTCGGCCAAATGGTTGATCGCGCGATCGCTGTGGCTGCGGTCACGACGCTCAAATGCTTCCCTCAGGCGGGCAACCTGGCTGCTGATATCATGCATCGGCTCCTGAAGATCACGGCTTGCGATCTGGGTAAATCGATGAAGATTTCTTGCGCTGACATTCATCGCTTCATCGCGGCGACAAAGTTCGGTGATATCCGAAAATGTACGCACAAAGCCACCTTCCGGCATCGGTTCGCTTTGGACTTCGATGTAGCGACCATTCTTGCGGCGGCGAATATATTTGATCGGCACCGCGCTCGATGTGTCAAAATCCATCGCCTGGCGTAATCCCGACTCACCGGCAGCCAGATCGTTGCCGAAATCGCGGCGGGCCATCAAATCAGCAACGACTTCGCTGTAGAGCAGTTTCCGCGACAGAAACTGCGGTGGCAGGTCGATCAGTTCCACGAGCCGGCGATTGATGATGCGCACGATACCTTCGCGGTCAACCATCATCAGCCCGCGTTCCATGTGATCGAGGGTAACTGATAATTGCTGGGTCTTTTCGGCAAGCATCTGCTTGTTCGATTCAAGCACGCTGATCGTCCGGCCAAGCTGACGACGATTGCGCATGATCAAAACCGCCAGCAGCACAATGACCGCCGTCATGATGGCGCCGAACAATGTAGCCGTTCGTGCATGAGCGGTGTACTCGGCCAGGGCATCCATTTCACGAACGGTAACTGACACAAACACCGGAAACGGTTCGATGACGCGGTAGGCGTGAATCATTGCCGAAGTCTTGTCTGTTGCAGGTTCAATCAGCACGCCAACCGGCGATTGCTTTGCCGCCGCAAGCAGGGCGGTATCCTGCGACGTGCCACCGATCGAGCTTTTGCTTCGACTGCCACGAGCACGATAGACGCCGTCAAAACCGATCAGCGCGATCTGGGCTCCCTCGCTTGTCAGAAGCGAGGCATAATAATCAGAAACACGGTTGGGCGATATCGAGGCAAGTATCACGCCGTCGAATTGCCCGTCGGCGTCATAAATTTTTCGCGTCATCGGCACGGCCAACCGAGACGTCGCCCTGGCGATCACCGGCTTGCCGAGGAAAGCCACATCCTCGGGTGTGGTGAAATGAAAGGCGACATGTTCGCGATCGCCCGCATAGAGCTTGACCGCATCACTTTTCGCATTACTGGCAACGACATAGCCGCGCAGATCGATAATGGCGAGGAACTCGACACGCGGATCGGCAAGATCAGGCTCGGCCAACAGACGCCGCAGATCATCCGAAGTTGCCGTCGATTGCAGCCGCGCCCGCGACAATTTCAAGGTACGGTCAAGATCAGCGAACATGTTTGCGGCTTGTTCCTGAAGCGCGATCGTCAACTTGCTGGATTCATCGACGGCAGCGCGGATGGCCTGCTGGCGCTCGTCGCGCAGCGTGACGACGATGGCAACCCACATCACCGCCACCATTCCCAGTGCAACCCACACGGTTGCATCAGTCAGCAAGGTTCGAAAAGAGAGCATTCGCTTTGCTGTCATGTGACTAACGATCTCAACCCATCCTGGATGATCCGAAGGCTCACTTTCGCTGAATTCCATTAAGAAAAACTGAGTAATTGGAAGAATTCTGCCACTGACCCGACACGACAAGTCTGACGGCGGAACGCGCCTCGATGGCTGATCAATCGTGGCGTTTACCCAGAGTATGTGCCAATTTCAGCACACCAGCGCTTACGTCTCGAAGAAGGCGGTCATCCGGGAGGACAATATGGTCACGCGTCGCGATATCATGGCATGGGGTGCGGGAACGGCAGGCACTCTCGCGCTGGGGTCACATATGGCAATCGCAAAGGCGTCACAGCCAAAGACAGCCGTCAATTTCGCTGTCCCGCCCGACGCCTGCGATTGCCACACCCATATCCATGGCGATCCGGCGAAGTACCCCTATTTCGAAGGACGGGTGTATACGCCTGAAGCGGCGCTTCCAGACGAGATGGCACAGCTCCACGCAGCCTTGCACATCAAGCGGGTGGTCATTGTTACGCCGTCGGTCTATGGCGCTGACAACGCCGCGACGCTTTACGGGATGGCGGCTCGCGGCGCTGACGCGCGTGGCGTTGCCGTCATCAACGCCAAGACGACAGAGGCGGAACTCGATGCGATGGGCCGGGCGGGTGTTGTTGGCATCAGGCTCAACCTGGCAACAGGTGGTGTCAACGATCCGGTCGTTGGCGCGCAAAGGCTCGATGAGGGCCTCGGTCGTGTCAAGGGGCGTGGCATGCACGTGCAGATCTATACCAATCTGGCGATGATCAGCGCCCTTAAGGACAAGGTGGCGGAGGCGCCGGTCCCGGTCGTGTTCGACCATTTCGGTGGCGCCAAGGCAGCGCTGGGCGTCGATCAGCCCGGGTTTGCCGATTTGCTCGCTTTGGTGCGCTCCGGCAAGGCCTATGTCAAAATATCCGGCGCTTATCGCGCCTCCAACAAGGGGCCCGATTTCGCCGATGCAGCGCCGCTTGCCAAGGCACTGATTAACGCCAATCCCGAACGCATCATCTGGGGTACCGACTGGCCACATCCGGACTCAGCCGCTCATCCGGCGCGCACCCGCTTCGATATCGCGCCTTTCTACGATATTGACGACGGGCTGCTGTTGAACCAGCTGGCATTATGGGCGCCGGATGCCGCCCAACGCAGCCGGATTCTCGTCGACAACCCGGCGCGCCTTTATAAATTCTGACAGCTTCGCGCGATCACGCCTTTTTCAGCCAGCGCCCCGCCTCATCCTGCTGCCAGTAGGTGAGATCGTGGGCGCTGCCTTTGAGCGCCTTCCATTGCACACGCGCCTGTGCCACGGCCTCATCATCGCGCCCGTCAAACAGGATCACCACACGCTCGTAATCATCGATATCGGTGGGGACTGCACCATCGACCAGAAAGCGCACCCGGGCGGCGTTGCTGGACCCCTTTCCGCTTGTCAGAATGATTGGCTGCTCGGCCGCAAATGGCCCGTCATCCGTGCCGTGAGGCAGAAAACTATCATCACGATAGGTCCACAGAAGGGCATCGAGCGCCTCGATCCGCTCGCGCGCCGGCGCTTCCACCACGGCCCGCCAGCCGCGCTGCAGGGTGCGCTCGAGCAGGTTCGGCAAGATCGCGTCCAGCCGCTGCTTTTCCAGATGATAGAAGAGGACTTCGCTCAAGCTGAGCCCTTCTCGAACTGGTCCGCAACAAAGCGCTCAAGGAGGCGTACGCCAAAGCCCGGGCCCCAGCTGTGATTGATCTCGCTTGCACTGACGCCCATGCCCGTCCCGGCGATGTCGAGATGCGCCCACGGCGTCTTGTTGACGAAACGCTGCAGGAATTGCGCCGCCGTGATCGCGCCTGCGTAGCGACCACCGGAATTTTTGACATCAGCAATCTTGCTGTCGATGATCTTGTCATAGGCAGGCGACAAGGGCAGCCGCCACAGCTTTTCATCCGTTACCCGCCCAGCCGCCAGAAGCTGTTCACACAGCGCGTCATCATTGCTGAAAAGCCCTGCATGCTCCTGCCCCAGCGCCACAAGAACGGCACCCGTCAACGTCGCCAGATTGACCATGAATCGTGGCTTGAACCGCTGCTGGCAGTACCACAGGGCGTCGGCCAGAACGAGGCGGCCTTCGGCATCCGTATTGATAATCTCGATGGTTTGCCCGGACATGGCGCGCACCACGTCGCCAGGCCTCTGGGCGTTGCCGTCGGGCATGTTTTCAACCAGCCCGACGATGCCGATGGCATTCACCTTCGCCTTGCGCTGGGCTAGCGTGCGCATCAACCCGGTGACGCAGGCAGCGCCCGCCATATCACCCTTCATGTCTTCCATGTTCTGCGCCGGCTTGATCGAAATGCCGCCGCTGTCGAAGACAACGCCCTTACCGACGAAAGCAAGAGGTTTGCCGGTTGCTTTTGTGCCCTCCCAGCGCATGACGACGAGGCGTGACCCGCGCCGCGATCCCTGCCCCACACCGAGCAGCGCGCGCATGCCAAGCTTGCTCATTTCCTTTTCAGTGAGCACCTCGACCTTGACGCCAACCGCCCTAAGGCTCTCGCAATATTTGACAAATTCGAGCGGCCCGAGATCATTGGCCGGCAGATTGACAAGATCTCGCGCCAGTTCAACGCCATCGCCAATCGCGGTTCGCAGCACATGCTCTTTGCGTGCGCTCGCCACATCCTTGACGGCCGCAAGCACCCGTCTGGGTACCGGCTTTTCCGCCTCATCGCCGGTCTTCGGCGATTTATAGCGGTCAAAACGATACGTCCCCAGCCTGAGCCCGAGCATGATGTCGGCGGCGACTGCCGGTGAGACCGCTCCCGCACTTGTTTCGCACAGGATGGTCACTTCCCCGTCGTCCGACGGACCCAGCTTGCCCGAAACAATACCGCCGATCTTGAGCCAGTCCTGCTGGCTCATCTCGCCCTCCGTGCCGATCCCGACCGCCAGCAAGCGATCAAATTTGCCATCGGCGGGCGCAAGCAGATCGAGACATGTCTCTTTCTTGCCCTTGAATCTGGCGATCTTGCCGGCGCGTTTCAGGACAGAACGAACACTCTCATCCATCAGGAGCGCCGTCGCACCAAGGCGCAGCGCGCTATCAACGAAGATGACAACCGTGCCACCCGAGGCCGGTTTCAGGGCCTGATAGGAAATTTTGACCATCTCGTTCATCGTAGCCCCTTGTGTTGGTGTCATTCAGACAAAACCTTTGTGCGCCCTCAGGCAAGTGGTAGCGCCATCGCGCCAGGCCCCTTTTCCCTTCCGTCAACAGGATAGACGCGCATCACCTTGGATTTGCCTGAATGCCTGACACTTCTGTAAGACCATGGAGCGGAGAGGTTAGCATGGTGCAGCGACCGCACGATCTAGGGTCAGGAGCAATGACGATAACTTTGTTGCGCCAGTTTTTCTCCCTGAACCTGATCGACCGCTACGTGATCCGGCAGATAGGAATATCGTTTGCCGTCGTCCTGGGCGTGCTGACGGCTATTGTCTGGCTGACCTCCTCGCTGCGCCAGCTCGAGCTGGTGGTATCGCAGGGCCAGACGTTTTTTCTGTTCATGAAAGTCACATTGCTGGCGCTTCCCCTGCTGATCGGTCTTATCGGCCCATTCTGCCTGTTTATTTCAGCGCTTTTCGTGCTCAATAAACTGAACACCGACAGCGAACTGATCGTCATGTCGGCGGCGGGATTATCACAGCCCAAACTCGCCCGACCGCTGATCCTCGTCGCGCTCGTTGTGACGGGCTTTGGATATATGCTGTCCCTTTTGGTGACCCCGGGCGCCCTCAAGATCGTTCGCGAGACGATCATCGGCGCACGCGCTGACTTTATCAGCCAGGCGATTCAGCCGGGCCGCTTCACAACCGTTGATCAGGGGCTGACATTTCATATTCGCGGGCGCGGCGCCAATGGCGTTCTGCTCGGTGTATTTGTGAACGACGAGCGTGATGCCACCACCAGCGTGACCTATCTGGGCGCCCGCGGCATCATCAGCCGGTCAGCTGCTGGCAACTTCCTTATCCTGCAGCAGGGCGAGGTGGTACGCCATCCCAAGAACGGAACATCTCCAGGATCGGTTATTGCCTTTGAATCCTATGCATTTTCTCTCTCTTCGATCGATTCTGGCAGTCCTAACGTCGTTTTCCCGGCGCAGGAGCGCAGCACAGCCGAACTATTCAGCCTGGTGAGCCAACAGCTCGACGACCAGCGCTTTGCCGGCCGCGTCAGGAGCGAGATCAATGATCGTTTTGCCACCCCTTTGTATTCACTAAGCTTTGTTCTGATTGCCTTTGCCGCGATGGGGCGCGCCAAAACCACGCGTCAAAGCCGCGGCGAGAGCGTCGCTGTTGCTGTGGTCGTCGTTGGCGTCCTGCGTATTCTAGGTTTTCTGGCCTCAGGACTGGTGCAGCGAACGCCGCTTGCCATTCCGCTGATTTACCTCGTCCCGATATCGGGAATTGTCCTTGCAGCACAATTCGGAATGGCAAATAAGTTGTTTAATTTCAAAATATTAAGAACTTTTGTTCAAGCGATCATAATGCCACCTTTTTTGCGCGCGAGGTCGTAGTTTATGCGCGCCCCCCTGATCTCGACGCTTGATCGCTATCTTGCCGTTCGCTTTCTCGGCTCGATCATGCTGGTGTTTGCCACCAACATCGCGCTCATCCTGCTGGTCGATTTTGTCGAGATGCTGCGGCGCACCGGCGATCTGGCCAGCGCGACGCTGCCGCGCGTACTTGGTCTCGTGCTGTTGCGTCTGCCCACCTTCACCGAAGCCATTTTCCCTTTCGCGGTGCTGTTTGGCACAATGGCAGCATTGTTGCGGCTGTCGCAGAAACTCGAACTGGTCGTCGTTCGCGCCGCCGGCATTTCCGTCTGGCAGTTCATGAAGCCGGCTCTGGTGATTGCATTGCTGATTGGAGCCTTCACAACCCTTGCTTATAATCCATTGGTTTCATTTACAAAATCGATCAGCGACCGGATCGAGGCTGATTTCTTTGGCCGGCGTAACAACGTCGGTGGCGCTGTCCAGTCGACCAATGCTGGTATCTGGCTGCGTCAGGAGGGCCGCGACGGGCAGTTTGTCATGAATGCCGCAACGTCTCTCGAACGCGGGCTCGACCTGCGTCGCGTCACGGTAACATCCTTCGATGCCGACGGCCGCTTTGTTGAGAGAATCGATGCCGAAAGTGCCGTGCTGCACAGCGGTTTCTGGGAATTGTCGAATGGCTCGGCCATGCACGCCGATCAGGAGCCGGAAACATTCGGAAAATATGTTCTTTCGACAAATTTAACCAAAGACCAAGTGATTGAGTCCCTCGCCAGCGTCGAAACAGTCTCTTTTTACGATTTGCCGGAATATATTGTTCGCTCTGAACAGGCGGGGCTCCCGGCAGTGAGGCTGCGCTTGCAATACCAGACCCTTTTGGCGCGACCCTGGCTGATGTGTGCAATGGCTCTGATCGCCGCAACGGTTTCGTTGCGATTGTTTCGATTGGGCAACATTTTACCCATGATTCTCGGTGGCGTCGGTGCGGGGTTTCTGCTTTATGTCGCTCTGGAAGTGGCACGCCAGCTGGGGAGCTCCGGCGTGGTCGCTGACATATGGGCTGCGTGGACGCCGGTGGTGGTCGCCATGCTCGTTGGTTTAACGATACTCCTGTACCAGGAGGACGGGTAATGCGTCTGCCTCCATCCCGGAGGGCGACTGATAGGTCTGGGCTTTCGAACAGCGCGCAATGGCTTGCGGCGGTGGCGGGAGCTTTGCGGCCTACCAGCATGACGCGCTTGGCCGTGCTTTCGTTCCTTTTTCTAGGTGTCGTCGGCCTCCCGTCCGCCAATGCACAGATCACCAAACTGCCGGGCAGCAGCGCGGGAAAGCCGAACGGGCAATTGCTGCTGCAGGCCGACCAGCTGGTCTACGACAACGATCGCCAGATCGTGACTGCTGAAGGTTCCGTCCAGATTTTTTATAACGGCACCACAGTTCTTGCCAAGAAAGTGATCTATAACCGCCAGACGCGGCGCCTGATTGCCGAAGGCGGGGTGCGGATCACGGAAGCGAATGGCAGCGTCACGAATGCGGAGTCGGCCGACCTGACTGATGATCTGCGCGACGGCTTTGTCCGCTCGATCAGCCAGCAGCGCACTGCAGATCGCACCCGCCTGACGGCCGAATCAGGTGAGCGAACCGCAAACGACGTCACCATTTTCACCCGCGGCACATATACTGCTTGCGAGGCGTGCAAAGAAAACCCCGAGCGGCCGCCCTTGTGGCAGGTGCGTGCCACCAGGGTTATCCACAAGGAGCAGGAACAGACGATCTACTACGAGGATGCGTTCATCGAGTTTTTTGGCGTGCCGATCGCCTACGTTCCCTATCTGTGGAGCCCGGATGGCACCGTCAAGCGCGCCTCTGGCTTCCTCCTGCCCCATTATGCGCAAAACAGCCGTATCGGCCCGGGCGGCGGCGTCTCGTACTATCTGGCATTGTCACCCTTTGCCGACATCACCGTATCGCCGACCTATTACAGCGATCAAGGCGTCCACCTGAACGGTGTCTGGCGCCAGGCCCTGCCAAATGGCCAGTTTACGGTCAAACTCGGAGGGATAATCCAGCAGAACCCCAATAATGTCGGCACTGGCTTTACCGGCAACGATCCCGGTGCGCGACGCGAACGCGGGGGCGTCGAATCGACAGGCGAGCTGCTTCTGTCAGATAAATGGAAACTCGGCTGGGATGTCGCTGGCGCCTCCGACACACGCTATTTCCGCGATTTCGGCCTTGAATCGACGGCCAAGACGGAACGAATTTCAACCGTGTTCGTGCAGGGCAAGGGTGATCGCTCCTTCTTCGATTTACGCACCTACCAGATCAGGACCTACATCGAGAACGCGCCATTTAACGATTCGCAGTCCTATCAGCCGACAGTCGGACCGCTCATCGATTACAATACGGCCTTCGCCGATCCGATCCTCGGGGGTGAATTTCGTTTCAACGCCAATACAACCACGGTTTTCCGCGACAACGCTCTTGCGTTTCGCTTTATCGACCCGCTGACGAACCAGACGCAGCGCTTTCTCAGTCAGGGATTTGCCGGCGATTATTCACGCGTCTCCGTAGACGCGCAGTGGCGCAAGAGTTTCACCGATCCGCTCGGGCAGCGCTGGACGCCGTTCTTCCGGCTGCGCGGCGATGTCTACAGCGCAAATGCGCGAAATATACAAATTGCAACCGTGGATGTTGGCGGCACGACCAACGGCGCCACGAGCTTTCTGTCGGCGACAACCATCGAGCCGGGCTTGTTTGACCGCAATGGCGAAGTCGGTTTTCGTGGCCTGCCGACCATCGGCCTTGAATATCGCTACCCCTTCATCGCCGCAGCCGAAGATGCATCGCATCTGATCGAACCCATCGCCCAGATCATCGTCCGGCCAAACGAGCAATCGATCGGGCGCCTGCCCAATGAAGATGCGCAGAGCCTGGTGTTTGACGATACAAACCTGTTTTCTCTCAACAAGTTTTCCGGCTACGACCGGCTGGAAGGTGGCACGCGCTCAAATGTTGGCGTGCAATACACCTATCGCTCCTATTCCGGCTTCCTGGCCAGTTTCCTGTTTGGACAGTCCTATCAGTTGAGCGGGCTGAACTCATTTTCGCGTGGCGCTGTTGATCTGGCCGGCGCCGGTCTCGAATCGGGATTGCAGACCGCACGCTCTGATTATGTTGCCGCAGTCCGTATCCAGCCCTCGATATATGGTGATATCAGCGCGCGTTTCCGGTTTGACCAGCAGACATTCGGGCTGCGACGCCTTGAACTGGTTGGGACATTGTACGGCGGGCCGCTTTTCCTGACGACCGGCTACACCTATATCGCCGCCCAGCCGAATGTCGGCTTTTTCAATGATCGCGAAGCCGTCACGGCAGCCATCAGTTACAAACTGGACGATAACTGGTCGATTTCGGCAAACGGCAATTATTCCTTGCGCAATTCCACCAATGCGTCGGGGTGGATCAGCAATGGGCTTGGTTTGCGATACGCTGATGAGTGTTTTGTGTTCAGCGTCGATTATTTGCAGATTTACGCGGGCTTTGGCGATATTCAGCCACAAAGACGTGTAACGGCTCGGATTACCCTGCGCACTTTGGGCGAAGTTTCGATCCATGGCGGTCTGGGCAGTACGCCTTAAAGGCATAATGACGGATAGCAGCAAAATGAGCGATAGAACGAGGCTAGGAGACAAGGTGACGATTGTCATGGCGCGCCAACCGGCTTCGGTCAAACCGCGCAGCAATGGTGATATGTCATCGCCGCTCGAATCGCTGGTGTTAGCCGGCGTGGTCTTTGTCTGCCTTCTCCTTTGTGCCACTCCCTCTGTTGCCCAGGGCATTGTTGTCGTCGTCAACGGTCAGCTGATCACGCAAAACGACGTGACCAACCGGCTGCGGCTGTTGGCGCTGACCAATGGTGGCAAGGCCGCACCGCGCGAAACCGCCCTTGATGAGTTGATCGATGAGCGCCTCAAACTACAGGAAGCGCGCAAGCTGAGGATCACCATCGACGAGAGCCAGGTTGATCGTGCGTTTGCCTCCATTGCCGAGCGCACCAAATTGTCAGTGGATCAACTGCGTCAGGCTCTGAAGTCGAGGGGCGTCAATCCTTCAACGCTGCGCGACCGTCTGCGCGGTGATATCGCCTGGCAGCTGGTTGTCCAGCAACGCGGTCAGCGCGCCATCAACATTCGCGATCAGGATATCGTCGACGCGTTGAAAAAACGCGGCCAGGACCCCGAGAATATCCGTAGCGTCGAATATACGATGGCGCAGATCGTTGTATTTTCAAAGGGCGAGTCACCGGCCCGCCGCAAGGAAGCCGATGCGATCCGCGCCTCGGTCAAGTCATGCGACAATCTGGCAGAACAACTGCGTCGCGCCCGTGAAGCAGCCGTTCGCAGCACTATTCGCCGCAGCAGTGCTGACCTTCCTCCGCCGATCCGGCTGGTGCTGGAGAAGACGCCGATCAACGGCTCCACCGAAGTACAGACGAGCCCGCTGGGCTATGAATTCTACATGCTGTGCGACAAGCAGGAGATCCCGGGCCGTGACGCGGCCCAGGCCCAGATCCGCAGCGAACTGGTCGAGCTTGAACTTGAGCAGGCATCACGCCGCCTCCTGCGCGATGCCCGTCAGGCCGCCGTCATCGACAATCGCGAGAAATGAGCGTTCTCGCCCTGACGATGGGCGAACCGGGCGGCATTGGTCCTGAGTTGGCGTTGCGCGCCTGGCAGGCCTTGCGCCATCGGCCGGATTGCGCTTTCGCGCTCATCGCCTCAAGCGACATTGTCGCCGCCCGCAATCGCGATTTTTGCCTCGATGTTCCCCTTGTTCATAGCGACTTTGTCAACGCCGCCCGCCATTTCGCAGCGGCATTGCCGATTATCGCGCTGGACGAACATGTCACCGATCATCCCGGGCAGGCGCTGGCTGAAAATGCACCGGCGGTTATCGCATCCATACGGCAGGCCGTGGCGGCTGTAACCGGCGCGATGGCACGTGCCGTCATCACCAATCCCATTCAGAAATCATCGCTTTATGCCGCCGGATTTTCCTACCCCGGCCATACCGAATTCCTGGGCGCGCTGGCCGCTGAGGCAGGTGCGCGCGATGTCTATCCGGTGATGATGCTCGCGTGCCGCGAGTTGCGCGTCGTGCCCGTCACCGTTCATATTGCCCTCAACGCAGTGTCGACAGCGCTCAAGGCCGACACAATCGTGCGCGTCGGGCGCATCGTTGCGGCGAGCCTGTCAGAGCTTTTTTCGATCAATGCGCCACGGCTCGCAATCGCCGGGCTCAATCCCCATGCGGGTGAGGATGGCAGCATGGGCAGCGAGGATCAGACCATCATCGCTCCCGCCATCGCCAGGCTTCGTGAACTGGGTATCGATGCGCGCGGCCCGCTGCCAGCAGACACCATGTTCCATGCCACCGCCCGCCGCACATATGATGCCGCGCTCTGCATGTATCACGACCAGGCTCTGATACCGGTGAAGACGCTCGCCTTCGACGAAGCCGTGAACGTCACGCTCGGCCTGCCCTTCGTGCGCACCTCGCCTGACCACGGTACCGCCCTCGACATCGCGACGGCAGGTACGGCGCGGCCCGACAGCCTGATCGCTGCCATCGAACTGGCCGCCTCCCTCACAGGCAAGCGAGCGTAATGTCGGCGATCGATGATCTGCCGCCGCTGCGCGATATCGTTGCGCGCTTCGATCTGTCGGCCCGAAAAGCCCTTGGCCAGAACTTCCTGTTTGATCTCAATCTGACGTCACGCATCGCCCGCGCCGCCGGCCCGCTTGATGGCATCACCATTGTCGAAATTGGCCCCGGTCCGGGCGGGCTGACGCGGGCGTTGCTGGCTGCAGGTGCTGAACGCGTGATCGCCGTTGAACGTGACCAGCGCTGCCTGCCGGCCCTTGAGATGATCGCCAGCCGCTATCCCGGGCGCCTCGACGTCATTCACGGCGATGCCTTGCAGATCGATCTGGCGCCCCGCCTCGCAGGTTCGCCGGCGCGGATTATCGCTAACCTGCCCTATAATATCGCCTCCGCCCTGCTTGTATCCTGGCTGACGGTCGAACCCTGGCCGCCGTGGTTTTCAAGCCTGACGCTCATGTTCCAGCGCGAGGTCGCGGACCGCTTGTATGCTGCGCCTGGAACATCCGACTATGGGCGCCTGTCGATCCTCACCCAATGGCGCTGCACTGGCGGCCGCCTCTTCGACGTCGCCCCGACGGCCTTCGTGCCGCCGCCCAAGGTCACTTCGAGCGTCGTGCATCTGGTGCCGCGCCCGAACCCTGAGGATTGCGACCGCCGATCGCTCGAGCGCCTCACACAGGCAACATTCAGCCAGCGCCGGAAAATGTTGCGCTCATCGTTACGGCAATTGATCGAAACACCGGAAAACCTGCTGGCAGAGCTGGAGATTGATCCGACGCGCCGGGCGGAGACCCTGACGGTCGCCGATTTCATCCGCCTCGCGAACCGCCTTCCCCGCCAGCCGGCGACCCTTGCGCTGTGAGGGCGCGCGGGCCATCTGATGGTGAGCCCTCCAGCGAGAGAAATGTCCGATGATGTCAGATCCACCAATCACCCTATCGCCCGTGACGATGCCTCAATCGGCTGAAGATCGCCGCCTTTACGAATGGATCCTGACGCGTCGCTCGCTGGCATTTTTCATCGACGCGATGTTCATCATGCTTTTTACCGTATCCGGCTACGTCCTGGTTCTGTTGCTCGGCCTGGTGACCTTTGGTCTGACCTGGCTTTTTCTCGGTCTGGTATTTCCTGTTGTGGCACTCGGCTATTACGCGCTGACGCTGGGTGTCCGCGGATCGACACCGGGCATGGGCGCCGTCGGTGTGCGGCTGATATCGTCCACCGGCACGCCGATTGGCGCGCTCCCGGCGATGGGGCACGCCATACTGTTCTGGATTTCCGTCGTCATCCTGACGCCGCTCGCGTTACTTGTCTGCTTTTTCAACGGGCGCGGCCGCTTGCTGCATGACATGGCGCTCGATTGTACGCTGGTGAACGATCTTTCGCGCGCGCGCCCCTGATCGCGGTTTTTCTTTAGCTCATCACTTTCGTGTCGCACGACATTACAGGCGGCGGCCTGCCCCTTTCTTTCGCCACGGCGTTGCGGTTATGCTGGAGCCTCCGCTTCGATGATTTGCAGATCCGTGACCCAGCACAGCCGCGATACGCCCCAATTCTATCTGACGGCCCCTTCCCCCTGCCCTTATTTGCCCGGGCGGCAGGAACGGAAAGTCTTTACCCATCTGGTTGGTGATCGCGCGCCCCAGCTCAACGACGTGTTGACGCAAGGCGGCTTCCGCCGCTCGCAAAACATCGCCTATCGCCCTGCTTGCGAAAATTGTCGCGCCTGCGTGTCAACGCGGGTTGTGGCACGCAATTTCGTACTGATGCGCCCCTTCAGGCGCATTTTGCGCGCAAACACCGATGTCATCGTCAACGAAATACCCGCTCACCCCACCAGCGAGCAGTATGCGTTGTTTCGATCCTACCTCGATCATCGCCATTCGGAAGGTGGCATGGCCGATATGAGCGTTCTCGATTACGGATTGATGATCGAGGATACACATGTTGAAACCCTGCTGATCGAATATCGCCTGCCCGCAACGCAGGCCGGCCAGCCGGGCGAACTGATCGGCTGCGCGCTGACCGACGTCCTTAGCGACGGTCTGTCGATGGTTTATTCGTTCTATGATGCCGAAAATTGCGCTCACCGCTCGCTCGGCACCTTCATGGTGCTTGATCATATCGCCCGCACACGTCGCTTGGCCCTGCCCTATCTTTATCTCGGCTATTGGGTCGAAGGCTCCCGCAAGATGGCCTACAAGGCGCGGTTCGCGCCCCAGGAGCATCTGGGTTCATCGGGGTGGACAACCCATCGCAAAACGACCGGCAATCGCTCCTGACCCGCTTCAGCGCGTTGCGAGAATGCCGCCCGTCACCGGGCGCGCGACACCGGTGGTTGAGGGAAAGGTCAGCGCCATCCCTCGTTTCGAGCGCACCGCGAGATAGGCAAACGCCTGCGCCTCAAGCGCGTGCGTCGACCAGCCCATCGCATCGGCTGTCACCGGCAACAGGCCGAAGGCGTCCGCCAGCATCCTCACCAGGGTCGGATTGAACGCGCCCCCGCCGGCAATGATCAGTGATTTTGGCTTTTCCGGCAGAAAACGCAGGATCAACGCCGCCGCCTGTGCCGTAAAGGCGCTCAGCGTCGCCGCCCCGTCGGCGGTTGTGAGCGAGGCCACCGGATCACGACTGAAATCATGACGATCAAGTGATTTTGGCGGCTTCTGATCAAAGAACGGATGCGCGAGAAGGGCCTTGAGCACTGCCGCGTCAACCCGTCCCGAAGCCGCCATCAGGCCGTCGCGGTCAATCGCCGTCCCGCTACGCTCCAGCATAAAATCATCGATCAGGGCATTTCCGGGCCCGATATCACACGCAACAGGCGGCGCCTCGTCTGCGACGAGATAAGTGATGTTCGCCACGCCGCCAATGTTCATGACAATGACGGGATAGGTGACCTTGCTTGAGCGGCATAATGCCTGATGAAAGACTGGCACCAGCGGCGCACCCTGCCCGCCGCGCTCCATGTCGTTTGCGCGAAAATCATAGACGACATCAATGCCGATCTGTCGCGATAACACCGCGCCATCGCCGATCTGGATCGTTAGCCCGTCCTGCGGGCGATGCAGAACGGTCTGCCCATGAAAGCCGACAAGCTCGATATCGCCGGGCGCCAGCCCTTCCTTGGTCATAAAACTGATGACGGCCTGGGCATGGACGTCCGTCACCATCGCTTCCGCCTGTGCCAGACGATCGGGCCGCACATGGCGGTTGCGCAGCGGCTGCGCGGCAACAATTGCCTCACGCAGAAGATCACGTTGATCTGGCGAATAGGCGTGAAACGAATGCCCGCCTGCTTCGACGATCCCTCCACCATCGGTCCTGATCACCGCCACGTCGACACCATCCATCGAGGTGCCCGACATCAGGCCAAGCGCTGTAAGCATTTTGTTAGTCATAGCTCAGGAATTTCTTTCAATTCGTTGTTATCAGCAAGCATTAATCATCGCCGGTAAGTGATCATCAACGTTCTACGGCAACAATACGAGTGCAAAAAGACTGCAACAGGGGATAGGGGAAAAACATGACGAACACAACGACCTGCAAGACACAAGACATCAGTATTTATTCGTAATTTTTCATTTGTTGTAATCGCCTTGTCAACAATAGCCGTTGCAACGATTTCTGTTGCCGGTTTGGCTCCGGTGGAAGCCGCAACGATGGAGAAGACCAATGTCATCAGCTAAAAACGCCTCTCTCTCAGCATCAGCCCGTCGTCTTATGCAGGGCTTGTGCGGTTTGGCCGCCATCGCTGTCACGACGGTCACCGTCGCTGAGTTGGCTCCCGTCGAGGCATCCATGATGCGGCCTGCATTTTTTGCCGGCAAATGGGCTGCCGACAGCCAGATGTGTAACAGCGCCAGCGCCTACGTCGAGCTGATGCCGAACCGTTTCAAATATGCCAGCGCCGTCAACAAGATGACCGGCAAGATTACGTACCATCAGTCGAAGGCCAATGTGGTCGAAGTGGGCATCAACGACCCCGCTCTGGTCGCAAAAATCACTCTGGTGCGTGAAGCCGACGATTCTCTGGCGCTCGAGGCATCGCACATCGCCATGCGCGATCTGAGCGATGCCGAATGGAAACGCCTGACGCGCATGTCGAACGGCATGATCACCCGTGCATCGGTCGAAAGCAAAATGGCGCATTTCAAGGCCGAGATGGCGAGCTATCCCACCCGCATCGTCCGCTGCTCAGCCAAGGCGTAACGATCCCTCCGACCATCTGCCCAGCTTCAATGCGCGGCGTGTCCTCACACGCCGCGTTTTGCTGCGCTGTTTAACGCGCGCATGCAGGCTTCGACCATCTGCGATCCCGAACGGAACGCCGACAAAATCAATATCCAAACTGCGCGGTTATGCGTTATATCGAAGCCCCCATCGAGCGAAGTATCAAATATGTCAGGCTTTACCTCAGATTTCATGCGCATCCTGGATGAGCGCGGCTTCATCCACCAGTGTTCCGACCCGCAGGGTCTCGACGCGCTGGCCAAACGCGGCGAGGTTGTCGGCTATATCGGCTTTGATTGCACCGCGCCGTCGCTTCATGTCGGCTCACTCGTCCAGATCATGATGCTGCACTGGTTGCAGTTGAGCGGTAATCGCGCCATTGCCCTGATGGGCGGCGGCACAACCCGCGTCGGCGATCCTTCCGGGCGTGATGAAAGCCGCAAATTACTCGGTATCGAAGATATCGACGCCAACAAGAAAAGCATTGCGGCGGTTTTTTCGCGCTTTCTGGATTTCACAGCCCCTGCCCGCCCGGCGCTGATGCCTGACAACGCCGAATGGCTCACCAAGATGAACTACATCGACATGCTGCGTGATGTCGGGCGCCATTTCTCCATCAATCGCATGCTGTCGATGGATTCGGTGAAGCTGCGGCTCGATCGCGAACAGGAACTGTCCTTCATCGAATTCAACTACATGATCCTGCAAAGCTATGATTTCGTCGAGCTTGCGCGCCGCTATGGCACCAATCTTCAGCTTGGCGGCTCGGATCAGTGGGGCAATATCGTCAACGGCATCGATCTTGGCCGGCGCATGGGGACCCACCAGCTCTATGCGCTGACAACGCCCCTCATCACTACAGCCTCGGGCGCCAAGATGGGCAAAACCGCTGCTGGCGCCGTATGGCTCAATGCCGACATGCTGAGCCCCTATGACTACTGGCAGTTTTGGCGCAATTGCGACGACGGCGATGTGGGTCGCTTTCTGCGACTGTTCACGACGCTCCCGCTTGACGAGGTGGCGCGACTGGTGACGCTCCAGGGCGCCGAGCTTAACGAGGCCAAGAAGCGCCTCGCGACCGAGGCGACCGCCCTGCTGCATGGCCGTGATGCAGCCCAACAGGCCGAGACAACCGCAAGATCGACCTTCGAAATGGGTCATGCGGCCGCAGGTTTGCCAACTCATCACATCGAGCGCAGCGAATTGGCGAGCGGCATCGGTGTACTTGCCCTTTTTGTCAGGGCCGGGCTGGCGGCATCAAACGGCGAAGCCCGCAGAGCCATCACCAATGGTGCGGTCATGGTGAATGATCAGCGCGTGAGTGATGACAAGGCCATGATCAACGTGTCTGACCTCCTTGTTGAGGGCGTCATCAAACTGTCCATGGGGAAAAAACGCCACGTGCTGGTGAGGCCAAGCTGACACTGTTCCGCAGCCTGCTCTAATTGGACTTTGACGATCCGCCTTGCTGCTCTCGCGCACCGCTTGGCGGCGTGCTGTCCTCGTCACGCGCAAAGGCAAAAAAACCACGCAGAATGCCCGGAGCAATCACCGATGCGGGATTAATGCGCAGCGTCGGCCCGGCAACAGGTCCCGATACCGAGAAGGTGACGCCGATCAACCCTTCATTCTGGCCACCCAGGAATGCCCCGATCACCGGGATCTGTGCCAGGAGATTGTTAAGCGCAAACAGGGGAATGAACGTGCCCCGCATATCGACCGCCTTGCGCCGCCAATCGATGCGCCCTTCAAACGTCGTACCGAACGTGGAGTTGCGCAGGACACCGTCGCTGAATTGCGTCAGGCCGGGCGCCCGGGTGTAGACGACCCGCATCCGGTCAAGCGTCGCACTTTCCTGCGCGCCAAGCCGGCGCCGGGTGGCAGCACTTTCATCATCGGGCACCGGCGTTGCACCAAACAGCCGCCGCAAAGCTTCTTCATTGACCACCTGGAAATTTTCCAGAAGGACAACACCCCGCTCGCTCCGCCCTTGCGGGTCGATCAGCGTCTGCGTGAGCGTCAGCTTGCCGCCACGGATATTGCGATACACATCCATGAATTGCAGCGCCGAACCGCCATCGGTCGACGTGATCAGCAGATAAGGTCTGCCGCTATCCTTGAGAATCTGACCGGTGATGCGGGCCGATCCTGGAAATCGCCCATTGAGTGAAAAATCTGAAATCTGGCGCCCGTCGCGCACATAATCGAATTTGAGGTCACGAACCGTGGCGCCGTTGCTGCCATTGGCCTGTTCGAGCTGGACCGACAAACGGAATTGTTTGGCACTCTTCTCATTTGGATCTTCTTCGCTCATCCAGCGTTGGATGAAGGGCCGCGCATCAAGCGAGCGACCAGTGATCCGAAGATCGGTGCTGTCATCACGAATTTCATAGCGCGCCGAAAACTGATCATCAGGACGAAGTTTGACCTCGCTCAGCTCATAGAGAACGGGCTTGCCGCCGGCGTCGAGCCTGGCCCGTCCCTTGACCGAAAACCCCTTACCCTGAAAAATAATGTCTTCCAGCGACGCCACCTGCGACGTCCCACGCAAACTCAATGACAAAGTGGCTGGAACCCCTTTGGTTTTTTCAAAGGAGGCTTCCGCGAGCGCCAGCCGGGTCTGCGTCAGATCAGCCTCGATCCGCCGCGTCTGCTCACTGCCAAGCGCTTCCCTGATGAAGCGAAACCCCATCGGCCCCGTGACAAGACTGCCAAAGTCAAAACCAAGCTTGGCGCGCGCCGGATCATCAAGCTCGGCGTCGGCACGAAGAACAAGCTTTGCTTTCGGATTGTCCTGACTGGCGGTGATCTTGAATGGCACGCCGCCTAACTGGCACGTTCCGTCAACCGTCAGTGCGCGCCCATCGCTGCGCGCCTTGAACGATCCACGATCAACGTCGCGGCCATCGACGAGCGCCTTGCCGGATATGTTGCGGAACTCGGCGTCGATGGTGAACAAGCCTGGCAGGTTTTCCGTGCCCGGCTTGCCAGCATAAAGCGGACCACGGGACTGGATTTGCGCCAGCCCGTCACCGGCGATCTGTCGCACATCAAGCCCCGCGCTCTTGCCAAGCGCCAGACCACGCTTTTCCCCGAGTTCCAGCAGCGAGGAGGCTGCCCCGATCATCGTTGCGTCGAGCTGTCCGATGCTGGTGATCTGATCCATGCCCTCGGCCACAAAAAGGACATTTGGCAAAAGCAACACGCCTGAGGCCGTCTCAAGACGCCCATCCCGGCCCTCGGCACGCACCGAGGTGCCGGTTGACTTGACGACCGCATTGGCACCGGTCACCGGCGGCAATCCAGCTTCAAGCAGGACCGCTGCTCCTTTCGCGTGCCATTCTCCATTGACGTAGTCGCGCTTCAACGGGCGCCCGTCGAGGACACCGGGCGGAATATCAAGGCTCAGATGCGATTTCGTCAGATCGCCCGCGCTGACATTCGCCATGAACCAGTCATGAGCATCCGTTGCAATAAAGCGCGGCCAAACGCGGCGCACGCTGCCAGCGCCGATATTGCGGGCCCCAATCTCCAGTTTGAGACCGGGAATCTTGTCGGAAAAATCAATCGACCCCGTAACGTCAGCGACCGGCAGATCACCGAACACATGTCCCTCGACGATATCCAGACGTTTGCCGGCAACATCAAAGCTTCCGCGCATCGTCGCGGTTGTGACTTCAGGGATGCTGCCGCCCTGACGATCAACGGTGATGGCGCCAAGCTTGAGGTCGAGTGTCAGGCGATCCGTCGTCTGGACGCCCGCTGGCAAGGCAATGGTTCCCGAAATCATTCCGCCAAGCCCACCAATGGCGATGAGCGAAGGGCGAATGGTGACGCCGTCCCGTCCTTCCTCAACCGCGACTGCTATCTCGCCACGGTGGATATCGGCCTGCCAGCCCGGACCTTCAAGAGCACCATCGCCGCTCACCCTGACGATGCCTTCAACGCGCGTCATTCGGCCTTCGGTGGCGAGCAGGCCGTTCATCGTCACATCGAGAATGACGCCGCCGATTTTGCCACCCTCCTCGCCCACCATATCGCGGACCGAGATCGTCTCGGCGCTGAGCTGGAAAGGGCGCCCCTGGTCATGGGCAAGACCGATGGCGATCGCGGCTTTCCACGGCCCACGCGCTCCGGTTGACGACAATGTCGTGGTGAACGCACCAAACTGGGTGCGATGAAAACCCGCGCTGAAACGCTCGAAGACCCGTGTCGTTGAGGTGCGCTCGTCTGTCAGCGTCACCGTCATGTCGTTAAGGTCCAGCTCAGCCAGAGACCCGCCACCCGGGACCAGTGTTTTCGTTCCGAAAATGCGCCCCAGCAACTCAGGGTCGAGCAGAGCCAGGACCGGCGTGGGCGTGACCTTATCTGATTTTTCCTGCGCACCGCCCAAGGCAACCGACCCGTCGGTGGATACCGTCAGGCTGACGCTTGTCTGATGGGCAACCAGCGACACCGGCTCGATCTTGCCCAAAAAGAGCGCGGGAACGTCGATGGCGATAAATGCTTTCGGCGCGGACCCGACTGTCAGTCCGTCGGCCCTGATCACTTTGAGGTCACGCACAGCCAGACGCAGATGGCCGTCATCCCACGCCAGGTTGACCGCGCCGATTTCCGCGCGATGCCCCGGCCCCGCCGCATCGGCAATCACGGTCCTGATGGCCTTCGACATGAACGACAGATCAACGCCGCCGAAAAATATATGGAAGGAGACCGCAGCGATGAGCAACGTGGTCAAAAGCCCAAAGGCAGAGGCCCCCACCACACAGAACGTCACGACGCGCCGAGCGCTATTGCCCGATATCCTGACCTCGCCATCAACCGCACGCGCATCCCGCGGCGGCGGGACTTCGGACGGTGGAGGGGGAAGACTCTGCATCAAAAAAAAAGCTCAGCCGTGCGAATGTGGAGAGAAGGCCGTTTAGAGCTTGATACCAAGCCAAGGCCAAGGCAACGATTTAATCTACTACGTGTCACGCGACAGCGACGAAAGGAAGGCAAAATGACTACCGAACAAAACGACGCATCGGGGCCGGCTGAAGGGAGCGCCATTCCGGATTTTTCGCTGGCCACCGCCGAGGGCGCCGTGGTGAATATGTCCACACTGCGCGGCAAGCCATTTGTTCTCTATTTTTATCCTAAAGCTGACACAACGGGCTGCACCAAGGAGGCTCAGGATTTTTCAGGGCTGACGGCAGAATTTGCCAGGCTGTCCATACCGGTTATCGCCGTATCAGGCGATAAAATCGCCAGCCTGAAAAAGTTTCGTGAAAAATACGCTCTGACGGTAACGCTGGCGAGCGCGGAGGGCACCACCATCCTCGCTGATTTCGGCGTATGGGTCGAGAAGAGCATGTATGGACGAAAATACATGGGGATCGAACGCGCGACCTATCTGGCAGACAGTGACGGCCGGATCGTGCGCGCCTGGCGCAAGGTGAAAGTGCCGGGGCACGCGGCCGACGTCTTGTCTGTTGCCAAAGCCCTGTGATTCCCGATCGCCCGACAACGATTGCCACATTAGCGCCACGCCAGCTCACCAATGTGATGTTTCGTTTGCGAGAAATGACCCGTCGATGATGCGCTACCTGTTTCTGGCCATATGCCTCGTCTGTGGCGGCCCGCTGGCTGCCCAGGACGTTGGCACCGCCTTTTTCGACATGCGTTATGCCGGTATCCGCATCGCCACATCGAAAGTCACGGGCAGTATTGATGGCAATTCGTTCCGCATGTCGCTCGACAGTGACTACAGCCTCGTCATCTATTCCGGCACCGTCACCGGGCGCGTCAGCGGCAAGCGTCAGGGCGAACGACTGGTCCCGCAATCCTATTCAATGGTGTCGGGCAGCGATCCGGAATACAGCACGAAAATCGAGTATGACGGAACATCCGCGCGCAAGATCGTCATCGAACCGCCCCTCGAACCGAACTGGGGCGATGGTCGCGTGCCATTGAAGCCGGAGCACAGCCAGAATGTTTTCGACCCGATGAGTGCCTTCGTGATGGCAAGTCTCAAAGCCGGTCAGGATATCAACAACGCCTGCGCCACCAGCGTGCCCGTCTTCACCGGCCTCAGTCGCTTTGATATCGTTTTGTCACCAAGACAGGCTTCGGCGAAGGCGGCGCGCGTGCTTGCCAAATCGAAGACGAGCCCTCCCGTCATCAGCTGCGCCGCCCGTTTCGTGCCGATCGCCGGCCATAAGCCGAACAACCAGACGATCAAGGCTTTGACAGAATCAGCTTCACCCATCCTGATTGATTTCGATGTCGAGCTGACCGGACCGGTGCGCATGCCCCGCCGCATCGAAATTCCCACGCGCTTTGGCACGGTGGTTATTGAAAGAAGCGAGAAGCCACCAGCATAAAGCATTCAATCTCAAAGCGTAATGGATATCTCTTGATCCACCAGTTTAACCAGGTAACACCGCTGCTTCGGCGCTGGGCAGCCCTCGCCGGCGCCGTTCTTTGTGTGGGTGGCGCGGCCCCCATCACCGACAAGACCTGCACCAATCCGGAGGCGCTGGGGGTTGCACGAACGCTTGAAATCAACACCGCTGGCGGCGTGCATTTTGGCCGCTTCCAATACCCCGGCACCGTGCCGCTGGCGCCGCGCGAGGTGGTGCTGACGTTTGACGATGGACCGCGCGGCGCGCTCACCCGCAGCGTTTTGGCAAGCCTTGCTGCTGAATGCACCAAGGCGACCTTCTTCATGATCGGCCGCAACGCCGCCGCTGACCCGGCGACCGCCCGCCAGGTAGCCCTTGCCGGGCACACGATCGGCCATCATTCGATGACGCACCCGGCCCCGATGACCATGATCCTTCCGGCACGCGCGATCGCCGATATCGCGGCCGGGGAAAAAGCCGTTCGAAACGCCCTCGGTGATCAGCAGCACCGGTTCGCCCCGGGTTTTTTTCGCTACCCCGGCCTATGGAATCCGCCTGATGTTGACCGCTGGCTGAACGAATTGTCGATTGGCGTCTTTGGCATCGATGCCCACGCCAGGGACTGGGACATCCGCGACCCTGATGAACTGATCAACATCACGATGACCAGGCTTGAGCAGGTGGGCGCTGGAATGTTGCTGCTGCACGATATTCAGCCCGTGACGGTGAAGGCGCTGCCCCGCCTGTTGCGCACCCTCAAAGTGCACGGCTGGCATGTCGTTCATATGGTCGAGGCGAAAGCGAAAACGGCTCTGCGTCCGACCGCAGACTGAGCTTTCATATGACGACACGCAGGGCCGAGCGTGGCCGCCACTTGCCAACATCGCTCGCCATTTTTCCGATTGGTGCGGTCAAGAGGACTCGAACCTCCACGGGTCGCCCCGCTACCACCTCAAGGTAGTGCGTCTACCAATTCCGCCATGACCGCCCAAAAGGAGGCAGTGCGATAGCACCTCACCTTTCTTGAAACAAGCCCTAAGCTTCCATGCCCTTGATGTTGCGCAACATGCGGGTCAGCGCGACAGAAATCTTGCCGCCCTCGACCTGGACAGCGGCGCGCGCGATCGGCATGCCGTTGGCGTTGACCAGCACGTCCGAATCTTCCTTCGCTTCCAGTTCGATCACTGCGCCGCGACCCATGCGCAGCAGCTGGTGCACCGGCATATACGTGTGCCCGAGCACGACTTCCACCTCAACGCGGACGGGTTGCAATGTGTCATGGATCGACTGGTCTGACATGAAGCGGCGGTTCCGTTGCAAAGAGGGCAAAAAGCTGGCCTCGTTCACACTGGGTGTTTAGGATTAACGAATGGTTGACAGCGCCACCCTCAACAGACCGTTTTCCGTGCTCTGTGATCCAGCAACGATGATCGACTGGCTCATCGCCGACCGGCCCATCGCCTATGAAGACGCGGTCGCTTTCATGGAGGCCCGCGTTGCGGCGATCGCTGCCAGACAACAGCCCGAATGCGTCTGGCTCGTCGAACACCCCCCGCTTTATACCGCCGGCACGTCGGCAAAGCCTGATGATCTTCTCGACCAGCAACGCTTCCCCGTGCATGCCAGCGGGCGCGGCGGCCAATACACCTATCACGGGCCCGGTCAGCGGGTGGCCTATGTGATGCTCGATTTGCGCCGGCGCGGCGGCGATGTCCGCGCCTTTGTTACCGCTCTGGAGGAATGGCTGATCCGCACGCTATGGTCGTTTCATGTGCGCGGAACCCGCCACCAGGGCCGCGTCGGCATCTGGGTCGAACGGCCTGAGCGCGGGACAGGTCGCGAGGACAAGATCGCCGCCATCGGCATCAGAATTCGTCATTGGGTGAGTTTTCACGGCGTATCACTCAATGTCGATCCTGATCTGGACCATTTCACCAGTATCATTCCCTGCGGCATCAGCGATCAGGGAGTGACCAGCCTCTCTGATCTCGGGTTGACCACGAGCCTCGCCGATGTCGATATCGCGCTTCGCCAGAGCTTCGAGGCCCTGTTCGGCCCAACCAAACTGCATGCACATGAGAGACCAGTATGATGGCCGCCTCGCCGCTCCGCCTGCGCCGTCCTTCCGGCGCGCCGCCCCTTCTGATGGGAATTGTCAATGTGACGCCCGATTCCTTTTCCGATGGCGGACGCTTTTCCACCATTGACACCGCTATCTCCCAGGGAAGGAAATTGGCAGCTGACGGCGCCTCCATCATCGATATTGGCGGGGAATCGACGAGACCCGGCCATCGCCCCGTGGATGCGAATGTCGAGAAGGCACGCATTCTCCCGGTCATCGAGGCGTTAGCGGACCTGACTGTTCCACTCTCCGTCGACACCATGAAAGCAGGTGTGGCCGAGGCAGCTCTCCAGGCAGGCGCGCGCATCGTCAACGACGTCTGGGGGTTGCGTCACGATGAAGCCATGGCACCCGTCATCGCCGAGCATGGCGCCGGTCTGGTCATCATGCATAACCGTGAGGAATTGGCCGAGGATATCGATATCATCGAGGATGTGCGCGCCTTTCTCGCCCGCTCCATTGAACTGGCACTTTCGGCCGGAATCCGTCCTGAAAAGATCGCGCTTGATCCGGGCCTCGGCTTTGGCAAAACGCACAACCAGAATCTGCTCCTGATTGCTGAAATGAGCCGGCTGCAATCACTGGGCTTTCCTCTGCTCATCGGCCTGTCACGCAAATCCTTTATCGGCCGCATCGTTGATCGTCCGGTGGGCGAACGTGGCGCCGCCACGCTTGCTGCCAATCTTCTGGCCGCGCGCCTCGGCGCCGATATCCTTCGCGTTCACGATGTGGCAGAGACGCGCGATGGTCTTGCCGTCGAGACCGCTATTGGAGCATTCCGCCAGCGATGAAAGCCACCATCCTTATCAAGAACGCCGTTTTCTTCGCCCGCCATGGCGTTCATGCCGAAGAAGCGCGGCTGGGGCAGCGTTTCGAGGTTGATCTTGAGGTCGACGCCAATATCGACGCCAATGCCGAGCGCGACGACGTCACATTGTCGGTCGGCTATGACGCGCTGCACACCACGGTTGAAGCTATTGTCCGCACGCGGCGCTATTACCTCATCGAGGCGCTGGCCGACGCGATTCTGTCCACCGTTATCGCCGAATATCCACGAATCATGGAAGCCCGCATCGAGATCCGCAAGCCCGGCGCTCCCATTGATGGCGCCATCGATTATGCTGCGGTCCGTTTGACGCGCTCGCGCCATGGCTGAGGCCTATCTGGCGCTTGGCGCCAATCTAGGCGACCCGTTCGCGGCACTTGCTGACGCCCGCAACCGGCTCTCGCAATCGCAGGTAGCGATAACGAACGCCTCCGGCCTTTACCGCACGCCACCTTTTGGTCCTGTCGCGCAGCCTGCCTTCATCAATCAGTGCCTCAGCGTCGGGACAACACTGGAGCCGCATGCCCTCCTCGATCTGTGCCTCGATATCGAGCGCCAGATGGGACGTGAACGAGCCGAGCGCTGGGGACCGCGCCGTATCGATATCGACCTGCTCGCTTATGGCGACAGGGTGATAGCTGATGACCGGCTCACCCTGCCCCATCCCGGCATTCTCCACCGTGCTTTCGTGCTGGTGCCGCTGATGGATATTGCGCCCCGGCTGACAATTGCCGGCACGGCGATTGTTGATGCCCTCGCCCGTCTCGATCAATCAGGCATCGTCCAGATTGACACTGGCACAAGCCCATAACGCCGTGGTAACCCTTGACACGCCGCGCAAGCGGGATTTCAGCGGGAGAAAATCATGGGTTTGTTTAGTTTCGTCAAGGAAATCGGCCATAAGCTCGGCATCGGTACGGCATCAGCCGAAGAACTGAAAAAAGGCGCCGTCGACAGCGGGCTTGCCGCCGCCGGCAATCTCGACGTCAAGGTCGAAGGTGGCAAGGCCATCGTTTCCGGCCCGGTGAAGACACAGGAAGAGGCCGAGCGCATCATTCTGGCGCTGGGCAATACGGCCGGCATCGAATCGGTCGAGACCAATCTGGCGGTTGAACTCACGGCACCGGAATCAGTGATGTATACGGTGAAAAAGGGCGATACTCTGTGGAAGATCGCCGAAATGCATTACGGCAAGGGCCATGGCGCCAAATATACCGACATCGTCAAGGCGAATTCGCCGCCGGTGAAAAACCCTGACCTCATCCAGCCCGGCTGGGTGCTGCGCCTGCCGAAGTAACGCCGTTAATTGCTATAAATGCCCGCACAAAGCCATTTGTGCGGGCTTTTCTTTGCGCCAGCGGAGAACAGACTATTGTTTTCGGACGTCTCCAGCTCACAATGATCGGCCATGAGAGGGCATGCGGTCGTTCTCCAAACAACGAATATGCCATAATGATAAAAATAGCTTTTTGATATCGCATTGATATAATTGAATATTCATTTTGCTATCCGTAATTGTATTCATTTACGCCCCTCGCAGACCAGCCTAGGGTCAACTCCCGTTATAAGCGAGGAGGGACAATAATGTTCAAAATATCAAAAGCTTATGCATTGATCGCTGCGTGTGCGTTCGTCATTTCAGCCCCCGTGACGGCCTTTGCCGGCGAGTGTCCTGCAGGACAAAGAGTGATCGCCGGCCCACGAACGATTGAAGACAAGCCTGCCCACCTGCTGAAGCGCGAAACGCTCAGTGAAGTCAGCTTGAAGGGGTGGCGCGGCGTCGGTGATCTGATCTTGCGCACCCGGCGCCTGACCATTGGTCCGGGAGGACTTGTTCCGACCCATTATCATAATGATCGCCCTTCGATCGTCTACATCATCAAGGGCGAGATCGTCGAGCACAGCACCTTTTGCAATGTGCCGGTTCTTCATAAAGCGGGGGAATTTACGCCAGAATTCGGAAATTTCCACGGACATTGGTGGATCAATAATTCCACGACCGAGGAGGTTGTGCTGACCTCGTCCGATGTCATCCCGCCGGAACAACGCGACACCCCCGATCCGCAATAAGTCGTCCTGCAGCTTATGGCGGCAGCCTGGCGCAAACTGCGCCGGGTCAGCGCACCCTTCAACCCGGCCGGATCATGAATTGACCCCCGGCCGGGAACCGCCAGCGACAACCCGCCGAGTACCCCAGACGCCCCGATGCGCCAGCTTTTCATATCGCTCGCCGCGACCCTCGCTTGCATCGCTTTTGCATGCGCCTTGATCCGACCGGCACAGGCGACAGACTCGCAGGATATCCTTGCCGCCTATCAGCGCTTTGTCAGCGCGCAGAATGATCGTGACCTGACGCGCGTAAAGGCGGAATTCCTCGATACGCCGGATTTTCTCTGGGTCAGTGACGGGAAATCCATCTGGACCCGCGAGGCCGTTCTTGAGCGCATGTCACGCTTTCAACAACTTGAGGTCTGGCATGCCAATCCGCTGCTGAGCGAGGCCCGTATCGTCTCGCTAAGTCCCGACGTTGCCTATCTGCATATGCCGCTTGATCTGACCCTTGGCACCAAAGCGAGCCCAAGCATCACCCGGTTTCTCGTCAGCATCGTGTTCAAACGCATCGCCAGCGGGTGGAAAATCGCGGCGTTGTTTACAACATTGGATACGCCTTGACGTCCGCCTGCCGCGCGTTGCCCCTGCACTAAACCGCAGAAAAGCCTACGCAAACTCCATGATCACCGCATCCACCGCCAGCGTATCGCCGGCCTTGGCGAGCAGTTTTTTCACCGTGACATCACGTTCGGCGCGCAACTGGTTTTCCATCTTCATGGCTTCAACCACAGCCAGCACCTCGCCGGCCTTGACCTCCTGCCCTTCATGGACGGGCAGCGATTTGATCAGCCCCGGCATCGGGCAGAGCAGCGTCTTTGACTGGTCAGCTCCCGTCTTGACGGGCATGAGGGCGGCAAGCTCGGCCTCGCGCTGCGTGTAGACATAGGCCGTCACCGCCAGTCCCGCATGCGACAGATGCGTGCCGTTGAGCAGCGGGCGCACCTGGACGGCGAGCAATTGCCCGTCGATGGCGCCCTGCCACACCGCCTGCCCCGGCACCCAGGCGCTGCGCACCTGGATACTGTGGCGCACGGCGCCCGCCTCATCGCAAAAATCAATGGCCACATCGCGCCCGAGGCTCGCCACCGTCAGGTCGACCGCGACGCCGTCAACCAGCACCACACGGCGCGGCGGAAAAGCGTAGCCGCGCCCGCGCATCTGTCCGGAAATGCGCTTGCGCCGGTCATTGGACATGCCATCGATCATGGCGGCGACCGCAGCCAGCCGGTCGCGCTCATCGCCGCCGGGCGCGCGCGGCGCGAAGCCCGCTGGAAATTCTTCCTTGATGAAACCGGTCGACAGCCGCCCGTCGATGAAGCGCTCATGCTGCATGAGGGCGGACAGGAAGGGAATGTTATGCTGGATGCCGGCGATGGCAAACGCATCGAGCGCCCGGCCCTGCGCCGCGATCGCCTCTTTGCGGTTGTCGGCATGGGTGACGAGCTTGGCGATCATCGGGTCATAATAGATCGATATCTCGTCGCCCTCGCGCACGCCTGTATCATTGCGCACCGTGATGCCATCGCTCACCCCTTCGCGCGGCGGCTGATAGCGCGTGAGCCGGCCGATGGAGGGCAGGAAATTGCGATAAGGATCTTCGGCATAGATGCGCGATTCAACCGCCCAGCCCTTCAGCGTCACGCCGGTTGTGGCTTTTGAGCCTTTTTTCGGCAGCAGCTCCTTCGCCAGAGGCTCACCCGCCGCCACCCGGATCATCAATTCGACCAGATCAAGCCCGGTGACGAGTTCAGTGACCGGATGCTCGACCTGCAGGCGCGTGTTCATCTCCAGAAAATAGAACGACTTATCCTGACCGGCGACGAACTCGACCGTGCCGGCTGAATCGTAATTCACCGCCTTTGCGAGCGCTACCGCCTGCGCCCCCATGCTCTCGCGGGTCTGCGGATCAAGCAGCGGGGATGGCGCTTCCTCGATCACCTTCTGGTTGCGTCGCTGGATCGAACATTCGCGCTCGCCCAGATGGATAACATTGCCGTGCTTGTCGCCGATCACCTGAATTTCGATGTGGCGAGGATCGACAATGAATTTCTCGACGAACACCCGGTCATCGCCAAACGATGATTTCGCTTCCGACGATGCCAGCTGGAAGCCCTCGCGCACCTCTTTCGCGTCGTAGGCAATCCGCATGCCTTTTCCACCACCGCCCGCCGATGCCTTGATCATCACCGGATAGCCGATCTCATCGGAAATCCTGACCGCTTGTTCGCTGTCGGCAATCACCCCCAGATGGCCCGGAACCGTCGACACGCCGGCCTTGGCAGCCGCCTTTTTCGATTCGATCTTGTCGCCCATCGCTGCAATCGCATGCGGATTGGGCCCGATAAACGTGATGTTGGCGGCCTGGAGTGCCAGCGCGAAGGCTTCCCGCTCGGACAGAAACCCATAACCCGGATGGACGGCCTCGGCGCCTGAACGCCGGCAGGCGTCGATGATCTTGTCGATCATCAGATAGGATTGGGCTGCCTGCGGCGGACCGATATGGATAGCCTCATCCGCCATCTCGACATGGCGCGCCTCGCGGTCAGCGTCTGAATAAACGGCAACCGTTTTGATGCCAAGGCGCTGCGCGGTCTTGATAATGCGGCAGGCAATCTCGCCGCGATTGGCGATCAAAATCTTCTTGAACATCAAACCCCCGGCAACTGCCCAGACACCCCAACGACCGAGCACACTGAAAGGAAATGTTGCCCGCCGCAAGCCCGTCTAAAGCAGCACCAAGTCGTTTTTTCGATGATACCGGCTTGTACCGTCCGCCCCTGCGCCTAAGCTGTGCGGGAGGAATCCTGAACATGAACATCCGGCTGCTTGCCTCCGTTTTGATCGCCGTCTTCCTGCTGATGGCCGGAAATGGCCTGCTGGGCACGCTGTTGCCCATCAGCGCCGCCAGCGCCGGTTATTCGGCCGAGACGATAGGCCTCATCGGCTCCAGCTATTTCCTTGGCATGTTGGTGGGTACATGGATGGCGCCTGCCATTGTCGGGCGAGCCGGCTATATCCGCGCTTTTGCCGCCTATGCTGCCGTGGCGGCGGTCGCCACGCTGGCCTTTCCCATCGCGCCATGGCCGGCCGCCTGGGTTGTCTGCCGCGCCTTGATCGGCTTTTGCTTTGCCGGCCTTTTCTCGGTCAGCGATGGCTGGATCAATGCCAAGGCGACCAATGCCAATCGCGGTCGCATGCTCGCCATGTCCAATGTCGTGAATTTTTCAGGCAGCGCGCTTGGCCAGCAGCTTCTGCGTGCCGACGAGCCGCGCTCCTTTACCCTGTTCTCAGCGGTTGCCGGCCTGTTCATGGTCTCCCTGCTGCCGATGTCCTTCACCGCCGCTGAACCACCAAGCGCGCCCAAGCGCGGCAGGCTGGATATCAAAAGCCTCTACATGGCTTCCCCCGTGGGTGCGGTGGCGATGACCTTGGTGGGCTTTGTCAACGGCACCTTCTGGTCGCTTGCTGCCCTCTACATCGAGCGTCTTGGGCTCGGCACCGCCGTCGTTTCCAATTTCATGACGGCCATGATCATCGGCAGTGCGGTTGGCCCCTACCCCATCGCCAGGCTGTCTGACCGCATGGACAGACGGCTCGTCATCATCGCCACCGCCGCAAGTGCTGCTTTGTTTGAAATCGGATTGATCCTGTCCGGGGCTAAAGTCGCGCTTCTCTACCCGTTGGGCTTTCTTCTGGGGCTCGGCCTGCCGGTCCTTTACCCCCTCGTCGCGGCCCATACCAATGACCGCATCGGCAAGGAAGGCACGTTGACGGTTGCCTCCACCTTGCTGTTTCTCTATTGCACCGGCGCGATCACCGGTCCTTTGACCGCGTCGATCCTGATGGCGCGCTTTGGCGACATCATGCTGTTTGTCTACTGCGCCACCATTCACTCGGCAATCGTCGCCTACGTCGCCTGGCGCATGCTGCGCCGCCAGGCACCGACAGCGCGTGTCGAGGTTGACAAGACGATTGCCGAGGAAGCCGGAGGACGCCGGGCCGCGCCCTGACGATTGTTCGCCCGTGGCGTGATCAATCGAAGGTCGCAGACGTCCTGCCGGAATTTCGATTGTAAAACAGCGTCACGCGGGAGGTTTTGCAAAGATCGATACCGTTCCACACGGCCGTCGAATCATCGTCTTCGTAGACCACCTTCAGATCCCATATGCAGGCCTTGCCTGCATTGGCAAAGCGGATGGTCCGCGCCTCATCATCCTCAAGCGACTCATCGCCGATGACGTTTTCTTCCCAATCATTGGTCTTGATGGTCGAGATATAGACCTCACTGATTTCATAGCCGGTCTTGTTGATCAGCACGAAATCCTGACGGTTCTGCGCCTGAGCATTGATCTGCGCGGCCAGCATAAAGAGTCCAAGAAGAGAAAATTTTTTCACAGACATTCCTTTTCAATATGTTCAAGCGGAACGGGAATACCGACTACACCCCACAGAATCGAGCGATCGAGCCCTGAACCGTTTCACAGCGGCATGTTGTCATGGCGGCGCACCGGTAGCTCGACATGCTTGTGGCGCAGCATGGCGAGCGCGCGTGCCACCCGCCGCCTGGTGCCGTGCGGCGCGATCACTTCATCGATATAGCCGCGCTCGGCCGCCACGAAAGGCGACAGGAAGCGATCCTCATATTCCTTCGTTCGCGCCGCGATCTTGTCCTTGTCACCGATATCGGCGCGGAAGATGATCTCGACCGCCCCCTTCGCACCCATGACCGCGATCTGGGCCGATGGCCAGGCGTAATTGACGTCAGCACCGATATGTTTCGACGCCATCACGTCATAGGCCCCGCCATAAGCCTTGCGGGTGATGATGGTGATCAAAGGCACCGTTGCCTGGCTGAAGGCGAAGAGGAGCTTGGCGCCATGCTTGATGATGCCGCCATGTTCCTGTGCAGTGCCGGGCAGGAAGCCCGGCACATCGACGAAGGTGACGATGGGAATGAGGAAGGCGTTGCAAAAGCGCACGAAACGGGCGGCTTTGCGGCTTGCATCCGAGTCAAGCACGCCCGCCAGCACCATCGGCTGGTTGGCAACAACGCCAACCGTGCGCCCTTCGATACGCATGAAACCGACAACAATATTGCGCGCGAATGTCTCGCCGATCTCGAAGAAATCACCCTCATCCGCAACCTTGGTGATGAGCTCTTTCACGTCATAGGGCTTGTTGGGACTGTCGGGGATCAGCGTATCGAGTGACGCATCCTCGCGGTTCGCGTCATCGAAGCTCGGCCATTCCGGTACGCCTTCCTCGGCGTTGGCTGGAAGAAAATCAATCAGCCGGCGCAATTGCAGCAGCGCTTCGAGGTCGTTTTCATAGGTGCCGTCGGCGACGCTCGACTTCGAGGCATGCACCTTGGCCCCGCCCAGTTCCTCGGCACTCACGCTTTCATTGGTGACGGTCTTCACCACATCCGGTCCGGTGACAAACATGTAGCTCGTATCGCGGACCATGAAGATGAAATCGGTCATCGCCGGCGAATACACATCTCCCCCGGCGCAGGGGCCCATGATGAGCGAAATCTGTGGAATGACGCCCGATGACACGACATTGCGGCGGAACACTTCACCATAGCCGCCCAGCGCCGCCACGCCCTCCTGAATACGGGCGCCGCCGGCGTCAAAGAGGCCGATGATCGGTGCGCGCGCTTTGAGCGCCATATCCTGCACCTTGGTGATCTTCGCCGCGTGTGTCTCCGACAGCGAACCGCCAAACACCGTGAAATCCTTGGAAAAGACAAAAATTGTCCGCCCGTTGACCGTTCCCCAGCCAGTGACGACGCCATCGCCAGGGATCTTTTCCACCTTGTCCATACCGAAGTCGACGCAGCGATGCTCGACGAACATGTCGAATTCTTCAAACGAGCCTTCATCGAGCAGAAGCTCAATGCGCTCGCGCGCCGTCAGCTTGCCCCGCCCGTGCTGAGCATCGATGCGTTTGAGGCCACCGCCAAGCCGCGCTTTGTCACGGCGCTGATCGAGTTTTTCCAGAATGTCGCGCATCACTGCCCTCGCCTTTACGTCACCTGCGTCAGGCGCAGGGATGATTATCAAACATCCATGGCTCTAGGCCGGCGGTCAAGGCAGGAAGATATCGCCCGCCGCAAGGATATCGCGGGCACGATGGGCACGCACTGCCAGCGCCTCCTCATCAGCCCCCCATAATTCGCGGTTCCAGTCCTCATCGACGTGAGCGGCCTCGACGGCCTGTGCCGCCGAGAGCACGCCGCGCGCAACGCCAAGCGCGATGAGGGCTGATCCGCACAGCGTTGTCAGCGAATGAAGGGCAGCGAGTTCAAGCCCCTTGACGCCCCCGACTGCATCGCGGATCGCTGCAATCGTCGCATCGGATTGTGCCTTGAAGACGATGCCATTCTGGATGCTGAAGCGCGCAGCAAGATGCGCCTCGGCGAATGCCAGCACCGGATCCCACATCTGCGCCTGCCGGGCAACGAGGCGGGCAGGTTCTTCGGCCCGGTAGCAGACAAGGTCACTGCCCGCATATTTGACGATGTCGGCCCGCACCGCCACCGCATGGCCATCAATCGCGTCAATCGCCACATTGACGAGGCGGGTGACGGGCATGCTGGTGGCGTCGATCTCGCCGCCCTGCGCCTCCCATTCAGCCGCGACCCGAAGCGCCAATCGCTCCTTTTGCAGCATCAGGAGCGCGCCGCCCGGCGTTTTTGCCGGCTTGCCGTCAAGATGAATGGCATGGCCCGCCTCAACCGCAACGATGGTCACGCCCTTGTAGAAGCGCTTCGGGCGCGGCGCCCGCGTCAGCGGCGTTCGCGGGCGGGTGGCACTCTTTTGTTCATCCGACATGGCCATCGATCCACGCTATGACATCTTCGAAGGCATCGGCGATATGCTGGGCGCCGGCAGCACGCAAGGCCTCCGGGTGATGATAGCCCCAGGACACGCCAAGCGCGCCAGCACCCGCCGCCCGTGCCATGGCCATATCAAAACTGGTATCACCGATGACGATGGTCTCGCCCGGCGCCGCACCTGCCTCCGCCATCGCCGTCAGCACCATGCCGGGATGGGGCTTTGAGGGGTTTGTATCAGCCGTCTGAAGCGTCACAAAGTGCTCATGCCAGCCATAGTGATCGAGCAGATGGCGCACGCCACGCTGCGACTTGCCGGTGGCAAGCCCAAGCGCCACATCGCCGCGCGCTGCAAGGGCATCGATTGTCGCGCCGGCACCGGGAAAGAGCGGCGAATCCCACTCGCCGCTTGCCCGCAACTGGCCGAACACCTCACCGTAATGGGCAATCACCGGCTGCAAATCGACATCGACACCAAGAAGCTGGCGAAATGCCTGTGGTAGCGACAGGCCGACAATCGCCAGCCCCGCCTCGCGGCCGGGATGCGCCAGACCAAGATCGGCAAGCGTACGGCGCTGCGATTCAAGGATGATCGCCTGGCTGTCAATCAGCGTGCCATCGACATCGAAGAGGATGAGGTGCATCGGATGTCACTCTTCCGGTGCGTCATCGATCGGGTCATAGGCGTTCATGTCGAGCCCGAGAAGCTGCCAGCTGCGCACCATGTGCGGCGGCAGCGGGGCGCTGACATCGATCGTGCCATGCGTTGGATGCGGGATGACAAGGCGGCGCGCATGAAGATGCAGGCGCTTGTCGAGGCTGCGTGACAATTCGTAATTCTCGATGGCAAAATATTTCGGGTCGCCGACAATCGGATGGCCGATATGGGCCAGATGCACGCGCAGCTGGTGGGTGCGCCCGGTGACGGGTTTGAGCGACAGCCAGGAAAAGCGCTGCGCCGCCTGCTCGACAACGGCGTAGTAGGTGAGCGCGTGCTGGGATTGAGCATCGCCATGCTTGACCACGCGCATCTTGTCATCGCCCTGCTCGTCCTTGCCCTTGACGACATAGGTGGAGATGCGCCCCTGACGCGGCTTCGGCACACCAGGCACCAGCGCCCAGTAGAATTTCCGCGTCGTGCGCTGCTTGAAGGCACCCGTCAGCTTGACCGCCGCCGCACGCGTCTTGGCGATCAGCAACACGCCCGACGTATCGCGGTCGATGCGGTGGACAAGACGCGGCGTGCGTCCCTTCTTGTCGATGAGGGAGGCGAGCATGCGATCGACGTGCTGCGTCAGCCCCGATCCGCCCTGCACCGCCAGACCAGCCGGCTTGTTGATGACGAACACCTCGTCATCTTCGTAAAGCGTGATGGCAGCAAGAAACGCCCGGTCCTCGCTCACACTTCCCGGCCCGCGCGGCGCCTGCCCAGTCTGGGCGGCGACCGTAATCTGGCCGGCTGCAGTAGCAGCAGGGGGAATACGCACTTTCTGCCCGCTCGTGACGCGCGTTGCCGCCTCGACGCGCTTGCCGTCAAGGCGCACCTGACCGGTGCGCAGCAGCTTTTGCAGCTGGACATGTGAGAGAGCAGGAAAATGCGCCTTGAACCAGCGATCAAGCCGCATATCGCCTTCATCCGACGCGATGGTCAGCAGTGAGACCGCTGGTTGGGAGGGTTCCGTCATGGTCTGTGTGGTAGACGGGCGCGCGGGCGCCGGCAAGGGCACTCACACCGGAGCGCGCGTCAGCGCCAGCCCCAGCGCCACCCCGCCAATCGCCAGCACCAGCGAGGCCAGCACATAGAAGAGCGCCTCTGCGATGGCGCCTTTTTCCCACAACACGACCGCGTCAAGCGAAAAGGCGGAAAAGGTGGTGAAGCCACCCAGAAACCCGGTGACCAGCAGTACCCTCAGCTCCAGCGCCGCCTTCAGGTCAAGATAAGGGGTGATGAGGCCGGTAAAGAGGCCCATGACGAGGCCGCCAAGCGCGTTGACGGCAAGTGTGCCGTAAGGAAACGCGGTGCCGAGCCACGAGGCCGCCAGCAGATTGACGCCGTAGCGCGCCATCGACCCCAGACCACCACCGACAAACACCATGATCGCATAGCTCATTCACGCTTTTCCTTGCGCAACTTGGCCCAATAGCCGAGGCGTTTGGCAATCTCACGTTCAAAGCCGCGATCAGGCGGCGCATAATAGCTGCGAGTTGTCAGGGCATCGGGGAAATAATCCTGACCCGAAAACGCCTCGGGCGTGTCGTGATCATAGATATAGCCCGTTCCATAGCCTTCGGCCTTCGTGAGGGCTGTTGGCGCATTGAGAATGATCTTGGGCGGCGCCAGCGAGCCATTCGCCTTGGCCGCTTTCATCGCCGCCTTATAGGCCATATAGGCGGCATTCGATTTCGGCGCGGTCGCCAGATAAACAACCGTATTGGCAAGCGCCAGTTCGCCTTCCGGCGATCCGAGATAATCATACGCCTCCTTGGCGGCATTGGCGTGGACCAGCGCCTGCGGATCGGCCAGGCCGATATCCTCGATTGCCATGCGCACCAGCCGGCGTCCGAGATAGAGCGGGTCTTCGCCCGCATCGATCATGCGCGCAAACCAGTAAAGCGCGGCGTCAGGATCAGAGCCGCGCACTGATTTATGCAAGGCCGAGATCAGATCGTAATGCGCGTCGCGCGATTTGTCGTAACGTGGCGCCCGGCGCTGGAAAAAGCGCGCCAACTCATCCGCCGTTACAATGCTGTTGGCGGATGCCCCGCGCCAGACATCCTCGGCAAGTGTCAACAAGGAGCGGCCATCGCCATCGGCAAAGGAGATGAGAAGATCACGCGCCTCATCATCAAGCGGGAGGGCTTTACCTTCAAACGCCTCCGCCCGCTTCAGCAATTGCCGCAGCGCCTCCCCGTCCAGCGCATGGAAAACGAGCACGCGGGCGCGCGACAGCAATGCGGCGTTGAGCTCAAATGAGGGGTTTTCGGTGGTGGCGCCGACAAGAATGATCGTCCCGTCTTCCATGACGGGCAGAAAACTGTCCTGCTGCGCGCGATTGAAGCGATGAATTTCATCAACAAAAAGCAGCGTGTTGCGCCCCTGCAGGCGGCGCGCACGCGCCGCATCGAAGGCCTTCTTCAGATCAGAGACGCCAGTGTGAATGGCCGAAACCTGCTCGAATTCACAGCCGATCTCGCTGGCGAGCAAGCGGGCGAGCGTCGTCTTGCCGGTGCCTGGCGGCCCCCACAGGATAAGTGAGCCAAGCCCGCTGCCGGCAATGAGCCGTGAGAGCGCACCATCCGGGCCGATGACATGCGTCTGGCCGACAACCTCCGACAGGCGTTGCGGCCGCAGCCGGTCAGCAAGCGGTCGATACCCCGCTTTGTCGAGACCGGCTGCAGCAAACAGATCAGCCATGTCCCTCAGCCGCCAATCACCGTGGTCAGCGTCTGCCCGCTACGCTCGATTGTGATGCGCCAGGCGCGCACCCTGGCCGACAGGATTTGTGGCAACTGGCTGGTGCTGGTGATTTCCTGATTGTTGAGTGAGCGGATGATATCGCCAACCAGAAGCCCGACCCCGGCGGCGGCCGAACCTGGCTCGACCTCGCTGATGACAACCCCGGTCTGGTCCGGTTCAAGGCGCACCTCTTCTGCCAGCGCCGGCGACAGATTGGCAAATGTCGCGCCGGCAAACGGCCCGCGCTGAAGAGCCTTGTAGATATCGCGCGCCACGGTTTCGGGTGCTGCTTCAAGTGGCAGGCTGATCTTGACCCGTTCGCTCTTGCGCATCACATCAAGCACCGCCTTGCCGCCGACCGGACGGGTGGCGAAGCGGAAGCCGAAACTATCAGGATCATCGATGGCAAAGCCGTCGATGGCGAGGATGACGTCACTCACTTTGAGCCCGGCTTTGATCGCCGGCCCGTCCTTGCTGAGGCCGGTCACAATCGCGCCCGCCGGCTTGGCAAGGCCGAGCCCCTCGGCAATCTCCGCCGTCACCACTTGCAGGCGGGCGCCAAACCACGGGCGGCGCACGACGGCATGACCGCCACGCGCGCTGTCGATAACTATTTTCACCATCGTCACGGGAATGGCAAAGCCAATGCCGACCGAGCCGCCGGAGCGCGAATAGATCGCTGTGTTGATGCCGATGAGCTTGCCGTCGATATCAACCAGCGCACCGCCTGAATTACCCGGATTGATGGCAGCATCCGTTTGCACGAAAAACTGATAATCGCTCACACCGACCCTGGTGCGCGCCAGCGCCGAGACAATGCCGGACGTGACCGTCTGGCCGACCCCGAACGGGTTGCCCACCGCCAGCACCAGATCGCCGACTTCAAGTCTTTCAGAATCACCGATCTCGATGCTCGCCAGATCTTTTGGCGCATCCTTGAGGCGCAACACCGCCAGATCGGTCCGCGGGTCCCGCAGGACGATTTCGACATCGAACTCGCGACGATCGGCAAGCGAAACCTTCACCTCCGTCATCCCCTCGATGACGTGATTATTGGTGATGATCAGGCCGGCTCGATCGACGATAACGCCAGACCCCAGAGAGCGCGCCACCTCCTCGCGGCGTGGCTGTCCTGCCTGATCGCCAAAGAAACGGCGGAAAATCGGATCGTCGAAAAAGGCATTGCGGACCTGCTCGACACGCGCGCCATAGACGTTGACGACCGCCGGCGCCACCGTCTTGACGATGGGCGCGTAGGACAGGCGGATGGGCGTGCGGGTGTCCCTGGATTGAAGCTGCGCGACAGCAGGCATCACAACCAGCACCAACGCAACCGTACCGACAGCAAATGCAGTGAATATGCGAAACATGGGCGATCTCCTCAAACGCATCTTATCGCCAACAATGGGGCATGAGGATCAAATGTTGCCGGCGCCCACAAAAGAAAAAGGCGGCCTGCGCCGCCCTCCATCATCTCCACCGGCTGCTTGCCGCTCACGCCGCGACCGTCTCCGCCACCGGCTCCTTGGCGACGACCGGGCCGGAATCAAGCCCCTTGGCGGCAACATCGCGATCAACGAATTCGATGACCGCAACCGGCGCTGAATCGCCATAGCGGAAACCCGCCTTCATGATGCGCAGATAGCCGCCGGCGCGCGCCTTGTAGCGCGGGCCGATGACACCGAAGAGCTTGCGCACCTGGGCGTCATCACGCACCTGCGCCATTGCCTGGCGGCGGGCATGAAGATCGCCCCGCTTGGCGAGCGTCACCAGCTTTTCCACCACTGGCCGTAACTCCTTGGCCTTGGGCAGCGTGGTCATGATCTGCTCATGCTTGATGAGCGCGGCCGCCATATTGGCGAACATGGCGCGACGGTGCTGGCTTTTTACACCGAGTTTGCGATGGGCTTTCCCGTGACGCATGGTTCAGGCTTCCTGTTCTATAAAAACGCGCGCTCAGTACTGGTCTTCGTAGCGCTTGGCGAGGTCGTCGATGTTTTCCGGCGGCCAGTTGGTGACATCCATCCCGAGATGGAGACCCATCTGGGCCAGAACTTCCTTTATTTCATTCAAAGATTTGCGCCCGAAATTCGGCGTGCGCAGCATCTCCGCCTCGCTCTTCTGAATGAGATCGCCAATATAGACGATATTATCATTCTTCAGGCAGTTGGCCGAGCGCACCGACAATTCGAGCTCGTCGACCTTCTTGAGAAGCGCGGGATTGAACGGCAGTTCCGGAACCGCGTCCAGCGTCTGCTCTTTCTTGGGTTCCTCGAAATTGACGAAGACGCCAAGCTGGTCCTGCAGAATGCGCGCCGCATAGGCAAGCGAATCCTCGGGCGAAACCGCACCATTGGTTTCGATCGTCATCGTCAGCTTGTCGTAATCGAGGATCTGGCCCTCGCGGGTCGCCTCGACCCGATAATTCACCTTGCGGACCGGCGAATACAGGCTGTCGACGGGAATGAGCCCGATCGGCGCATCTTCCGGACGATTGCGATCAGCCGGCACATAGCCCTTGCCATTGTTGACCGTCAGTTCCATGCGGATTTCAGCACCCTCGTCGAGCGTGCAGATGATATGGTCGGGGTTCAGGACAGTCACGCCGGCAATGGTCGTGATATCACCGGCCTTGACGACGCCCCGCCCGCTCTTGCGCAGCACAACGCGTTTTGGCCCGTCACCCTCAACCCGCATGGCGAGTTCCTTGATGTTGAGGATGATGTCGGTCACATCCTCGCGCACCCCGGTGATCGACGAGAATTCGTGGAGCACGCCGTCAATCTGTACCGAGCTCACGGCCCCGCCCTGAAGCGATGACAGGAGGATGCGGCGCAGCGCATTGCCAAGCGTGACGCCAAAGCCGCGCTCAAGCGGCTCGGCGACGACAGTCGCCACGCGCTTTGGATCGGTACTTGGCTGCACCACAAGCTTGTTCGGCCTGATCAGCTCCTGCCAGTTCTTCTGGATCATTGGGCACCCTTTCATCGGAATTCATCGACCGGCGGCGGCCAATGACATCATTAGTCGCCTCGCACCACGCAGAACGAGCCTGCGCCGCGAGGTCAGTTCAGGCGCTCAGACGCGGCGCCGCTTGCGCGGACGGCAGCCATTATGCGGAATGGGCGTCACGTCGCGGATCGAGGTGACCGTGAACCCGGCGGTCTGCAAGGCGCGCAGCGCTGATTCACGGCCGGAACCCGGCCCGGAAACCTCAACTTCAAGCGTGCGCATGCCATGCTCGGCCGCTTTGCGCGCTGCATCCTCGCCCGCCAGCTGCGCAGCATAAGGGGTCGATTTGCGCGATCCCTTGAAACCCATCGTCCCGGCGGACGACCAGGAAATCGTATTTCCCTGCGCATCCGTAATCGTAATCATCGTATTGTTGAACGAGGCGTGGACATGGGCAACGCCCGACGCGATGTTCTTTTTTTCGCGACGGCGGATGCGGGTGCCTTCTTTTGCCATGGTCTAATTCCTTTCCAGCGCTCTTTCTGGCGACGGCGCTCAAGCGCCCGAGCGCGATAAAAGCGGGATTACTTCTTCTTGCCGGCGATCGATTTGGCCGGACCCTTGCGGGTACGGGCATTGGTATGGGTACGCTGACCGCGCACCGGCAGGCCGCGACGATGGCGCAGGCCGCGATAACAGCCAAGATCCATCAACCGCTTGATGTTCATCGACACATCGCGACGAAGATCACCCTCGACCAGATAATCACGGTCGATGGTTTCACGGATCTGCAGAACTTCGGCATCGCTCAGTTGAAAAACGCGCTTTGATTCAGGCAAACCAACCTTCTCACACAGTTCCTTGGCCTTAACCGGGCCAATGCCGTGGATATATTGAAGCGCTATGACAACGCGCTTGTTGGTTGGAATATTAACACCAGCAATACGGGCCAAGTGGCACCCTCCATGTGAGCCCTGACGGGCTTTCGAGTGATTGTCGCTGCGCGTCCGGTGGAGGCCGGCCCTTGCGCATGGATTAAGACAACGAAAAGGCCGGCACGCCCGCAAGGGCGGTTCCAGCACAATCGGTTATCCGAAGCTGCGAGGCTCCTAGCCGGTCGACACGGCCAAGTCAAGCAGCAACGGTCGTGATACCTGTCTAATGTTTGGCAGCGTGGAGAATCTGGTCGATTCCCGCTGAAACCACGTCAATCGGCTGCATGCCGTCAATCCGCTTCAGCGCTCCGCGCTGGTCATAAAATGGCGCCACGACTGCGGTGTCGCGGTTATAGGCGGCGAGTCGTGTCTTGAAAATCTCGGGGTCGTCGTCTTTGCGCACCGGCTCACCGCGCGCCTGCGTTTCGGCGGCGCGCGTCATCACGCGCTGCACGAGAGCGGTCTGGTCAACCACCAGCTCGATCACCGCATCAAGCTTCAATCCCTTGGCAGCCAGCATCTCATCGAGGGCTTCGGCCTGCGCCACCGTGCGCGGGAAGCCATCGAGGATAAAGCCCTTGCGGGCATCCTCGTGCTCGATGCGCTCGGCGATAATACCGATGACGATATCGTCCGAAACGAGCCCGCCTCCCTCCATTACCGCCTTCGCCTGTATGCCAATCGGCGTGCCCGCAGCGACCGCCGCGCGCAGCATGTCACCGGTCGCCAATTGCGGAATACCATAAGCGTCCATCAGTCGTTTTGACTGCGTTCCCTTGCCGGCAGCCGGCGGCCCGAGCAGTATCATCCTCATCGACGCGGGCCCTTCAGCTTCGCCTTCTTGATCAGCCCGTCATATTGATGAGCAAGCAGGTGGCCCTGGATCTGTGCCACCGTATCCATCGTCACGGTGACGACGATCATGAGCGACGTACCCCCGAAATAGAAGGGAATAGAATAATAGGAAATCAGGAGTTCAGGAAGCAGGCAAACCACGGATAGGTAGGCAGCACCAATGACCGTAATGCGCGTCAGCACATAATCGATATAGGCGGCAGTACGCTCTCCGGGCCGGAAGCCGGGAATGAACCCGCCATGCTTCTTCAGGTTTTCGGCGGTTTCGACCGGGTTGAAGACGATAGCCGTATAGAAAAAGGCGAAGAAGATGATGAGCGCCAGGTAAAGCGCGATGAAGAGCGGCTGACCATGGCCAAGCAGCGTCGAGACCGTCGTCAGCCAGCCTAAATTCGTGGTCGAGGCATAAAACTGGGCGATTGTCGCAGGCAGCAACAGCAGCGATGAGGCAAAAATCGGCGGGATGACGCCGGACGAATTGAGTTTGAGCGGCAAATGCGACGATTGGCCCTCATAAAGGCGGTTGCCAACCTGGCGCTTGGGGTACTGGATGAGCAACCGGCGCTGCGCCCGCTCCATGAAGACCACCAGAGCCACAACCGCAACCGACATCACCAGCACGAGCAGGATGACGAAGGTCGACAGCGCGCCCTGCCGGCCAAGCTCAAGGGTTCCAATCAACGCGCGGGGCAGTTCAGCAACGATACCGGCAAAAATGATGAGCGAGATACCGTTGCCAATGCCGCGTGACGTGATCTGTTCGCCAAGCCACATGAGGAACATCGTTCCCCCCGTCAGCGTCAGAACCGCCGACAGGCGAAAGAACAGGCCAGGCGACTGGACGATGTTGCCGGCAGCTTCGAGCCCGATCGAAATGCCGTAAGCCTGAACGATGGCAAGCAGCAGCGTCAGATAGCGCGTATACTGGTTGAGCTGGCGACGCCCCGCCTCGCCTTCCTTTTTCAGCGCTTCCAGCTGCTTTGACACCGAGGTCATGAGCTGAATGATGATGGAGGCAGAAATGTAAGGCGTGATGTTAAGCGCAAAGATCGCCATCCGGCCGACCGCGCCGCCGGAGAACATGTTGAAGAGGCCGAGAATACCGGTCTGCGCCTGATTGAACGCCTGCGCCACCGCCTGTCCGTCAATGCCCGGCAGCGGAATGTAGGTCCCCAGCCGGTAGACGAGCAACGCTCCCAGCGTAAACCAGATACGCTGCTTGAGTTCCTCGGCCTTGCCGAACGCCGAGAAATTCAGGTTTGCTGCCAGTTGTTCAGCTGCCGATGCCATCTACGCTCTCCCGGTAGGACCGCTTTGAACGGCCTTGTCTGCTTCGACTGCCACAGGGGCTCACGCCATCTGCGATGTCGTGAGGGCGTAGCGCTATCGCAAGACCGACGCCATCACTTTCACGCGCAAGGCCGCTGACGTTCAGCCATTGCTCTTGGCCGGAGCCGCTTTCGCCATCTTGTCCTTGGTCGCCTTGTCCTTGGCAGCTTTGGCCCGGGCGGCCTTGCCCTTCGCCGGCTTGCTCTCGTCGACTTCAGGCTTTTTGGTGAGTACGCTCACCGTGCCGCCAGCCTTTTCCACCGCTGCGATCGCCGGCTTCGAGGCGCCGTCAACGACAATCGTCACCTTGCTGGTGATCTCGCCGGTACCCAGCAGCCGGACACCCTCGCGGGCGCGCCGCAACACGCCGGACGCCACCAGCGCGGCAGCATCAATCGGCTTGCTCGCATCAAGCTTTTTGGCGTCGATCGCCGTCTGGATACGGCCAAGATTAACCTCGACCAGCTGGCGGCGGAAAATATTGTTGAAGCCGCGCTTGGGCAGACGGCGATGGAGCGGCATCTGGCCGCCCTCGAAGCCGTTAATGGCAACACCCGAGCGCGCGCCCTGCCCCTTGACGCCACGTCCCGAGGTTTTGCCCTTGCCAGAGCCGATGCCGCGGCCAACCCGCTTGAAGGTACGGATGGCGCCGGGATTGTCGCGAATATCATTGAGTTTCATGGCTCTGCCCTCACGCCGCAGGTTCGTCGATGATGCGCAACAGATGACGCACCTTGGCGATCATGCCGCGCACAGCCGGAGTATCCTCCAGCGTCGAGCGGCGATGGCGCTTGTTGAGGCCAAGGCCAACCAGCGTCTGGCGCTGGCTGGCTTCGCGACGGATCGGCGAACCGACCTGTTCAATGGTGACTGTCTTTTTCTGAGCCATCATGACCCTCACGCATCCGTTGCTTCGCCGGCATCTTCACGCCGGCGGTTTTGCAGGGCCGACACCTTGATGCCGCGACGCGCCGCAACCGAGCGCGGTGAATCTTCATGCTTCAGCGCATCAAACGTTGCCCGCACCATGTTATAGGGATTGGACGAGCCAACCGATTTCGACACCACATCCTGGACGCCGAGCGCCTCGAACACGGCGCGCATCGGACCGCCCGCGATGATGCCTGTGCCCGCAGGCGCGGCGCGGACATAAACCCGGCCAGCACCATGGCGCCCGGCAACATCATGATGGAATGTGCGGCCCTCGCGCAGCGGCACGCGCACCAGGCCACGCTTGGCCTGCTCGGTCGCCTTGCGGATCGCCTCAGGCACCTCGCGCGCCTTGCCATGGCCAAAGCCGACACGGCCCTTCTGATCGCCAACGACAACCAGAGCCGCAAAGCCGAAGCGCTTGCCGCCCTTCACCACCTTGGCGACACGATTGATATGCACCAGGCGATCGACGAATTCGCTGTCGCGGTCGTCGCGGTCACGCCCGCCGCCATGTTCTCTAGCCATTATCAGTCCCTCACTGACGCGTCACCGGCTGATACCGCCGGACGCTCGCTTCGGTTTAATTCAGAATTCGAGACCGCCCTCGCGGGCAGCATCCGCAAGCGCCTTGACGCGCCCATGGTAGACATAACCACCACGATCGAAGACGACCGCCTTGATCCCCTGTGCCGTGGCGCGCACGGCCAGCGCCTTGCCGACAGCCTGAGCAGCGGCGACGTCGGCCCCGGTCTTCAACCCCTCGCGCACATCCTTGTCGAGCGAACAGGCGGCCGCAAGCGTGCGCCCCGCCACGTCGTCGATGACCTGGGCGTAAATATGCTTCGAGGAGCGAAACACACTGAGCCGCAGACGACCGCTGGCGGTCGCGCTGATCTTCTTGCGTGTCCGTACCTGGCGCCGTAACCGCGCCTCGTTCTTTGTCCCGATCGCGCTCATCGCATGATCCTCACTTCTTCTTGCCTTCCTTGCGGAAGATCGTCTCGTCAGAATATTTCACGCCCTTGCCCTTATAGGGTTCAGGACCGCGATAATCGCGGATTTCGGCAGCCACCTGTCCAACCTTTTGCTTGTCGATACCGGTGATGACAATCTCGGTCGGCTTGGGGGTTTCAATCTTCACACCATCAGGAATGGCGTAGAGAACTTCATGCGAATAGCCAAGGCTGAGATTAAGCGATTTGCCCTGGACGGCTGCGCGATAACCCACGCCATTGATCTCAAGCCGCTTGGTGAACCCTTCCGAGGCGCCCACGCAGATATTGTGGAGCATCGAGCGTGACAGACCCCAATTGGCGCGCGCCTGCTTGGTGTCTTCCCGCGGATTGACGACCAGCTGGCCATTGTCCTGGGTCAGTTCGACATTCTCCGGAACGGTAAACGCAAGTTCGCCCTTGGCGCCCTTGACCTTGACCGTCTGGCCGGCAACCGCAACGGTGACACCCTTGGGCACCTCCACCGGCTTTTTGCCTAAACGCGACATGATATTTTCTCCCTCGCGCCGATCTTCAGAAGACGGTGCACAGAACTTCGCCGCCGACATTCTTGTCGCGCGCTTCGTGGTCAGCCATCACCCCTTGCGAGGTCGACACGATAGATATGCCCAGACCGTTATAAACACGCGGCAACGCCTCGACCGACGCGTAGACACGCCGGCCCGGCTTTGACACGCGGTCGATTTTCTTGATCGCCGGTTCGCCGTCGAAATATTTGAGCTCGATGCTGAATTCGCTCTTGCCATCCATGTGCTCGACGCTCGAATAGCCACGAATGTAGCCTTCCGATTGCAGCACATCGAGAACGCGTGCGCGCAGTTTCGAACCCGGCGTGACGACCGAGCTGCGCTTGCGCATCGACGAATTGCGGATGCGTGTCAGCATATCGCCCAAGGGATCATTGAGTGCCATTGCCCGCCCCTTACCAGCTCGATTTGACCATGCCCGGAACGAAGCCTTTCGAGGCCAGATCCCGGAGCGCGATGCGCGACATCTTCAGTTTGCGGTAATAGGCGCGCGGACGCCCACTGACCTCACAGCGATTGCGAATGCGGTTTTTAGCCGAATTGCGTGGCAAAGCCGCCAGCTTCATGGTCGCCTCGAAACGTTCTTCAATCGAGGTCTCCTTGTTCATGATCACGGTCTTGAGCCGCGTGCGCTTGCCAAGGAATTTCTTGGTAAGATGCCGCCGGTGCTTGTTCTTTTCGACCGAGGAAGTTTTAGCCATGGGGTCAGATCCTCAACAACGTCACTGACGGAAAGGGAAATTGAGCAGCTTGAGGAGAGCGCGCGCTTCCTCATCGGTGCGGGCCGTGGTGCAGACGATGACGTCCAGACCCCATACCGCTTCCGCCTTGTCGTAATTGATCTCGGGGAACACCAGATGCTCCTTGATGCCGAGCGCAAAATTACCGCGCCCATCGAAGGATTTCGGCGACAATCCACGAAAATCGCGTACGCGCGGCAGCGCGATGTTGACCAGGCGGTCGACAAACTCATACATGCGCTGCCGACGTAACGTCACCTTGGCGCCAATCGGCATGTTCTCGCGCAGCTTGAAGGTCGAGATGGCCTTGCGCGCCCGTGTCACGACCGGCTTCTGGCCGGCGATGAGGGCAAGATCGCCCGCAGCGACCGCCGCCTTCTTGGAATCGGCGGTCGACTCGCCAACCCCCATATTGAGCACGACCTTTTCCAACTGCGGAACCTCGATCGGGCTCGAATACCCGAATTGTTCCATCAGCTTCGGTCGCACCACACTTTCGAAGTGCGCCTTCAGACGCGGCACATGGATCATTTGTTCAGCCATTGATCGTCTCCCCCGACCGCTTGGCGACGCGAACCTTCTTGCCGTCCTCGAGCACCTTGAAACCGACACGCGTTGGCTTGCCGTCCTTGGGGTCGAGAAGCGCCAGGTTCGACAGGTCGATCGGGCCTTCCTTGCTGATGATGCCACCTGCCTGATTGGCAGATTGACGCTGATGACGTTTGACGAGATGGACACCGCGCACCAGCGCGCGCCCTTCGCCGGGACGGACTTCGATCACTTCGCCGCTCTTGCCCTTGTCACGGCCGGAGAGGACGAAAACCTTGTCGCCTTTCTTGATCTTGGCGGCCATTACAGCACCTCCGGAGCAAGCGAGATGATCTTCATGTGGTTCTTGGCCCGCAATTCACGTGGCACCGGCCCGAAGATGCGCGTGCCGATCGGCTCCTGCTGATTGTTGATCAGCACGGCGGCATTGCGGTCAAAGCGGATGACCGAGCCATCAGCGCGGCGGATGTCCTTCGACGTCCTCACCACCACGGCCTTCATCACGTCGCCCTTCTTGACGCGGCCACGCGGGATAGCCTCCTTGATCGACACCACGATGATGTCGCCAACTCCGGCATATCTGCGCTTCGAGCCACCCAGCACCTTGATGCACATGACACGGCGCGCACCCGAATTATCGGCGACGTCGAGGTTAGTTTGCATCTGGATCATCGTCTTGAACCTTCTCCTGCCGCGCCGTTGTCATACGACGCCAGCCGGCCTTTCCTTACTTGCCCGCGGCAGCGTCCGTGAGGACGATCCAGCGCTTCAATTTCGAAATCGGCTTTGTCTCTTCAATCCGCACGACATCGCCGATCTTGACGCCGTTATTCTCGTCATGTGCGTGGTATTTCTTGCTACGACGCACCGTCTTTTTCAGCAGCGGATGGGTGAAACGACGCTCCACCTTCACCACGACCGTCTTGTTCGTCGCGTCGGAGACCACGACGCCCTGGAGAATACGTTTGGGCATATCTGGCTCCTACTTCGCCGCCTGATGCTGGGTCATAAACGTCTTGATGCGGGCAATATCGCGCCGCACGGCGCGCACCCGTGACGTGTTCTCAATCTGGTTGGTCGCCTTCTGAAAGCGCAGATTGAACTGCTCCTTCTTCAATTCGGCCAACTTGTCGGTAAGCTGATCAGCGCTGAGGGCGCGAACTTCACTGGCTTTCATCACGTCCTCCTCACTCGGCAATGCGCTGAACAAAGCGCGTCTTGATCGGCAGTTTGGCGGCCGCCAGCTCGAGCGCCAGCCTGGCGGTCTCGATCGGCACGCCGTCGACTTCAAACATGATGCGGCCTGGATGGACGCGCGCGACCCAGAATTCCGGCGCACCCTTGCCCGAACCCATGCGCACTTCGGCAGGTTTCGAGGACACCGGCACATCGGGGAAGATGCGGATCCACACGCGCCCCAGGCGTTTCATTTCACGGGTGAGCGCCCGGCGAGCCGCCTCGATCTGGCGGGCCGTCACACGCTCCGGCTCCATCGCCTTCAGCCCATACTGGCCGAAGGCAAGCTCGAAGCCCCCTTTGGCCTGGCCATGAATGCGGCCCTTGAAAGCGCGCCGGAATTTGGTTTTCTTCGGTTGCAGCATAACGCGATCCTCGTCCTCTCCTCAGCGCTCGTCGCGCCGACGCTCGGACTTGTTGTTGTCCTCGCCCGCCATGCGCTTATCGAGCGCCATCGGGTCGTGCTCCAGAATTTCGCCCTTGAAAATCCACACCTTGACGCCGCAGGTGCCCATCGCCGTATGCGCGGTGGCAACCCCGTAATCGACATCAGCGCGCAGCGTATGCAATGGCACGCGGCCTTCGCGGTACCATTCCATGCGGGCGATTTCCGCCCCGCCAAGGCGCCCCGAACAATTGATGCGGATACCCTCCGCACCCATACGCATGGCCGATTGAACAGCACGCTTCATGGCGCGGCGGAATGCAACCCGGCGCTCGAGCTGCTGGGCAATGGAATCAGCCACCAGCGTCGCATCGATTTCCGGTTTGCGGATTTCAACAATGTTGACGACCACATCCGACTTCGTGAGATCAGCCACCCGCTTGCGGATCTTGTCGATATCCGCGCCCTTCTTGCCGATGACGATACCCGGGCGTGCCGAATGGATGGTGATGCGCGCTTTCTTGTGCGGCCGCTCGATGATGATCTTGCTGACCGCTGCCTGCTTCAGTTCACGGAGCAGAACCTCACGGATTTTCAGATCCTCATGCAGCAGCGTGCCATACTCCCCGCGCGCCGCAAACCAGCGGCTGTCCCAGGTCCGGTTGATGCCCAGACGCAGCCCCGTCGGATTGACCTTTTGGCCCATTAGGCTTGCTCCTCGATCTGCCGCACAACGATGGTGAGGTGCGAGAATGTATGCTCGATGCTCGACGCCTTGCCGCGACCACGCGCATGGAAGCGCTTGATCACCATGGCGCGCCCGACATGGGCCTCGGCAACGACGAGATCATCGACATCCAGCTCATGATTGTTTTCGGCATTGGCAATGGCGCTCTCCAGCGTCTTGCGAACCTGGACGGCGATACGTTTGCGCGAGAACTCGAGATCGTTGAGCGCGCTCTGCACGCTCTTGCCGCGAATAAGGGCTGCGACCAGATTAAGCTTCTGCGGCGACACGCGCATCATGCGTGCCACGGCCTTCGCCTCGTTCTCTTTCAATACGCGTGGACGGGCTGTTTTACCCATGGCTCACTTCCTCTTCGCCTTCTTGTCGGCGGCGTGGCCATAGAAGGTGCGGGTTGGCGAAAACTCGCCGAACTTCATACCCACCATCTCTTCCGACACGTTGACCGGAATATGCTTCTGTCCGTTGTAGACGCCGAACGTCAGACCAACGAATTGCGGCAGGATCGTCGAGCGCCGGCTCCACGTCTTGATGACTTCATTGCGCCCGCTGCCACGAACCGTATCTGCCTTTTTGAGCAGATAACCGTCAATGAACGGACCTTTCCAAACTGAACGAGCCATATTGACCTCAGCTGCCCTTCTTCTTCACGTGGCGCGAGCGCACGATGAACTTGGTTGTGCGCTTGTTGCGCCGCGTCTTCTTGCCCTTGGTCGGCACGCCCCAGGGCGACACCGGATGGCGGCCACCCGATGTGCGGCCTTCGCCGCCGCCATGCGGATGGTCAACCGGGTTCATGGCAACGCCGCGATTATGCGGCTTGCGGCCAAGCCAGCGATTGCGCCCGGCCTTGCCGATCGACACGTTCATATGGTCGGGGTTCGAAACCGCGCCGACAGTGGCATAGCACTGGCCATGAACCATGCGCTGTTCGCCAGAATTCAGACGCAGCGCCACATAGCCCTGGTCGCGACCGACGATCTGCGCGTAGGTGCCGGCAGAGCGCGCCATGGCCCCGCCCTTGCCGATCTTGAGTTCCACATTGTGCACCAGCGTTCCAACCGGGATAGCCAGCAGCGGCATCGCATTGCCGGGCTTCACGTCAACGCTGTCACCAGCCGTCACCGCATCGCCAACCGCCAGACGCTGCGGCGCCAGAATGTAGGACAGAACGCCATCATCATATTTGAGAAGCGCCAGAAACGACGTGCGGTTTGGGTCGTACTCGATCCGCTCCACATGGGCGATCTTGCCGGCATGCTCACGCCGGCGGAAATCGACCAGACGATACGTCCGCTTGTGCCCGCCGCCACGGAAGCGAACCGTGATGCGCCCGAGATTGTTGCGCCCGCCCGACGAGCTCAACCCTTCGGTGAGCGCCTTGACCGGCTTGCCTTTGTAAAGCTCGGAGCGATCAACCAGAACCAGCTGGCGCTGGCTCGGTGTCGTCGGCTTGAATTGCTTGAGAGCCATGTTACGCCCTTCCCTCAGAGGCCGGTCGTGACGTCGATCGATTGGCCTTCGGCCAACGTCACAACTGCTTTTTTAACATCGCTGCGCTGGCCGAGCCGGCCTTTGAAGCGCTTGACCTTGCCTTTGGTGACCAGCGTGTTGACCGCCGTCACCTTGACGTCGAAGAGCTTCTCGACAGCCTGCTTGATCTCGTCCTTGGTCGCATCAATGGCGACGCGGAAGATCACCTTGCTGTGCTCCGAGGCCAACGTTGCCTTTTCCGTGATGACCGGCGAGCGGATCACATCGTAATGCCGGGGATCGATCATTTGAGGCGCGCCTCCAGGGCTTCAACCGCTGCGCGCGTCAGCACAAGCTTGTCGCGGCGCAGGATGTCGTAAACATTGATCCCCTGCACCGGCAGCACGTCGATATGGGGAATGTTGCGGGCGGCGAGCCCGAAATTCTCGTCAACGCTCGCCCCGTCAATGATGAGCGCATTGACCAGGCCAAGCTTGCCGAAACTCTCCAGAAGGGCTGCCGTCTTCGCATCCTTCATGCTCGCCTGATCGAGAATGAGCAGGCTCGATGATCTGACCTTGGAGGATAGTGCCAGCTTCAGGCCGAGCGCGCGCACCTTCTTGGGCAGATCGTGCCCGTGATCGCGTGGCGTTGGTCCAAACGCCCGGCCACCGCCGCGAAACTGCGGAGCGCGCGCCGAGGAGTGGCGGGCACGCCCCGTACCCTTCTGCCCATACATCTTCTTGCCGGTACGCGCGATCTCTGCACGATTCTTGACGTCGTGCGTGCCGGCGCGGCGCTTGGCAAGCTGCCAGCGGACCACGCGCTGCAAAATGTCGCCACGCGGCTCGAGGCCGAAGACGTCGTCTGACAGATCAAGCGAACCCGACGCCTTGCCTTCAAGGCTGCTGATATCGATCTTCATCTTATTCTCCCTCGCCGCTGGCCGCGGCCGGGCTGGCGGTCACGTCGGCCACCGGTGCCTTGAACGCACCGGGAAGCGGCGCATCCTTCGGCAGCGGCTTCTTCACCGCATCGCTGACCAGGATCCACCCACCCTTGCTGCCGGGAACCGCGCCCTCGACGAGGATGAGGCCCTGCTCGACATCGGTACGAATGACCTTGAGATTCTGGGTTGTCACCCGCTCCTGGCCGAGATGGCCGGCCATCTTCTTGTTCTTGAAGGTCTTGCCCGGATCCTGACGGTTACCCGTGGAGCCATGCGAACGATGCGACACGGAGACGCCGTGGGTGGCGCGCAGACCGCCGAAATTCCACCGCTTCATCGCGCCGGCAAAGCCCTTGCCGACGGTGATGCCTGTGACATCGACGAACTGACCGGGAACGTAATGATCAGCCGTCAGCTCGGCGCCAACCGGAATCAACCCGTCCTTATCGACACGAAATTCCGCAACGCGGCGTTTCGGCTCGACCTTGGCAACCGCAAAATGTCCCCGCTCGGCGTTGGACACATTCTTGACCTTGGCGCGCCCAGCTCCCAGCTGGACTGCGACATAGCCATTCTTCTCCTCGGTGCGGTGCGCCACAACCTGGCACCCGTCGAGGCGAAGCACGGTGACCGGAACATGTTCCCCGCCATCTGTGAAGATGCGGGTCATGCCAACCTTTTGTGCAATGACACCGGAACGCATCGGTGACGACCTTCCTTCAATGGCGCTAGAACCAGCGCCGTAAAACCTTAGAGTTTGATCTCGACGTCCACGCCCGCAGCAAGATCGAGCTTCATCAAAGCATCGACCGTCTGCGGTGTGGGATCGACGATATCGAGGAGCCGCTTATGGGTGCGAATTTCGAACTGTTCGCGGCTCTTCTTGTCGATGTGCGGCGAACGGTTGACGGTGAATTTCTCCAACCGCGTCGGCAGCGGAATGGGCCCGCGAACCTGCGCGCCCGTCCGCTTGGCCGTGCTCACGATCTCGCGCGTCGAGGCATCGAGGATACGATGATCGAACGCCTTGAGCCGGATGCGAATATTTTGACCGTTCATGACCGCTTGTCTTTCTTCGAAAACCCGTGGTGGCGATATGAGATCGCCGCCTCATTCACTCAATAATGCTGGCAACGACGCCGGCGCCAACTGTCCGCCCGCCTTCGCGGATGGCGAAGCGCAGCTTCTCTTCCATGGCGATCGGCGCAATCAGCACCACTTCCATGGTGACGTTATCACCA